>NZ_CP045292.1:2233063-2552072 GCF_009363055.1 Flavobacterium haoranii | reverse complement strand
CTCAGACATTAACGTTAATTTAGATTGATTTGTACCGTGAACAGGAATACATGTTGGGTGAATTTGCACATAACAAGGATTCGCAAATAAAGCACCTTGTTTGTGAATTTTCCAAGAAGCTGTTACGTTACTTCCCATTGCATTAGTAGAAAGGAAATAAACATTTCCATAACCGCCTGAAGCAATAATTACAGCGTGAGCTGAATGTCTTTCAATTTCACCTGTAACTAAGTTACGAGCAATGATTCCACGAGCTTTACCATCTACTTTTACTAATTCAAGCATTTCGTGACGGTTGTACATTTTAACACGACCTAAACCAATTTGACGTGATAAAGCTGAATAAGCTCCTAATAATAATTGTTGACCTGTTTGACCAGCAGCGTAAAATGTACGTTGTACTTGTACCCCACCGAAAGAACGGTTATCTAACATTCCACCATATTCACGAGCAAAAGGAACACCCTGAGCCACACATTGGTCGATAATATTTCCAGAAACTTCTGCTAAACGGTGAACATTAGCTTCACGAGCACGGTAGTCACCACCTTTAATTGTATCGTAAAACAAACGGTAGATTGAGTCTCCATCGTTTTGATAATTTTTTGCTGCGTTAATACCTCCTTGCGCTGCAATAGAGTGTGCACGACGTGGAGAATCTTGAAAACAAAATGCTTTTACATTATATCCCATTTCTCCTAATGAAGCTGCAGCCGAAGCTCCAGCTAAACCAGTACCCACAACAATTACATCGATTTTAGGACGGTTATTAGGAGCAACTAATTTTAAATGATTTTTATGATTAGTCCATTTATCTTTTAATGGTCCTTCTGGTATTCTAGAATCTAACTTCATGATTGTAAGTATTGATTATTTTAAAACAAAATGAATATAAAGAGGAATAATTGCGAATAATAGTGGCACTACTACTGCGAAAACCTTACCAACTAATTTAATTGTTGGTGTAAATTTATTATTTACTCCTAATGATTGAAATGCACTTTGGAAACCATGCCATAAGTGGAATGCTAAAACAAACATTGCTAACACATACCCTAAAGTTGCAAAGATTCCAATTTTTGGATCTTTAAAGAAATCAACTGTTACTTTATATAAATCTTTATAAACTGAACCCACTTTTACATTAGCATTTGCATTATACATATCGGTACCAATAAGTTTCATTGGCTTTTTCATCATAGGATTTGTTGCATCATCCTTTTCTCCATCAGCTAAAACTTGCTCAACCATATAATATTGACCAACTTGAGTTCCAACATAAAAATCTTTTGGTTGCGGTTGACCTGGCAATGTTATTGAAGTAGTCATTAATGGCATTTTCTTGTCAAAATGCATTTTAGCCCAAAAATTGACCATGTGCGTAACAATGAACACTAAAATTAATGTTCCTAAAATTGCCATGTTTCTAGAAGCAAATCCGCTGTTTGCACCTGGATTTGTTTTAGCATAAGCTATTGGTCTCGCTTTTTTGTTTTGTAATGTTAACAAAAATCCGTCAACAGCGTGAAACAAAATTGAAATGTACGTAACGTAAGAAAGAATTTTTACTGCAGGATTTGTGGTCATAAATAATGCATACTCATTAAATTTCTGATGAGCATTTGGCATTAATAATTGTAAATTACCTAGTAAGTGACCTACCAAAAACAAGCATAAAAATAAACCTGTAAGAGCCATCCAGTATTTTTTTGCAATAGATGACTTTAAAAGCGCTGATTTTGCCATAATTTATTTGATGTGATAGTTTTATTAAAATCAAACAAAAATAAGGTTATTTCATTTACACTACAACCTTTTAGCTCTAATTTATAATGAATTTAAAATGTGTTTAACCCAAATAAAATCAATCGATTACAAAGTATTACAAAATCATATATACATATTTAGCAAATTTTAAGTTTTAAATTTCTTGATTATTCGGCAAATAATTAAAGTTTAAAATAGAATTTAGGAAACTTTTCTAAAACCAATTTAGTTAACTTTTTATTTTGACTTTGTAATTTCAAAATCTATTTTTTCAGCTTCAATTTTAAATTTATAATTTCCTGGAACTAAATAAAATTTTCCGTTTTTGGCTTTTACTAGCTTATGATTTTTAACTAAGTTTTTATTAGAATATGTCAAATTGTATGCTACACTATTAAGCCCTTTTTTTAGTAGAACATTTTCCGAAAAAAGCACTTTATTATTACTATCTAAAATTTCAAACTTAGACTGTTTCTCAATATTACTAAATATCCAAACGTTAACACTTGGTTCAAAAAAATCTTCCCAACTATAATTTTTATTCCCCCAATGTTTTGATGATTTTATATCATCAATCTTAAACAAAAACAAAGTTTTTTCTAAATTTTCTGTATTCAAACTTTCTAATTTAGAAACATCAACTTTATAAATAGAGCGTCCGTGAGTTCCTACAACTAATTCTTTTGATTGAATTTGTAATTTAATATCATGAATAGGAACATTTGGCATTTCTTGAGAAAAATCGAACCAATCATCACCTCTATTCAAAGTTACAAACAAAGAATTATCAGTTCCTACATAAAGTAAATTTTCATTAAAATTATCTTCATAAATCACGTTTACTGCAGCATCTAATCCTTTTGAAATCAGTTTCCAAGTTATACCAAAATTTTCCGAAACGTATACATAGCTTTTAAAATCGTCATTTCTATAACCATTAAGTGTTACATAAACGCGTTCTTTTTTATGATTGGATGCTACAACTCTTGAAACCCATAAACTTTTAGGAAGATTTGCATTAATTTTCTCCCAAGTTGCTCCTCCATTTTTAGTGACATGAACATTTCCATCATCAGTTCCGGCATAAATTAACCCAAACTTCAATGGACTTTCCGAAATAGTTGTGATGCTACCAAAAGTAACATTACCTTCCACTTTTCCATTGGTTAAATCTTCAGAAATTTTTTCCCAAGTTTCTCCTTTATCCATTGAACGATGTAGAAAATTAGAACCTAAATACAAGATATCTTGATTATGACTCGACAACAAAATAGGTGTTTGCCAATTGAATCGAAATGGTTCTTCTTTTGAGTCTTTAGGTAATTTAGGAGTAATTTTCTTTAAATCATTAGTTTCTCGATCAATTCTAAAATAATTTCCAAACTGAAATCCAGTGTAAATTATATTTGAATTTCTATTATCTATCTGAATTTGCATTCCATCTCCACCAATTAATTCTTGATATGGATATTTTCCATCTTGATGCCAAGCGACATTTTGTTCGAAATTATTTGGCCCCATCCAAACACCATTATCTTGTAAACCTCCATAAACATTGTAAGGCTCTTGATTGTCTACTTGAACTGCATACAATTGCCCGACTGCTTCATTATTACATTTTATCCAATGTTTACCATTGTCGTATGTGATATTTACTCCTCCATCATTACCATTAATAATATGATTAGGATTTTTAGGATTAACCCAAGTTACATGATGATCTGCATGAACATTTTCCTTACTAATCATCTCAAAAGATCTTCCTCCATCTGTTGAATTTAACAAGGGAACACCACCTACATAAATTTGATTTTCATCATTAGGATTGACTGATATATTTGCAAAATAATATCCATAAGAATAATACATATCATCTATGAAGTCTTGATGAGTTTTGTTCCAAGATTTTCCACCATCTATAGATTTATATAATTCGCAACCTATTACTTCCGTTTCAAAAAGTGCTGCATTAGCATCTTTTGGCTTCTCTTTACTTGCATTTGGTCGGTTGTTTTGATTATCTAAAACAGCATAGATTATTTTTTCGTTTACAACAGCTAATCCTATACGACCTACACCTTCATTATTAGGAAATCCTGAATTTTCAGTTGAAATCAAGGTCCAATTTTCTCCTCCGTCTTCACTTTTATAAATCGCTGATTCTTTTCCATTTCCTTTGAAATTCCAAGCTTTTCTATCCTTTTCCCAAGAAGTTGCAAACATAATTTTAGGATTATCAGGAACAACTTGCAAATCTATAATTCCTGTTTTATTGCTTATAAAAAGCGTTTTATTCCAAGTTTTTCCACCATCGATAGTTTTAAAAATTCCTCTCCCTTCATTTTTAGTATATAAATGACCTAAAGCAGCAGCAACAATTTCATTAGAATTGATTGGGTTTACCCAAACTCTTGAAATATGGTGCGAATCTTGCAACCCTAAATTTTGCCATGTTTTACCTTTATCTGATGATTTTAGCAAACCAATTCCGGCATATGAAGAGCGCGAAGCATTAACTTCGCCTGTACCTATCCAAATTTCATTAGTTTTCCAATTTACTATTACTGAACCACAATTTAAGGTTGGAGCACTATCCATAACTGGTTGAAAACTTGTTCCGTTATTATTAGTATACCAAAGTCCGCCCGAAGCATAGGCCACATAAAATTCAGCAGGATTATCGGGATTAACCGCTAAATCTACTACTCGCCCACTCATAATTGTTGGACCAATATTTTGAAACTTTACATCGGAAACATCAATAATTTGACTATTTATTAAAAATGTTACAAAAAGGATAACGAAAGAAAACAGTTTTTTCATCAATTGAAATTTTTACCAAATTAATCAAATCTTGATTTTAATTCAAATTTTTAATTTCCTTTAACAGCTTTTCGATACATTCTTTTTAAATTTGGAACGCAAAAAATTCAAAACAATGAAATATCATCAAATAAACCGTGATTTATTCGTTAAAAATAGAAAAAAGTTCACGGCTCAAATGAAACCTAATAGCGTTGCCGTTTTTAATTCTAACGATATTTACCCTGTTAGTGCCGATAGTACTTTACCATTTGCGCAACATCGTGATATTTTCTATTTAAGTGGAGCTGATCAAGAAGAAAGTATTTTATTATTGTTTCCTGATGCACCGTATGAACACTTAAAAGAAATTTTATTTTTAAGAGAAACGAACGAACATATTGCAGTTTGGGAAGGAGAAAAATTAACTAAAGAACGTGCTTTTGAAGTAAGTGGTATCAAAACAGTAATTTGGTTACAAGATTTCCACAAGACTTTAAAAGAAGTAATGGCTTATGCTGATACCATCTATATTAATACTAACGAACATTACAGAGCTTCGATTGATACTGAAACTCGTGAAGCTCGTTTTGTAAAATGGTGGAAAGAAAATTATCCTGCTCATAAAGTTGAAAAATCGAATCCAATTCTTCAAAAATTACGTTCTGTTAAAGAGCCAGAAGAACTTGATTTAATTCAACAAGCTTGTAATATTACTGAAAAAGGTTTTCGCAGAATTTTAAATTTTGTAAAACCTGGAGTAATGGAATATGAAATTGAAGCAGAATTTTCTCATGAATTTTTAAGAAATCGTTCAAAAGGATTTGCTTACACACCAATTATTGCTTCTGGAAATAATGCTAATGTTTTGCACTACATTGAAAACAATCAAGAATGTAAAGCTGGAGATTTATTATTACTAGATGTTGGTGCAGAATATGCAAATTACTCAAGTGACATGACAAGAACCATTCCAGTTTCGGGTCGTTTTACAGATAGACAAAAAGCGGTTTACAATGCAGTTTTAAGAGTAAAAGATGAAGCAACAAAAATGTTAGTTCCTGGAAATTATTGGAAACAATACCATGTTGAAGTAGGTAAAATTATGACTTCTGAATTATTAGGTTTGGGCTTAATTGACAAAGCAGATGTTCAAAATGAAAATCCAGATTGGCCAGCTTATAAAAATATTTCATGCATGGAACATCTCACCATATGGGATTAGACACGCATGATTATGGATTATTGCATTTACCAATGGAAGCTAATATGGTGTTTACTGTTGAACCAGGAATTTATATTCCAGAAGAAAAATTTGGAATTAGAATTGAAGATGATGTAGTAATTCAACCTTCTGGAGAACCATTTAACTTAATGAAAAACATTCCGATCACAGTTGAAGAAATTGAATCGATTATGAATGCTTAATTAGAGATAAATATTCAAGAAGAAAGAGAAAAGACGGTTTACGAAAGTGAACCGTTTTTTATTTAGAATAATTACTTTTGCATTATGACTTACCAACAAATCACATACAAAAACACCTCAATCAATTTTTCTGATGAAGGAAAAGGAACTGCTATTGTTTTACTTCATGGCTTTTTAGAAAACAGCAACATGTGGCAATATCTTCAACCTGAATTAGTAAAAAACTATCGCGTAATTTGTATTGATTTATTAGGTCATGGAAAAACAGAATGTTTAGGTTATGTTCACACTATGGAAGAAATGGCAGATGCTGTTCATGAAGTTGTAAAACATTTACACTTAAAAAGAATTGTTTTAGCAGGACACTCTATGGGTGGTTATGTTTCGCTTGCATTTGCTGAATTGTATCCCGAAATGATAAAAGGTTTAATTTTATTAAACTCTACAAGCAAAGAAGATTCACCAGAAAGAAAAGCAAACCGTAATAGAGCTATAAGAGCGGTTAAAAAGAATTATCAAGCTGCTATTAGCATGTCGATTGCAAATTTATTTAGCGAAGCCAATAGAGATACGCTTATTACTGAAATTGAGTGGGCAAAAAATGAAGCTTTAAACACGCCTTTACAAGGAATCGTTGCGGCTCAAGAAGGCATGAAAGTTAGAAAAGACAGGGAAGTTTTATTACACACTACCGATTACCCGAAATTACTTATTTTAGGCAAAAAAGATCCTGTTTTAAATTTTGAGGAAAGTGTTTTACAAATTGAAGGAACCAATGTTCAATTAGAAACATTAGAAGATGGTCACATGAGCCATTTAGAAAACAAAAAAGAAGTAGAAAAAATTTTCAAAAAATTCCTTTAGGAAATTTAATTGAGAAAACTTTTTCTACCTCAAATTTAAAAGCAAAAATTAATCTACTCTTTCTAGTTTATTATCTTTTTTCTTTTTAGTCAACACCATTTTTTGACTAGAATATAAAACATTTAAATCATCTAAAACGTTAAGAGCTTCATCCATGTAAACGTCTTTTTGCATTTCTTCATGCCAACGAACTCTTTTTTCTTTTAGGATGGTATCTTTTTCAAAAATCATTTCTTCATAAGGTAACGATTTAAAATCTAAATTGTTTTTGTAATCTGTTATTGCTTTAAATTGTTTCAATTTTAAATCTGCTTCATCTAATTCATGTTTGAATTTCTTAAGATTTAAACTAAAATCATTTACATCTTTTCTTTCAAAAATCCATTTTGCATTTTCATCAATCAATTTGAATTGATCATTGTTTGCTACACGCTCTTTACTTTTATTAATTACTGATTCGTAACCTGCAAAAACCGGTTGGTATTCTGCTGGTGAAATTTTATCCCAAGGCAAAGCGTTTACTTCATCTCTTTCTCCCATATCAAGGTAACTAAATCTATCTGGTAAAACGATATCACTTAAAACTCCTTCTCTTTGAGTAGAACCACCATTAATTCTATAGAATTTTTGAGTAGTTGTTTTTAAAGCTCCTAAATCGCCAAAGTCGCTACTTCTGATAAACTGATTTAAATCGATAACATTTTGAACTGTTCCCTTTCCGTAAGTGTGTTTGCTACCAATTACGATTCCTCTTTTATAATCTTGAATTGCTGCCGCAAAAATTTCAGAAGCCGAAGCTGAGAAATTATCCACCATTACTACTAATGGACCGTCCCATTGTACCGATGCATCTTTATCATAAAGTACTTCTTGTTTTCTACCTGAAGATTTAATTTGCACAACTGGACCTTGCTCTATGAACAAACCTGTCATGTTTACAACAGTTTCTAATGAACCGCCGCCGTTTCCTCTTAAATCGATAATTAAACCTTGAATTCCTTCTTTTTTAAGTCTTTCAATTTCTAGAGCTACATCTTTGTAAGCATCTCTATTATCTTTATTTTCGAAACTGATGTAGAATTTAGGTAAATAAATGATTCCGAATTTTTTACCATCTTTTTCTACTGTTGATGATTTTGCAAAAGTTTCTTCTGTTTCTACTTCATCACGAATTATAGAAATTATTTTAATAGTTCCATCTACTTTTTTTACCGTAAGGCGAACTTCAGTTCCTTTATGACCTTTTATTTTTTTAACCACATCATCTAATCGCATTCCGGCAATATCAAGAGGTTCTTCTTCACCTTGACCCACTTTCAAAATTAAATCTCCTGCCTCTAATTCTTTACCTCTCCAAGCTGGTCCTCCAGAAATAAGTTCCGAAACTTCTACTGCATCATTTTTCTTTTGTAAACGCGCACCAATTCCTTCAAACTTCCCACTCATACTGATATCGAATTTATCTTTATCATCTGGCGAAAAATAGAATGTATGCGGATCAAACTGTTCTACGATTGAATTTAAGAAAATTGAAAACCAGTCGTTTCTGTCTAATTC
Organism: Flavobacterium haoranii; assembly: GCF_009363055.1. Taxonomy (NCBI): domain Bacteria; kingdom Pseudomonadati; phylum Bacteroidota; class Flavobacteriia; order Flavobacteriales; family Flavobacteriaceae; genus Flavobacterium; species Flavobacterium haoranii. The sequence goes on along the minus strand of NZ_CP045292.1, from coordinate 2,543,654 downwards.
TTTTTCAACAAAATCAAAATATTCGTCTAAAGATTTTAATGAATTTTCTCTAGCTTCTTTTTCAATTGTTCCAAATGATTTTACAGTATAAGTTGAATCTTTTTTATGTTTTGCTTCTTCTAATTTTTGTTTATCTGTTACTGAAGATAACACTGAAAATTTCAATTGTTTTCTCCATCTATCTGTTAATTCTTTTTTGTTTTTAGCGTAAGGCAATTTATCATAATCCAGGTTAATTTCTTCATCTTTAGAAAAATCAAATGGTTTATCTAAAATTTCTTCATAAATACTTCTTGACTCGTGTATACGTTGTAATAAACGAGAATTAGTTAATTCAAAAAAAGTTAAATCTTTAGTCTTAATTAAATCATCTATACTATTTTCATATTTAGCAAACTCATTAATATCTGATTGATAGAAAAAACGTTTCGTAGGATCAATTCCATTGATGTATTTTTTATACACTTTTTGAGAAAAATTATCATCAAAAGCGACAGGACTATAATGCCCTCTCTCTAACACATAAGACAATAGTTCTATTAAAAGTTTATCTTTTTCTGGATCTTCAACTTTTTTAGAAGGAATAAAACTCCATAACACAGCAGATAATGCTGTAACAAGCAAAATAATTTTATAATTTCTCTTCATATAATCAACAATTCGGTTCATTGCAAAATTTTCAACTAAGGTACATAAAAAACTATGCCACGATAGTGCAAGATACGATAAAATTTTGTTAAACATCCTAATAAATATGCCTTCAAGAGAAATAGTCTTAGCTTTAAATTATTATTTTAGCAAAAAAATAAAAAAATGCAACGCCCATTAATTTTAGTTACAAACGACGATAGTATAGTTTCACCTGGTATAAGAACTTTAATTAGTATTATGAAAGAAATAGGTGACATTATTGTAGTTGCTCCCGATAGTCCACAAAGTGCTATGGGACATGCCATCACCATAAACAACACGCTTCATTTAGATAAAGTAAATTTAGATCCAGAAATTGAACACGAGTACAGTTGTTCTGGAACTCCAGTTGATTGTGTAAAAATGGCGGTTCATGAAATTTTAAAACGAAAACCCGATTTATGTGTTTCTGGTATTAATCATGGTTCAAACTCTTCAATTAATGTAATTTATTCAGGAACTATGAGTGCTGCTGTAGAAGCTGGAATAGAAGGAATCCCTGCAATAGGATTTTCGCATTTAGATTACAGTTGGGAAACCGATTTTAGCCCTATAAAAAGATTTGTAAAGAAAATTGCTTTAGAAGTTTTAAAAAATGGACTTCCAGAAGGAGTTGTATTGAATGTGAATTTTCCAAAATCGGAAAAAGGAGAAATTAAAGGAATTAAAGTTTGTCGACAAGCAAAAGCAATGTGGATTGAAGAATTTGATAAAAGAACCAATCCGCAAGGAAAAGATTACTATTGGCTTACAGGCGAATTTGTAAATCAGGATAAAGGTCAAGATACAGATGAATTTGCTCTTGAAAATGGGTTTGTATCTATTGTCCCGGTTCAATTTGATTTAACTGCACATCATGCGATTCAAACTATTAATAATTGGGATCTATAATTATGCAAAAAAAAGATATTTTAATCGGTTTATTATTTGGCCTACTATTAGGTTTTGCCGGATTTTTAATTGTGGTTATGTTGTTTTCTAATGGAGGCACATCAATACTGGAAAATTATTCATATTTAAAAAACAATGGTTCTATAGGTAAAGTCATTACATTAGGTGCGGTTCCTAACTTGTTACTTTTCTTTTTCTTTTTAAACAAAAACAAAGAAATGATGGCTAGAGGAGTTATTTTATCCATGCTTGTACTTACTATTATAACATTACTTCTATAATGAAATATTATATAATTGCAGGAGAAGCTTCAGGAGATTTGCATGGTGCAAACTTAATGAAAGCCTTAATAAAAGAAGATCCCAATGCTAACATTCGGTTTTGGGGTGGAGATTTAATGGCACAAGCAGGCGGAACTCTTGTAAAACATTATCGCGATTTAGCTTTTATGGGTTTCATTGAAGTAGTTATGAATTTGAAAACCATATTAAACAACATAAATTTCTGTAAAAAGGACATTGAATCGTTTCAACCAGATGCTATTATTTTTATTGATTATCCTGGTTTTAATATGCGAATAGCTACTTGGGCTAAAGAAAAAGGAATTCCTACGCATTATTATATTTCGCCTCAAATTTGGGCTTGGAAAGAAAACAGAATCAAAGCCATCAAAAAAGATGTTGATTTTATGTACGTTATCCTTCCGTTTGAAAAGGATTTTTACGAGAAAAAACATAATTTCCCAGTTGATTTTGTAGGACATCCTTTGATTGATGCAATCCAGAACAGAAATATTGTAAATGAAGCCGATTTTAGAAAAGAACACCAATTAGACGAAAAACCTATTATTGCTTTGTTACCGGGAAGTCGAAAACAAGAAATCAATACAAAATTGAAAATTATGGTTTCTGTAGTTGATTATTTCCCTCAATATCAATTTGTAATTGCTGGAGCTCCAAGTCAAGATTATGAAATTTACAAACCTTTTTTAGTAAATAAAAATGTACATTTTATTTCGAACAAAACTTATGATTTATTGAGCGTAGCTCATGCAGCTTTAGTAACATCGGGAACAGCTACTTTAGAAACTGCTTTATTTAAAGTTCCTGAAGTTGTTTGCTATAAAGGAAGCTGGATTTCTTACCAAATTGCTAAACGAATTATTACATTAAAATTCATTTCATTGGTTAACTTAATCATGGATAAAGAAGTTGTAAAAGAATTAATTCAAGGTGATTTGAATACGAAAAATTTAAAACTTGAGTTAGGCAAAATTCTTGAAGGAGAAAGCCGAGAAAACATCCTTAAAAACTATGATATTCTCGAACAAAAATTAGGAGGAACTGGCGCTAGTGAAAAAACTGCTGCATTAATTGTTTCTCGATTAAAAAAATAATTTATACTTTCGTTTAAAAGCCTATTAAAATGATTAAAAGAATCTTTTTTATATTCTTATTAGCCACTATTATTACCAATTGTAAATCTAAATCTAGCATTGTTACTTCTAAAGACGAAGCAGTTGAAAAAGGAATTTACAGTTACAATGAAAAAAACAGTAAAACAAAAGTTAGCAAAAAGAGTAGTTCTAAAAGCGTTAATGCAACTAGAATTCAACAAGATTTAATTGATGATGCAAAGTCAAACTTAGGCGTTAAATATCGCTTAGGTGGAACTACTAAAACTGGAATGGATTGTTCTGGATTAGTTTTTAGCACATTTGAAAATTTCGACATAAAATTACCTAGAACATCGATAGATATGTCGAGACATGGTAAAAAAATAAGCATAAATAAAGCACAACCTGGCGACTTAATATTTTTTACAACTAATGGAAGAAATGTTATCAACCACGTTGGAATTATTACAGAAGTTACTAATGATGAAATAAAATTTATACACTCTTCAACAAGTCAAGGTGTCATTATTTCTTCAACAGCAGATAGTTATTATGGTAACACATTTGCACAAATAAATAGAGTTTTAAACTAAAATGTAATGCATGAAGGCTTTTCCTTTTCCATTGATTGTATTTACTATTTTCTTTGGATTAGGAATTGTATTCGATTTTTCTACAAAAATTGATTTTCTTTATCTTATTGTTTTAAATATTTTTTCAATTGCCTTTTTAGCGTTCTTTTGGTTAAAAGCAAAACAATCCTATACTTTAGAAACTAAATTTGGATTTGCAACTGTTGCTACCGCTTTTGCTTTTGGCGCCTTAATTCATCATTTTAATTTTGAACCTAATCAGCAAAGTCATTATTCAAAAATTGCAACTACTGAAACTCCAATTGTGTTGAAAGCTGTAGTTCAAAGTAACTACAAATCAACTGAGAAAAATGATAAATATTTAGTCCAACTGCAATCGGTAAACGATATAGCAACAACAGGTAAACTTTTAGTTTATATTTCGAAAAAAGAACAAAAAACAATAACACCTGGAGATGAAATTATAGCTTTAGGAAAACTTCAAATTGTACCTCAAAACTTTAATCCTTACCAATTTGATTATTCAAACTATTTAGCATATCAAAACATATTTCATCAAACTTTTATAAGGGAAGGAAAAATAAAAATTGTTAATCACCGTAACAATTGGGATTCATTTTGGTTCAACCAAAGACAAAAATTACTCGACAGTTTTTCTATTCATAATTGGGATGCTAGTACAAAAAGTATCGTTTTTGCTTTATTATTTGGTTACAAAAACTTGATTGACCCATCAATAATTGAAAATTATCAAAACTCGGGAGTTATTCACATTTTAGCCATTTCTGGACTACATGTGGGTATTTTATATTTATTCATCGGTTTTCTTTTAAAACCAATTGGAAATAGCAAAAAAGGGTTAATTCTAAAGTTAGTACTCACTTTGTCTTTTCTATGGAGTTTTGCTATTTTAACTGGTTTCACAGCTTCGGTAACAAGAGCCGTAACTATGTTTTCGATAATTGCAATTGGAAGAGCATTAAACAGAGATACTTCAATTTACAATTCAATTGCTTTTTCGGCTTTATTATTACTTGTATTCAAACCAAATTTTATCTTCGATATTGGTTTCCAATTAAGTTATGCTGCTGTTTTATCAATTGTTGCATTTCAACCTTTTTTCAAAAATTTATACTTTACTAAATTTAAAATTGTAAATTATTTTACCGATTTAGTAATGGTTTCATTAGCGGCACAAATTGGTGTTTTACCATTAAGCATTTATTATTTCAATCAGTTTCCTGTTTTGTTTTTGGCGGCCAATATTGTAATAATTCCGTTAACTACAGCAGTTGTCATTACGAGTTTAGCAACGTTAATTTTGAATTTTATATTTCCATCTCTAGCTATTTTATTGGGTAAACTAGCTTCTTTTTGTATCCAATTAATGAACATGTATGCAGAATGGATTGCAAGTTTTAACGGACTAGTTATTCAAAACATCTCATTTAGTTCGATTTTATGTGTTTTAGGATATGCATCGATTATTACTTTTTTGATTTTCTTTTACAATCGAAGAACCAAAACATTATACTATTTTTTAAGTTCCATAATTATATTTCAAATCGCATATATGATTACGATAACTTTAAAAAATACAACTGAAGAATTTATTGTTTACAATGCCAATGAACTATTAATAAGTGAGAAAAAAAACAATAAAATCAGCTTTTTTTCAAACGCGCCAGAGACTAATAGTGATATTATTAACGATTATGCAAAAGGAAGTTTTGTAGATCAAACTCAAATTTTTCCAATAGAGAACGCCTTGTTTTTTAAAAATAAAAATGTTTTAGTAATTGATAGTTTAGGTAAATATCAAACAAAACATAAAGCATCTATTATTGTGCTTTCAAACAATCCGACTATAAATTTAGAACGTGTAATTAAACATCATCATCCCGAAATTATTATTGCCGATAAAACCAATTCGTTTTATAAAGTTCAAAAGTGGAAAGCAACTTGCGTAAAAGAAAAAATCCCTTTCCATACTACTGCCGAAAAGGGATTCTATAAAATTTTGAAATAATTATTTTTTAACTATAATTCTGTTTGCTTCAGCAAGCCATTTTTCAGGACCACCTGCTAAGTAACCTGTACTTCCCAAAGCTTCTAGGTTTACCTTTTTACCTTCTTTTAATTGTGGTTTTACAAACCAAATTGTTGGATAACCCGTTACACCAAACATGTTTTGCATGTTATAGTTTTGAGCTTTTATAGCGTCATCTTGAGGTGTTCGTCTAGGAAAATCTAATTCTACTAAGATTACATTTTCTGCTGCCCATTTTGCAAATTCAGGTTTATGGAAAACTTCTTTTTGCAAACGAATACACCATCCGCACCAATCGGAACCTGTAAAAAATAATAACATAGGTTTATTTTCTTCCAATGCTATTTTAGCCGCATCAGAAACATCTGTATGCCATTTTAATTCTTGTGCCTGAGCAACTAATCCAGAAACTAAAAAAAGTGCTATTACTAAATATTTCTTCATCTTTACTTATTTTATTCAAAAATAGACAAAAAGAATGCCATTTTGTGTAACCTACTTAACACCGTGCATTAATTTTTTAATAACTGGCGACATTATAACAGCGAAAACAGCAATTACAACAGAAACGATAGTCAACATCCAAAAGAAATAACTCAATCCGTGCTCGTTAGCAATTTTATCAATGTTCTCACCAAATTTACCAGCACCTTTCATACCAATTGCCACTGCTAAATACCAAACTCCAAACATGAATGCAATCATTCTAGCTGGAACTAATTTAGACACATAAGATAATCCAACTGGAGAAATACACAATTCTCCCATTGTATGGAAAAGATATACCAATATTAACCAAATCATACTTACTGAAGCTGTCTTTGCACCAGGTTCAATTCCTGTAGCACCAATTGCGACACAAGCCATACCTAATGCTAATAATCCCATTCCTATTCCGTATTTAACGTTTGCACTAGGATTATACTTGCTTTCCCACCATTTAGAAAATAATGGAGCTAATGATATAATAAATAATGAATTTAAAGTAGAAAACCATGTAGCAGGAACCTCTGTGATTGGTTTCGTTACTTTTTCAATTTTTAAAAACTCTAAAGTTGAGTCAGACAACATTAAATAACCTGCTGAATAAAAATCTTTGATTAACATCCAAATTGCGATTCCCCAAATAATTACAAAACTCGTAGATAAAATTACATTTGCAACCGCATAATTTTTAAATGTTTGCTTGAAAAGCAAATATAAAACCCAAGTTATAATTGCTAAAGGAACTACTGTTATAAGAGAATTGATAATTAAGAAAAAAGTACTCCAATTTCCTTCTAATACTCTATTTGTATAATCACTTGCAAAAATAGTTAATGAGTTAGGTGATTGCTCAAAAATTGCCCAAAAGAAAATAGTCAAAAAGGCAAAGAATGTCACTGCAATCATCTTTTCTCTAGTAATTTGAGAATAACGTAACAATCGGCTTACTAATAGAACAATAAAAGTTCCTAAAGCTGTAAGAATAGCAATGTTATTCCCATTATCACCGAGGAAACCAAAAATATCAATTGTACCACCAGAAATTTTAGAAGCAGGATCATTAATAATCCATAACAACCCAAGTCCTGCTGAAATAGCAATTAAAATTAAATCAATTGAAGTGAATGGATTTCTTTTATCAGTATCACTACTTTCAGCTTTAGCTTTACTCTCAGGTGTTGGTTTCAAACCAATATCTCCAAAAATATTTTGTGATAACCAAAATTGTAACATTCCGAAGAACATGAAAATTCCAGCTAAACCAAAACCATAGCTCCAGCCCACTTTTTCACCTAAATATCCACATAGTAAAATTCCGAAAAATGCACCTGCATTTACACCCATGTAAAACAAAGTATAAGCTCCATCTTTTTTCTCGGGTCTATCTTTATACATTTCGGAAATTATAGATGTCATATTAGGTTTAAAGAAACCATTACCAAAAACCAACAATATTAATCCTAAATAAATTGAAAATTCAGTTTCTATTGCCATCGCAGCATGACCTAAAGTCATTAAAACTGCTCCTACTACAACTGCCCATCTAAAACCAATTATTCTATCAGCGAAATATCCACCTAGCATGGTAGATAAATACACTAAACCTACGTAAGAACCAAAGAGTGCCGAAGCATTTTCTCTGCTCCACTCCCAACCTCCTTCGGTAAATGAAGCGGTTAAGAACAATATTAACAACGAACGCATCCCGTAAAACGAAAAACGTTCCCACATTTCTGTAAAGAATAATACAAATAATCCCGCTGGGTGACCTAAAACTGTACTTTTAAAAAATTGATCTGTTGAATTTTGGCTCATATTTAATTTATTTAATTCCGTGCATCATTTTCTTTAATGTTGGTGTAATTAAAGCTAATAAAATAGCTGCAATACCACATAAAACCACAAACACCATAAAGAATTCGAAAAGATTGTGAATTTCAAAACCAGCAAAAACAGGATTTGTAACTGGAATCTGATTTTCAATTAATACTTTTTCTACTTCTGGAGTAAGAACAGATGTTTTATCTAGAATTGCTTGCAAATCAATTCCTAAAGTTTTTGCCTTTTCAAACTTATCACCAGTTGCAGGTAATATTGATCCTAAAGTTCCTGCCAAAGCATAACCTGCAGCATTTGAAATAAAGAAAACACCATACAACAAAGATGCAAAACGCTTAGGCGATAATTTACCCACTAATGACAATCCAATTGGTGATAAACAAAGTTCTCCCATTGTTTGAATTAAGTATAATAAAATTAACCATTTGATTGCTAACAAACCGGTGCTTCCTAAATCTTTTACATTATATGCAATAATAAAATAACTCACAGCCATTAAAGCTAAACCAACAGCTTGTTTAAATGGCGAAGTAGGTTCTTTACCTGCTGCTCTTAATTTGTCCCATAACATTGAAAATGGTACAGCTAATAATACAACAAATAAACCATTAAATATTTGCACCATTGAAGCAGGCATTTCCCAATCAAAAATAAATTTTCTATCTGTTTGGTTATCTGCGATAAAAGTTAATGAAGAACCTGCTTGTTCAAATGCTGCCCAAAAGAAAATTACAAAAAATGAAATAATATAAATAACTAAAATTCTATCACGTTCAACTTTGGTTAATGCCGAATCAGAAATAATCAATGCAGCAAGTGAAATTCCAGATGCATATATAATAGGATAAATAATACCTTCAATAGCTTTACTTGCTTCTAAACCACTAAAACCAATTTTTCCAATGTGCATATATTGAAACACAAAAAATAAAACAACAAAAATTATTCCTGAAACAATTAAAGAAGTCTTTGAAAATTTAGCAGATCCAGCTTCACCATCTTCTAAATCTGAAGTATCATTATGTTTTGGCAAACCACCAATAGGTTTACCCTCTGGTGTAACTACATATTTATTCTTAAGTAAAATAAATGTAATTGTACCAATAATCATTGCTAAAGATGCTGCTAAGAATCCCCATTTAAAAGCAAATAAATCTCTTACGCCATCAACTTTAACATCTCCTAAAAAGGGACAAATAAATTGACCTAAAAAAGCTCCAACATTTATTCCCATGTAAAAAATAGTAAACGCAGAATCTAATTTGTCTTTTTCTTGCTTAGGATACAAGCTACCTACCATAGAAGAAATGTTGGGCTTAAAGAATCCGTTACCAAAAATTATAATACCTAAAGCTGTCCATAATAAAGTATTTGACATTCCAATATTGGTATCGAAAACTGAAGCGCTAAAAAACAACAATAATTGTCCTAACGCCATCAAAATCCCCCCATAATAATGCAATAGCGATTTCCTAAAAATCTATCGGCAATAAACCCTCCTAATAGTGGAGTTAAGTAACATAAAGCTAAAAAACCACCATAAATAATCGAGGCCTGACCCTCTTTTACCATAAGGGCATTTACCATAAATAATGTTAATAACGCTCGCATTCCGTAGAAATTGAAACGCTCCCACATTTCAGTTCCGAATAATACCCAAAGTCCTTTTGGATGCTTTTGTTTTGCAGTAACTTCGCTCATATTTTGTTTAGTTAGTTTAGTTGGTTATAGTTTTTCTTTAATGAAATTAGTCATTTTTGTATATAATTGAAGGCGAGTTTTACCTCCGTAAATACCGTGGTTTTTATCTGGATAAATAGCCCAATCAAATTGTTTATTCGCTTGCACTAATGCTTCAATCATTTTCATACTATTTTGTACGTGAACATTATCATCTGCAGTACCATGAACTAGAAGGAAATTACCTTTTAATTTTGCTACATGATTAATTGGCGAATTATTATCGTAACCACTTGCGTTTTCCTGTGGAGTTTGCATATAACGTTCGGTATAAATTGAATCGTAATATCTCCAGCTTGTAACTGGTGCAACTGCAATTGCTGTTTTAAATACCTCAGCACCCTGGAAAATACAATTTGAAGCCATAAATCCTCCATAACTCCATCCAAAGATTCCAATTCTTGAAGCATCTACATAATTGTATTTACCTAAAACTTTAGCTGCATCAATTTGATCTTCTACCTCATATTTCCCTAGTTCTTTATATGTGCATTTTTTGAATGCAGCACCTTTAAAACCAGTTCCTCTTCCATCAACACAAACCACTAAATAGCCTTGTTGCGCTAACATCATGAACCAATAATCATTAATTCCGTTCCAAGAATTTGCAACTTGTTGTGAACCTGGACCAGAATACTGATACATAAAAACTGGATATTTTTTTGAAGTATCAAAATTTTTAGGTTTTATAATCCAAGCGTTCAAATTATGTCCTTTTTCTGTAGTTAAAGTAAAAAACTCTTTTGGTGCCACATCATAAGTCGCTAATTTATCTTGAACAGCCTTGTTTTCAACAATAGTTTTAACTGTTTTGCCATCTTTAGAACTATTTAAAGTGTAAACCGGCGCAGTATTTACATTTGAAAAACTGTTGATGTAAAACTGGAAATTTGGACTAAAAGTAGCATTGTTAGTGCCTGTTTGATTTGACAATCTCTTTTTACCTTTTCCATCTATTTTAACAGCATAAACATCGCGATTTATTGAACCATTTTCAACAGATTGATAGTAAACTGTTTTATTTTTTCGTCGAAACCATAATAAGCAGTTACTTCCCAGTTTCCTTTTGTTACCTGATTTTTTAATTTACCTGTTTTATCGTAATAATAAATGTGATTAAACCCATCTTTTTCTGATGTCCAAATAAAACTATTGTCACTCAAAAAAGTTAAATTATCCGTTACATCAACATACGCTTTATCTGTTTCATTTAAAACAACTTTATATGAAGCAGATTTTCCATCAACAAAAAGTAAATCTAAATTATTTTGATGGCGATTTAAAACTTGTGCACTTAAAGTATTCGCTTCATTTGTCCATTGCAAACGCGCAATGTAAAAATCGTTATATTTCGACAAATCTACTTGTTTTATTTGCTTTGTATTTAGATCATAAATATGAAGTGAAACATCCGAATTTTTTTCACCAGCTTTAGGATATTTAAAAACTTCTTGAGTAGGATACAAACCTTGGTTATACATATCCATTGAAAACTCAGGAACTTGAGATTCATCAAAACGAATGAAGGCAACTTTATCCCCTGTTTTGTTCCAATCGAAAGCTCTTACAAATGCAAATTCTTCTTCATAAACCCAATCTGTGATACCATTAATCACTACATTTTTCTTTCCATCAGTTGTAATTTGCTGGTGTTTTTTTGATGCAATATCATATACATACAAATTGTTTTGATAAGCATACGCTATTTTAGTACCATCAGGAGAAAATGTTGGTTCTTGAATTTGATAATCTGCAATTTTTGTAATTTTTTTAGAAGCCATATCATATAAAAAATAATCGGCTGTAAAAGAATGACGGAAAATTTGAGCTGAATTATTAGCAATTAAAATTTGATTTTCTTTTGCATTAAAGCTATAAGAATCTATTCCTCTTAATTCTTGAAAATCTTTAGAATCGATTAAAGTAGAAACCTTATTTAAAGTTGCATAATCAAACAAATCGATTTGCATAGAACGAGTCGCTCTGTCAAAATTTAGTACCGTATATTGGTTCGTGTTTTTCATCGCATTTAACTCATCCATACCTTGAGTACGAAATGCGCCAGACCAAATTTCTTCAAGAGTTAACTCTTTTGGCTATACACAGAAGCCGATACAAACAATAAAAAAAGAAACGATAATTTTAAAAATCTCATAATATTTTGGGTAAAAAACCTCCAATTTTAGTGAAAAAATATGAAACTACCACATTTTTTATGTTAAAACCTAATAGAACCCAAGCCTAACAAGCTTTTTTAAGATTATCAAAAATTATCAACTTCAAGAATAATTTGATTTATTTTTAAAATTTTTCATAAAGTTTTATTAATTTCATAGCTTTAAAATCTTACTCCAAGATTTAATGATAAGAAAAATTTTACTCTATTTTCTATTTTTTTCTTTTTTACCGAGCTTAAAAGCTCAGGTATATGATTATGATGTTTTTTCTCAAGAAAATGGATTACCTTCTTCTTCTATAACTTCAATCATACAAGATTCTAGAAATTTAATTTGGATTGGAACTGAAGGAACTGGATTAATTAAGTATGATGGAACTTCCTTTGAGCAGTTTAACAACTACAACGAAAAAGAAGGTTTTTTTGTTACTGATGTAGTTGAAGACCATAACCACAATATAGTTTTTTCTACAAAATACTCGGGTATTTTAGTTTTTGATGGCGAAAAAATATTTAAGACAATTTATCTGCCAAAAGAAAATAGAAACTTAATAAAATTATTTGTCAGCAAAAAACACATATACTGTTTTTTAGATAATGAAATATTAGTCATAGACGACAATTATAAAGTACAACAAACTATTTCGAATCAAAATAAATTCGATGAAGTAAACTCAATTTTTCAGGACGTTCAAGGTATTCTTTTTTTAGGCACCAACTCAGGTTTATTTGCATTGTCTCCTGATTTTAAATTAAAACAGATTCGAAATGACATTTTAAAAGAATATGTAACTATTGCTAAAGCAAAAGAAAATCAAGCAATAATTGGAACATCTGAAGGGTTTGTTTATTCTATAAAAAACAATCCTACATTAGAAATTACCTTAGAAAACAAACTCACTCAAAACGACGGTAGACCATTTCATGTAACAAAAATTTTAAAAGGAAATAGCGGTTTTTTTTGGATAGCAGGCGAAAATGAAGAAGGTGTTGCCATGTACACTAAAAACTATTTTAACATTATAACTAAGGATAATGGTTTTAATGGTAAAAATGTTACTTGCATGTTACAAGACAATGTGGGAAAATTATACTATGGTACACATGGAACCGGATTAATTAGTTCTCAATTCCAACCGTTTTATGGTTATTCAAATATTACAGGTTTAGAATCTCCATATATTTATAGCATTTTATCAACAGAAGAGTATTTATATGTTGGAATACAAAAAAAAGGACTCTACAGATATGTGGAAGGCGACTCACAAGAATTTAAATTGGATAGAATATTTTTTGACGGAAAAACTTTTAAATCCATTATTAAATCTAATGAAACTATTTACGCAGGTTCAAATTTTGGTTTATACAAATTACAAAAAAATATAGGCAATAAAATAAATACCTCATCAAAAATTGACAGTTCTACAATTAATGCAATACACAAAAAAGACAAGACAAATTTATTATTAGCAACAACATCGGGTCTATTTATTTTCGACGAAATTAAAAATCATGCACAAGCAATTTTACCAGAAAAATTTGGAAGTTTTAATATTACTTCAATACAAGAAATAGATAGTAAAAACTGGTATATTACTACAAACTTTGGATTACATCTTATAAGCCTTGATGAAAACAATAATTTTTCATCCACCAATAAAATTCCAAAAATTAATTTCAATTGTTCTACAAGAGATAGCTATGGAAACTTTTGGTTTGCTTCAAATAGTAAACTGTACTCTATTTGCAAAGAGAAGATTAAGAGTTTTAGCACTAAAAGTGGCTTAACATCTGGACTTTCTTACACGCTTTCTGCCGATAAAAAGGGGAACGTTTATTTAGGAACAAATTTCGGAATCGATAAATTAACCGTTACAAATGAAGGAAATATTACAAAAATATTTAACTACAATGGTAAAAATGGTTTTAAAGGATTAGAATTAAATATACGTTCACAATGTAAAGATATAGAGGGCGGATTTTACTTTGGTACCGCTAAAGGTCTTTTTAAATTTTTAAATTTTTACGAATCCAAAAACAAATATAAATCTCCCATAGCGCTAACGGGGATTAACATTGCCAATAAAAACATTAATTGGAAAGAAAATAGACAAACAAATAAGTGGTTTAACATTCCCACAGAAAATTATGAATTTAAAAATGATGAAAATGATTTAACTTTCGAATTTTGTCTTTTAAATCCAACTAATACAGAAGAAGTCTATTATTCTTATTATTTAACTGGTGTTAATAACGGCTGGAGTAAACCTTCAAAACAAAACAAGATTAGTTATTCAAATATTGACTTTGGAAATCACACTTTTTTCTACAAGGCCGTAGATAAGTTCGGCAATGAATTAAGTGAGCCCAAAAGCTATAATTTTAGAATAGAAACTCCTTTTTATTTTAAATGGTGGTTTTTAATCCCTTTTCTAATTTGCATAACACTCTTATTTAAAGGGATTATTGATAGTTCATCAAAATTTAACAAAGACATCGTAAAAAACTTATCAGAGCGACAAGCCTCAAGTAATGAACTCAAAATCTATTTTCTATTCATTGGCATTGTTTTCCCATTCGCAGAAATACTTTACCTGATTTTTATAAAAAGACCGCCTGTTGAATCGGCGATTAACTTTATAATGGGATTTTTATGCCTTTCTGTATTTTTCCTCGAGAAGAAAAGCATGTTTATCAAAAAGAACCTCAACCATATTCAACTTATCTATTTTTTAGGATTTGGAACACTTGTATTTACAAAACTTTTAACTCGCGAATTTGACTTCATTACATATGCCGAAGTCACTATGGTTTTATATTATTCATACATTGCACTTCCAAAACCAAACCATTACATCACATTTGTTATTGTGAGTTTAATACTCATTATCTTTTCTATTTTGGTTAATAAATGGCAACCAGTAGAAAACATTTCATTAATTGTACTTTCCATCGTTATTTTATTTATTAATTATGCCCGAAGAATCTCTGTCTTTAATTCTAATGAAAAAATCATTTTTTCCAAAAGTATAATTGATAATTCAAACTCATTAACTATTGCAACGGATCGAAATGGTAATTTAGAATTTTGTGGACAATCAATTGAAAAAATACTAGGTTTTACACCTGAAGAAGTTTTGGGAGAAAATTTTTGGAAACTAACAGGCGATTCTGAATTTAAAAAAATTGATTATAATTTAATTTTTAAACCAAATCATATTTATATACGTAAACTTAAAACTAAATCTGGAGGCATCAAATATATTCAGTGGACCGATTATAAATATTCCGACAACTTATTTGTAGCGAATGGGCAAGATGTTACCCAAAAAATAAGTTTAGAAAAAAAGTACTCCGATTTAGTGCAATCAGCAAGAGACATTATTTACGAGTGTGATAAAAATGGTAATATTATTTATGTAAACAAATTTACTTATGAACATTTAGGATATTCAGAAAATGAATTAATTGGGAAACATTTTTCTGATTTTGTTCCCGAAGAATACAAAAAAGAAGTGGTAGATTTTTATACAATTCACGAAAAAAATTTGAGTGAATTTGAAATAAAAGAGTTTCCTATAAGAAAATCTAACGGCGAAACAATTTGGGTTTCACAAAGTGTAACAATTAAAAAAAATGAAAGCGATAGAATTATTGGTTTTTCATCAATTATTAGAGATATTACTACTTCTAAATTACTTGAAATTGAAGAACAAGAACGCATTAA
Source organism: Flavobacterium haoranii (assembly GCF_009363055.1). Classification (NCBI taxonomy): domain Bacteria; kingdom Pseudomonadati; phylum Bacteroidota; class Flavobacteriia; order Flavobacteriales; family Flavobacteriaceae; genus Flavobacterium; species Flavobacterium haoranii. Next base: position 2,528,066 of record NZ_CP045292.1, on the reverse strand, counting down.
AAAAGCGACTCATTTAAACGCAATTTCAAATCAATTATCAACTCTAAACTTTATAAATTTTGAAAATCAAAAAGTACTATTAGAACATATTTGCGAAGAAGCTTCAAAAGGTTTAAATATTGATCGCGTAGGATTTTGGCTCTATTCTGAAACTAAACTTGAACTCTATAATATCTATATTAAACATAAAAAAGTACATAATTCTGTAGGCGAATTGTTTAAAACCAATTATCCAAAATATTTTAATGCACTAGAAAATGAGCCTATAATAATTGCTTCTAATGTTTTTGAAAATGCAACACTAGAAGAATTTAAAGACGATTATTTTATAGAGAACAACATCAAATCTTTATTAGACATTCCTATTTATATTTCAGGAAAATTATTTGGAGTAATCTGTTTTGAAGAAATTAATGAAATTAAAAAATGGACAAACGACGAAATAAGTTTTGCCAAAACTATTTCAGATGTTATTGCACTGGCTTTTGAATCAAATAAAAGAAAAAAGGCAGAAGTTCAATTATTATATAAAAATGAAGTACTCGGTTTATTTTCAAAATTCACTAATAAACTTATTCAGAAGACTTCGCTCGACGATGTTTTTGACGAATCCTTAGGCCAGTTAACCAGATTAATAAAATCGGATCGAATTTGTTTTTACGAATATCACAAAGATACAAATCGTGTAAATCAGCAATTTGAATGGTTTGCAGATACTAATGAATTAAATCTAAACAATCCAAATTATCAAAACTTAGATTCTGAAAGTCTTCCTGAAATGTTTGAAAACTTATTGCAAAAAAAATCATTTCACCTCATTGTTGATGATATTAAAAATGAAGACTTAAAAGCAAAACTTAAAAATAGAAATTTAAAATCGGCTTTGATAATTCCTATTGTACATCGCGATGATTTAATAGGATATCTTGGTATAGATTCTAATACTACAACAGAAAAATGGGATGAATTTACAGTTTCTGTATTAGAAGCATTAGCTAACAATATGGCTATTTCAATTATTAAAATCAAAAATCAAAATGCCCTAAAAGAAAGTGAAGAAAAGTTTAAACTTCTCGCGAATAATATCCCTGCAGCAGTTTATCTAGTTAAATATGATGAGGAACGTTCAAAAATATACTTAAACGACCAAATTGAGCATTTAACAGGCTATAAAAAGGATAGTTTTTTTGATGGAACGATAAAACTTTTAGACTTGTACCATCCCGAAGACAGAACAAATGCTGTAAAAATAATTTCTGAAGCTGTAAATAAAAAAGAACCATTTGTTGTAACATGTAGAATAATTAGAAAAGATGGTACTATAAAATGGATTGAGGAATACGGAGAAAGTATCATTATCGATGGAAAAGTTGAGTATTTAGAAGGAGTGATTTTAGATGTAACAGAACGAAAACAAATCGAAAATGCTATTATAGCAAAAGAATTAGCCGAAAGTTCAAACAAAGCTAAATCTGCTTTTTTAGCGAACATGAGTCACGAAATAAGAACTCCATTAAACGGAATTATAGGTTTTAGCAAATTATTATTAAACACTCCAATAAGCGAAATACAATCTCAATATCTAAACACTGTAAATCAATCGGCTCAAAGTTTATTAGATGTTGTAAACGACATTTTAGATTTATCAAAAATTGAGGCCGGAAAACTTATTTTAGAAAACAAAAAAACCAATCTTCATCATATTATCGATCAAACTATCGACATGATGAAATTCAATGCACATCAAAAAAACCTAGAACTCATTGTAGATATCGATAACAATGTAGAATGTAACATTTGGGTAGATGAAATCCGATTAAAACAAATTATTCAAAACCTACTTAGCAATGCAATAAAATTTACTCACGAAGGCGAAATTATTATCAAAGTTACTTTACTAGAAAAAACAACTGACAAATCAATTTTAAACTTTGAAATCATTGATACTGGCGTAGGGATAAAACCAGAAAATCAATCCAAAGTACTAGAAGCTTTTACCCAAGAAGATAGCTCTACCACAAGAAATTATGGAGGAACTGGATTAGGACTTTCCATTACGAATAGTTTATTAAAAATGATGAACAGCAAACTTGTAATAGAAAGCGAGGTAAATAAAGGAAGTAAATTTAGTTTTGCTTTAGAACTAAAATCAAAACCTTGCGAAAGATTAACAAAATTAACGAACAATAAAATAGACAATGTTCTAATTGTTGAAGACAATAACTACATCAGTGCCCTAATTAGAAAAACATTTAAAAATTTTGGTATTGAGAGCGAATCGACTCCCGAAATTAGGAATATTAATTTTGAAAATTTTAAATTAGTACTTTTAGATTTTGAATATTTAGGAAGTAATTCTGTAACAGAAATTATTCAAACTCATCCCAAAGTACAATTCTTAATTATGCAAAACTCTACCAGCGTATTTAAAGAAATTGACAACTACAAAAATGCTAATGCTATTGTAAAACCATTAAAAATTGAAGTACTTCAAAACTATTTAAACAAACTTAACAATCCCGATGAAAAAGAAGTTAAAACTTCAAAAACTATTGAGAAAATAACCAAAGAAAATTTCAAAGTCTTAATTGTAGAAGACAATAAGATAAATTTATTATTAACTAAAACATTACTTACAAAGAAATTTTCTAACGTGAGCATTTTTGAAGCCGAAAACGGATTAGAAGCCGTTCAAAATTACAAAATATACAAGCCCGATATTGTATTAATGGACATACAAATGCCCGTAATGAATGGCTATGAAGCTACAAAAGAAATAAGAAAACTAAACCCAAATGCCATAATAATTGCATTAACTGCTGGAGTAATTGCAGGAGAGAAAGACAAATGCATGGATATTGGTATGAACGATTTTATTTTAAAACCTATAGATAAAAATATTTTCGACGAAACCATTTTTAAATGGGTAAACACACTCTAAAAGCAATCTCTTTAGTATCTTTGCATTTCAATTTTTTATAAAAATGAATCAAGAAATTAAAGGCTTTTCTAAACTTTCAAAAGAAGAAAAAATAGACTGGATTGCAAACACTTATTTCCACAATCCTGCTCAAGCTAAAGAAATTGTTTTACAGTACTGGAATTCAAATGAAGCCATTCAAAAACTTCATGATGAATTTATCGAAAATACTATTACAAACTTTTATCTTCCTTATGGTGTAGCTCCAAATTTTGTAATTAATGGCAAACTTTATACTGTTCCCATGGCAATTGAAGAAAGTTCGGTAGTTGCGGCAGCTTCAAAAGCCGCTAAATTTTGGGGTGAACGTGGCGGATTTAAAGCAACTATTATTGGAACAGAAAAAATTGGTCAGGTTCATTTTTTATTCAATGGAAGTAAAGAAAAATTACAAACATTTTTCAACGAAATAAAACCAAAATTCTTTAGCGATACTGAAAGTTTTACCAAAAACATGCAAAAACGTGGTGGTGGAATTCTCAATATCGAATTACGCGATAAAACTTCAGAATTAGAAAATTATTTCCAACTTCATGCTACTTTCAACACAAAAGACAGTATGGGTGCTAATTTTATTAATACTTGTTTAGAGCAATTTGCTAAAACACTAGAAAACGAAGCACACGCCTACGATAATTTTACTGAAGAAGAAAAAAATCTTCAAATTATCATGAGTATTTTGAGTAATTATGTACCAAATTGTGTTGTTCGTGCCGAGGTTTCTTGTCCGGTTGAAAATATGAGCGATATGGCTTCTATCGACGGAAAAGAATTTGCCAAAAAATTCGTAAACGCCGTCAAAATTGCAGAAATCGAACCTTACAGAGCCGTTACACACAACAAAGGCATCATGAATGGAATTGATGCTGTTGTTCTTGCAACCGGAAACGATTTTAGAGCTGTAGAAGCAGGTGTTCATGCATATGCAAGCAAAAACGGACAATATTCAAGTCTTTCTCATGCGAAAATAGAAAACGGAATTTTTACTTTTTGGTTAGATGTTCCATTAGCATTAGGAACTATTGGCGGCTTAACTTCATTACATCCTTTAGTGAAATTTTCTTTAGAAATGTTAGGCAAACCATCAGCAGAAGAATTAATGAAAATTGTTGCCGTAACTGGATTGGCACAAAATTTTGCTGCGGTTCGTTCGTTAACTACAACAGGTATTCAACAAGGACACATGAAAATGCACATCATGAATATCTTAAACCAACATCACGCAACTAAAGAAGAAAAACAACAAGTTTTAGAATATTTTAAAGACACCACCATTTCACATAGTTTAGTGGTAGATTATTTAGAAAGTTTAAGAAAATAGGCTTCGACAAGCTCAGCCTGACAATTGTGTCACATTGAGCTTGTCGAAATGTAAAAATTAGAAGCTCTTTCCCGCTTTCGCAAGTCGCTTTTTATTTGTCAGTTCAAACAAAAAGACAAATAAAAGAGCTCCAACAATTGCTCAATCGGGGCTAAAAAACAAATGATGGAAACTAAAAAATTCTACAGTAACGGAAAACTATTAGTAACAGGCGAATACGTAGTATTAGATGGCGCCAAAGCATTAGCCGTTCCTACAAAATTTGGACAAACTCTAGAAATAAAAGACGATACCGGATTTGTTTTTCATTGGACAAGTTATGACAAGGATTTATCAATTTGGTTTCAAGACATCATTACATTTCAAGAAATTATATCTAAAACAAAGTCAGAAACTTCAAGTTCAATTAAAAATAAACTGATTGACATATTACACCAAGCCTATAAACAAAATCCAAGTTTTATTGACAAAGCAAAAGGATATGATGTAAAAACACATCTAACATTTCCTAGACTTTGGGGTTTAGGAACCTCATCGACTTTAATTAACAACATTGCACAATGGTTAGAAATTGATGCTTTTGAGTTATTGCGTAAAAGTTTTGGCGGAAGTGGTTATGATGTCGCTTGCGCACAAACCGATGCGCCAATTATCTATCATTTGGAAGATGAAAAACCTTTTTTCGAAAAAGTAGATTTCAATCCGGCTTTTAAAGAAAATATACACTTTGTGTATTTAAACCAAAAGCAAAGTAGTTCGGCTGCTATTGCAAATTATTTAGCCAAACATCATCATGTAGATAAAACAATAGCTAAAATTTCTGCGATAACAAACGAAGCTATAACTATAAATGAAGGTCGTGATTTTGCGTTATTAATGGAAAAACATCAGGCCATTATGAGCGATGTTTTAGAAACCGAAACCGTAAAAGAAAGATTATTTCCAGATTTGAAAGGTGTCGTAAAAAGTTTAGGCGCTTGGGGTGGCGATTTTGTGATGGTCATTTCAAAACACAACCCAAAAGATTATTTTATTGAAAGAGGTTATACTACGATTTTAAGTTACGAGGAAATGGTGTTGTAAATATTTTAAAATTTAATCCAACCTTTTTATAAAATTACAACTCTATAAAAATAAAGAATAATTAAAAAATCAAAATGAACAAGTTTTATCTCTTGACTATTTTATCTTTATTTTTTCAAATTAGTTTTTGTCAAGAAGCTAATCTTTTAAATAAAATTGATTTAGAAAATATTGAAGAAACTTCAAATCAATTTCATTTCAGATTATCATTTTATGGTACTAAAATTGATGTTTTTAATGATTCATTGAATAAAAATAAAGGTTTAGTTACCAAATTCATTTTCCAAGAGAAACACAATAAGATAACTGATACCATTTTTAAAAAATATTATTTGTCTCAACATAAAATATTTTTAATCAATTCTCTTATTGATTCAAGTAAAATAGAGACAATTCCAAATCAAAATGAAATTTTAAATTGGAAGAATGGATTTGACGGGATTACTTATGTAATCGAAATAAATAAAAATAAAAAATATTCAAAAAAAGCATATTGGACTCCCAAAGCTCAAGATTCAACTTTATTAGAAGTAAAAAAATTAAGTCAGTTTATAGAAAAAATTGAGACAATTATAAAACTTGACTCAATTGATAAAGAATTTAACGACTTATTACCAAATGATTTTAGCTATTGGTCTGGAGGAAGTTTAATGTTTTACAAAGTAAAAAATACAAATTCTTATTTATTTACAGATTTTTATGGAACTTATAGGCTTCCACTTGGAATAAAATCAGGTTATTATGTAAATAAAATTAATAAAACTTCCATCAAATTAAATTCTTCAATTATCTTTCAAAAAGGATTTAATGAAAATTACAGATTGAAAACTACAATAAGTAAATATTCAATTTTTTCTAAAAACAAATACTATGATGGCATTCATTTTAATTATGAAAAAAACAAATTGAACTACATTTTTAAAAATCCAGATTTTGAATTAAAATCGATAATCTATTTTGGTGGGTTTGATAAAATTTTAAATTTTGGATTAGGATATACTAATTTATCTCCTTTAGATAACAAAAACGGTTTTCAAATAAGTTTATCAAAAGATATAAATTCAAATGATGGTTTCAGTAATAATATTACTATTTCCCCTTATATGAATTTTAATATTTATAAAAGCATTACAAACTATGAACTAGGTATTGAAACTTCTTATAGAATAAAACTTAATAAGAATCATTATACTAGATTTTACACAAGTCTATTCCTCGAAAAAATATATAATTATAATAGCTTAAATGTTTCAATTTATATTCCTTTAAAAACATTTAAAATCAATTAATTACTCACTAAACTGATAATCAGCATACACTTCTTCAATTTCTTTAAAAACATCAAGTAATTGGTGTAATCCATCTGTCGTTACCAACTTTTGTTTATATTCTTTAAATCCGTGAATGCCTTTAAAGTAATTCGTATAATGACGACGCATTTCTACTACTCCTACTCTTTCATTTTTCCACTCTACACTCCAAATTAAATGATTACGAGCGGCTTCAATTCTATCTTTCATTGTTGGAACTGGTAAATGTTCACCTGTATTCATGAAGTGTTTAATTTCATTAAAAATCCAAGGATAACCAATCGCCGCGCGACCAATCATAATTCCATCAACACCGTATTTGTTTTTATATTCCAACGCTTTTTCAGGAGAATCAATATCACCATTACCAAAAATAGGCATGGTAATTCTCGGATTGTTTTTCACGCGTGCAATATGCGCCCAATCGGAATGACCTTTATACATTTGCGCTCTTGTTCTTGCATGAATACTCAACGCTTGCACACCAATATCTTGTAAACGTTCAGCAACTTCATCAATATTTATCGAATCTTCATCCCAACCTAAACGTGTTTTTACCGTAACGGGTAATGAAGTACTATTAATAACCGCTTTTGTTAAGCGAATCATCAAATCAACATCTTTTAAAACACCTGCACCAGCACCTTTAGAAACTACTTTTTTGACCGGACACCCAAAGTTAATATCCACTAAATCAGGTTGAACCGTTTCCACAATTTTAGCACTCATCGCCATTGCTTCTTCATCTCCACCAAAAATTTGAATTCCAACTGGACGTTCGTAATCGAAAATATCTAATTTTTGACGACTTTTAATCGCATCACGAATTAATCCTTCTGAAGAAATAAATTCAGAATACATTAAATCGGCTCCATGAAGTTTACACAATCTACGAAAAGGTGGATCGCTTACATCTTCCATTGGAGCTAAAAGCAAAGGAAATTCAGGTAATTCTATGTTGCCAATTTTGGGCATAAGTGTATTATTTTTTGCAAAAATACGATTTTTTAAAACTTTTATAGCTACTTCACTGAAATAGCTGTTTTTTAATGAAAACTTTGAATTATATTTGCAGATTGAATCCCATAGTATTTAGGGAAAACGATAGTTTTTTGAAGATGAAGAATATTAGAAATTTTTGCATTATTGCGCACATTGACCATGGTAAGAGTACTTTGGCAGATAGATTATTAGCAGCTACGCAAACCGTAACAGCTCGTGAAGAAAAAGCGCAATTGCTTGATAATATGGACTTAGAGCGTGAACGTGGAATTACCATTAAAAGTCACGCAATCCAAATGGAATATGAATACAAAGGCGAAAAATATATTTTGAATTTGATTGATACTCCAGGTCACGTTGACTTTTCATACGAAGTATCTCGTTCTATTGCAGCTTGTGAAGGAGCCTTATTAATTGTTGATGCGGCACAAAGTATTCAAGCGCAAACTATTTCTAATTTGTATTTAGCTTTAGAAAATGACTTGGAAATTATTCCAGTTTTAAATAAAGTAGATTTACCAAGTGCTAATCCTGAAGAAGTAAGTGACGATATTATTGACCTATTAGGATGCGACTTAGAAGATATTATTCATGCTTCTGGAAAAACAGGTTTTGGAGTAGATAAAATATTAGAGGCTATTATTGAAAAAGTTCCAGCTCCTAAAGGAGATGTTGAAGAACCACTTCAAGCTTTAATTTTCGATTCGCATTACAATCCTTTTAGAGGAATTGAAGTAATTTTCCGTGTTATTAATGGAGAAATTACAAAAGGTCAGAAAATTAAATTCATGGCAACTGGTAAAGAATATTTTGCTGATGAAGTAGGAACCTTAAAATTAAATCAAGTTCCGAAACAAAAAATATCAAGTGGAGACGTTGGTTATTTAGTTTCCGGTATTAAAGAAGCTAAGGAAGTAAAAGTAGGTGATACAATTACCGACGCCAAGAATCCGACAACTAATATGATTACTGGTTTCGAAAACGTGAAACCAATGGTATTTGCCGGAATTTATCCGGTTGATACAGAAGACTTTGAAGACTTACGTGCTTCAATGGAAAAATTACAATTAAACGATGCTTCATTAGTTTTTGCACCAGAAAGCTCTGCAGCCTTAGGCTTTGGTTTCCGTTGCGGTTTCTTAGGAATGTTACACTTAGAAATTATTCAAGAGCGTTTAGAGCGTGAGTTCGACATGACGGTTATTACTACAGTTCCCAACGTATCTTATTTAGCTTATACTAAAAAAGAACCTGAAACTGCTATTATTGTAAACAATCCATCTGATTTACCAGAACCTTCAAAATTAGATAGAGTTGAAGAGCCGTTTATTAAGGCAACCATCATTACAAAATCTGATTTCGTAGGAAATGTCATGAGTTTGTGTATTGAAAAAAGAGGCGTAATCACAAATCAAACTTATTTAACTCCTGAGCGAGTTGAGTTAAATTTTGATATGCCACTTGCTGAAATTGTATTCGATTTTTATGACAGATTAAAAACGGTTTCTAAAGGATATGCATCATTCGATTACCATCCAATTGGTATGAGAACTTCTAAATTAGTAAAACTTGATGTACTTTTAAATGCAAATCAAGTTGACGCTTTATCGGCTTTAATTCACGAAGACAACGCTTACACCATTGGTAAAAAAATGTGTGAAAAATTACGTGAATTAATCCCAAGACAACAATTTGACATTCCAATTCAAGCTGCTATCGGAGCTAAAATTATTTCGCGTGAAACGATTAAAGCACTTCGTAAAGACGTAACTGCAAAATGTTATGGTGGAGATATTTCACGTAAACGTAAGTTATTGGAAAAACAGAAAAAAGGTAAAAAGAGAATGCGTCAAGTTGGAAATGTAGAAATTCCACAAGAAGCATTTATGGCTGTTTTAAAATTGAACGATTAATACGTAAGAAAAATAATTCAAAAGGCTTTGATTGTAATAATCAAAGCCTTTTTTTGTTTAATTTATATATTGAAAACAATATATTTGTTAACTTTATAAAGATTTAAGCCCAAAATCTCATGAAAAATTTAGTTACATTATTTTTCCTAATACTAGGAATAGTGTCCTATTCCCAAAGTATAACCGTGGATAACACTTATACTTCAACTCAATTAGTAGATTTACTGATTAACAATTCATGTATTGAAATTACCAGTACAAACATGTCAGGAAATCAATCTGTTGGGTACTTCAATCAAAATGGTTCGAGTTTTCCAATGCTTGATGGAGTTATTATTAGAAATGGGAATATCAATTTTACTCAAGGACAGTACACAAATACAAACTTAAGTTCTGCAATAAACAATAATCCAGATCCTTTTTTACAAAATTTAAGCAATCAAAGTAGTGGACAATCTACTTCTATTGTTGATGTAGGTTTTTTAGAATTTGAATTCATTCCTACTTCTAATTCATTTAGTTTCAACTTTCTCTTTGCTTCAAATGAATATGGAGAATTTCAATGTAGTTCGAACGATATTTTTGCTTTCGCCTTAACTGATTTAACTACGAACATTACAACAAATTTAGCTGTAATCCCTGGAACATCGAACCCTGTAAGTGTACTTACAATAAGAAACTCTGCTTTTAATGAAGGAAATTCTTGTAGCTCTTCAAATCCTGGCTTGTTTAGCACCTATAACGTATCGAATCCACCAGCTTCTTCTCTGAACATGAGAGGACATACCGTTGTAATGTCCGCTTCTTCAGGTGTAATTCCAAATAATCCTTACAGAATACGAATGTCTATAGCAGATTTTGGTGATGCCGATTACGATTCTGCTGTCTTTATTGGAGCTGGGAGTTTTACTACAAATTTCGATTTAGGCCCTGATCAAATCATCTGTGCTGGAGATGAATATATTCTTGATACAGGTTTAGACAATACCTATACTTTTCAATGGCTTTTAAATGGAATGATTATAGCTGGAGAAACAAACCCTACTTATACTGTTTCTCAACCAGGTGTTTATGAAGTAATTATTGATAAAGGAAGTTGTCATATTGAAGAATCAATAACTTTTAATGATTTGTTGGTTAATAATCCACAAGATTTATATGCTTGTGATACTGGCGCAGGCATTTACCCTTATAATTTAACAATCAATAATGAAATATTTTTAGGTCTTGACGATGCAATTTATGATGTTCATTATTTTGATTCACAAGCAGATATACTTGCAAACAATCCAATTCCTTCAGCCGATTTAGGCAACTTCATGAGTCCAGGTCAAACGATTTATATAAAAATTTTTAACACGGTAACTGGACTTTATTGTGATGCCGAATATCAATTTGACCTAATTGTTAATCCAAGTATTACAGCTGGTAGTATTCCTCTTCAAAATGTTTGTGATAATTCATCGGGAGTTCCGTATGATTTATCAATTCATGATATTGATGTTATCAATGGTCAATCAGGCACTTACACAATTACCTATTACACAAATCAAAGTGATGCAACTAATGGTGTTAATGCAATTGGTAACAATATTAACATAACAAACGGAACAGGTATAACAACCTTTTGGATAAGAATTGAGGACAGTAATAATTCATCTTGTTTTGATATCACTTCAGTAGATATTAATGTACGCCCTTTGCCTTTGGTTGACGCAATAACGAACATAACTGAATGTAGCAATACGACATTACCAAATATTACAAATGGTAATTATTTTACAGGTCCTGATGGAACAGGAACCAATTTAGGGCAAGGAGGTGCTTTTATTGAAGATGGTGGCACATATTATATTTTTGCAGGACCAGATGCTTTTGGATGCACGAATCAAACCTCTTTTCTAATTACCTTTATTGATGAGTTTACACCTATATTAGACAATTGCGGGGTTTTTTCTGTTCCATCACCACCAGAAGGCATAGGTGCTTTTTACAGTGACTTTGGTGGACCAAATGGAACTGGAACACTAATTCCTACTGGAACACAATTTGAAAATACGGGTACAACAAGTATTGTGCAACCAATATATTACTATGCAGAAGTTAATGGTATTCCTTGTAGAGATGAACGTTTTGACATCTATATTCATCCACTAGCACCAGTTGATATTTTACCAGATGTCACTTATTGTAACAGTTACACACTAGAACCTTTAACTAATGGAAACTATTTCACTGGACCAAATGGAACAGGGACTGCTTTATTTGCAGGAAACACAATTACATCTTCACAAACAGTATATATATACAATACATTAGACCATATTAGCTCAGATGGAGTAACCGTTGGCACATGTCCTTCTCCAGCAAGTTCTTTTCAAGTAAATATTGTAGATACATCTATTTTTACTCCAATTACAGAATGTGGTAGTTTTACACTGCCAGCCATCACTTTTGGAAATTATTATGACCAACCAAACGGCATGGGTAACATTATTGACCCTAGTATACCTATAACGTCTTCACAAATAGTATATTATTATGCAAATACTACTACATTACCAAATTGTACAGACAACCTTAATTTTAATATTACTATAAATCCACGTCCGCTAGTAGATTCATTACCTAGTGAATCTCATTGTGGTGAATTTGTTTTACCACCATTGACTAATGGAAATTATTATATGTTATCTGGAGGTCCTTCTGTACCTGGGCAAGTACAATTATTCCCTAATCAAGTTATTGATTTGAGTGGAACATCATTAAATCCAGGCACATATTATATTTATAATGGACCTGATGCAAACAATTGTGACAATGAATCCTCTTTTACTATTAACATTTTACCAAGTCCTTTAGTTGATGCCGTAAGTGATTATGCTGTTTGTGGACCTTTTTACACTATTAACCCCGCGACGAATGGAACTATTTATACTGCTCCAGGAGGACCTAATGGAACAGGAACTGTAGTAGACCCAACCACACAATACACCGAAAATGAAACTTTTTATCTTTATAGCTTTGATTCGAATACTACTTGTGAAGTAGATATCCCTTTTACAGTTTTCTATAACGGGATTGACTTACCAGATTTTCCAGATGAAGATGTTTGCGAATTTGATAATTATGCGCTACCAATACTTACACATGTCCCTCCAGAAACAACCAATAATTACTCAATTAATTATTATCTAGACTCTAATGGAAACGGTATTCCAGGGGATGCTGGCGACACATTAGTCCCAGCAGGTACAGTTTTTAATACACCTAATACAGTAACAACTGTTTATGTTGTAGCTAATAATACAGGAAGATTCGGGTTGTCTTGCCAAGAAATAGATACTATTACGATCACTGTATCTGAAACTCCTAATTTAAATAATCATCCTGCTAACTTTAACAGTCTTAACAACACTACTCATTGTGGTGAGTTTATTCTTCCAGATTTAAATGGACCTACAATAAATTATACTGTTAACTATTATACTCAACCTGGCGGAAATCCCAATGATCTGATTAACCCTAACGATTACACGTTTAGTGTTGCACCTGATGAAAGCCCACAAACTTTTGATGTTTGGGTTTATGCACATGCTACAAATAACACTAATTGTTTTGACGAAACTCACTTTCAATTCACAGTTTATCCCAGACCTACATTTGAAGTTGATGGCGGAATTATCTGTGTTGACCCATTAACAAATGCAACATTAGAGCCTATTATTTTAGATTCTGGACTTAATCCTGCACTATTTGATGTTGAATGGAGTTTAAACGGTGTTGTCTTGGGGAATGGAATAACTTTTGAAGCTATTCAAGCTGGAACATATACCATAACTCCTATAAAACTTAGTCCGGAGAATGCGCCTGATTGTAATTACTTACCAACAACTGCAGTAGTTACAATTTCTAGTAGAGCTGTTGCTAGTGTTTCCGTTACTCAACCATTTGAGGATATTGCAAATGCCACAGTAACTATTGAAAATGGCTTTGGAAATTACATTTTTCAATTAGATGATGGTCAGTTTCAAACAAGCAATAATTTTTATAATATTTCATCTGGAAGTCATACTGTAACAGTTAGAGATACCTTAGGGAATTGCGGGGATTTTGTATTAGTTTTCAATGTTATAAAATATCCTAAATTTTTTACTCCTAATGCTGATGGTTATAATGACACATGGAACATTTGGGATTTAAGAAATGAGCATCCTGATGCTGTAATTTATATATTTGATCGTTACGGGAAATTTTTAAAAGAACTTTCTCCAATGGACAATGGATGGGATGGAAAATATAATGGCCATGATTTACCATCAACTGATTATTGGTTCACCGTAGACTATTTATATAATGGAGAACCTGCACAATTTAAAGCACATTTTGCAATGAAACGATAAAAAAAGAGCAATTAGGCTCTTTTTTTATATATTTTTAAGATTTATAATTTCTTGTTCTGTTAAAAAACGCCAATTGCCTCTTGGTAAATTCTTTTTGGTTAAACCAGCAAAAGTAACTCGGTCTAATTTAATAACATTGTAATCTAGTTCTTCAAAAATCTTACGAACAATCTTAACATTTGCCGTTTTCATTTTAACTCCGATTTCTGATTTAGCTTCATTTTCGATATAATCGATTTCTTCTACGAAGATTTTGTGATCATCAATATATAAACCGTTTTTTACTTTCTCTAAATCTTCAAATTTTAAATTTTTATCTAAGCTTACATGATATAATTTAGACGAACGTTGGTTAGGACTTGAAAATTTTGTGATTAATTCGGTATCGTTAGTGAACAACAATAAACCTGTAGTTGTCTTATCCATTCTACCAACAGGTTGCAACTGAGATTTTGAAGCATTTTTAACTAAACTCAATACATTTTCATTACTTCTAACGCCGTCAGCTGAAGTTGAAAAGTTTTTTGGTTTGTTTAATAAAACATAAACTTTCTTTTCAGGTGTAATCGTTGCTCCATCAAATTTAACTACATCGCCAGGTTTCACCCTATAACCCATTTCGGTTACTACTTCGCCATTTACCATTACATTCCCACTTTGAATGTAAATATCAGCTTCTCTTCTACTGCACATTCCAGAGTTTGAGATATAACGATTTAAACGAATATCATCTGATGCTGGTTTCGCTTTTGGTTGTGCAGATTTATTTTCATTTCTTGAAAATCCAGATGAATTACTTCTTACAGGTGCATTACCTCTAGAATGACTTGTTTTTTTATAACCACCTTGTCTTCCTGAACCTGGATTTCTTTTATCATTGCCTTGATGACGTGACATATCTTTTATTTTTTTGCAAAGATATAACTAATAAGTTGAAAGTAATTTTTTTCCGTTAATTAAAACTGAAGGTTCTATAAGAACTATACAAAATACTCCACTTACAATGATAAACTTTAGTAAAAAATGAAGTTTTACGTAGTCCTCTTTACAATCTGATTTCCATAACTTCATTATAAAAAATAGTAAAGCAATTAAACCTAAATAAAAGTAAATTTCCATATACCCTACATTGTAAACATCTGTTAGAAAAAAAACAGGGATAACTGTAAAACAAGTAAGTAAGGTAATAATGGTTTTGGCTAATTTTTCACCATAAAGAACTGGAATTGTTTTATAGTCGTTAGCTAAATCGCCTTCAATATTTTCTAAATCTTTTATTAATTCGCGAATTAAAATTAAAACAAACAAGAACGTTGCGTGAGCAAAAATTACATGGTAAAAATTCTTAAAATGCATTAATACTGCAAAAAAAGGAGTTACTGCTAACAACGCTGCAGTTAAATTTCCTATTAGAGGATATTTTTTAAGCTTGTGCGAATAAAACCAAAGTAAAAATATATAAGCCGAAAAAAACAAAACTGCTTTCCAAGAAATTAAACTCGCAAGAACTACTACAAAAAAATTAATAGCGAAATATACTTTTAGTTTTGTTGACTGACTCACCAAACGATCAATCATAGCTTTTTTAGGTCGATTGATTAAATCTTTCTTAGCATCGTAAAAATTATTTATAATATAACCCGAAGCAATACAAAGTGATGAAGCAACAACTAAAACAAACAACCTCCAATCTAATAAAATAGAGAGTGCAGATTCATGTGGTGCTAAAATAAATATAGCTGATAAATATTGTGCTAATGCAATTACCCAAATATTATAACCTCTAACAACTGAAAAAAAGCTGAAGATTTTGGTCAGTAATAATTTAGATTTACGGGTTAGCATTATATTTAGGTTGGTTAAGGATATTAAAAAAGGTTAATAGAGTTTTGTGTATAAAAACTCACAACATTTTTTGCTTTTACCTTTTGCCAATTAAAAGTTATAAACTACTTCTAATTTGTAATCTTTTAATGATTCTTTAGCTTTTTCGATGTCTTGTGTAAACCCAAGAATATATCCACCACCGCCTGAACCACATAGTTTTAAATAGTAATCATTTGTTTCAATTCCTTTTTGCCAAACTTGGTGAAATTGCTCAGGAATCATTGGTTTAAAATGATTTAAAACTACCCCCGAAAGCTTCTTTGTATTCTCAAATAAAGATTTAACATCGCCATGTAAAAAGTTTTCTACACAAGCATCGGTATATTTGATAAATTGAGATTTTATCATATTACGAAAACCTTGATCTTTTAAGTTTTCCATAAAAATATTTACCATTGGAGCTGTTTCTCCTACAATTCCAGAATCAATTAAGAAAACCGCTCCTTTACCTTGTGTACTTTGACTAGGAATTCCAGTGGGTTCAATATTATCTTTAGAATTGATTAAAATTGGTAAACTCAAATAACTATTCAATGGATCTAAACCAGAACTTTTTCCATGAAAAAAAGATTCCATTTGAGAAAAAATTGCCTTTAATTGCAATAATTTTTCACGCGTTAAATTTTCTAAAACAGTCATTTTGTTGTGAGCATACTTATCATAAATAGCAGCAACTAAAGCTCCACTACTTCCCACGCCATAACCTTGCGGAATACTAGAATCGAAATACATTCCTTCATTAACATCATTTTGTAATGTATTTAAATCGAAAGTAACCAATTCTGGTTGTTCCTCTTGAAGTTGTTGTAAATAGTTAGCAAAACGCATCAAACTTTCGTTAGATTTTTTTGCGTTATCTGAAAGGTTATCGCCTTTTTTAAAGCACCTTTGTAAAAATTATAAGGAATAGACAAACCCTTAGAGTCTTGAATAATTCCATACTCACCAAAAAGTAAAATTTTAGAATAAAATAACGGTCCTTTCATGCTGTCGCTTTATTTATAGTAAAGATACAAATTATTTTAATTGGTTTGCACCATTTCCTATTTGGTCGCAAATGTACTGACCATTTTGACAATATGCAACTAATTCATTTTGAATAAACTGTAAAACTTTTTCTTTTACATTTTCTGGGTATAAAACATGTACATTTGCACCAGCATCCAAAGTAAAACAAACTGGTATTGCTGTTTCTGTTCTAAATTTCCAAATTTTATTAATAATTTCAAGTGTATTAGGTTTCATTAAAATAAAATAAGGCATTGAAGTCATCATCATTGCGTGCAAAGTTAAAGCTTCACTTTCTACTAATTTTATAAACGAATCTACATCACCATTTTTCAATATCTCTTTGATTGCAGTTAAATTATCCTGAGCTTGAACAAATCGTTGATTTGCAAAAGGATGATTGTACATTAAATTGTGACCAACAGTACTCGAAACCTGTTTTTCACCTTTGTCGACCAATAAAATAGTATCTTGAAAATTCTTGAATTTTTCGTGACTTTCTACAAAATCAATTCCGTATAAATTTGAACTATCACTTGTATCTTTATGATGTCCCCAAATAACAACCTCTCCTTTTACACTGCGACAAGCGCTTCCGCTACCCAAACGTGCTAAAAAAGACGCTTTTTTAAAGAAATAATCGTCAGACATTTCAGGATTTAAAGCTTTTTCTAAACTCATAACATTCATAGCTAAAGCAGCCATTCCTGAAGCAGAAGATGCGATTCCTGAACTATGCGGAAATGTATTTTCTGATTCGATAGTAATATGATAGTTTTTTAAATACGGACAAAAAACTTCTATACGTTCAAAAAATTTCTGAATTTTTGGTTTAAAATCTTCCTTCTTTTGACCCTCAAAATAAAAGTCAAATGAAAAATCTTCAGTACTCGATTTTTGTTCGAAAGACAATGATGTAATTGTTTTACAATTATTCAACGTAAAACTTATAGAAGGATTTGCAGGAATTTGCGAAGCTTTATTTCCTTGAAAATCTAGCTCATTATCTATTTTTCCCCAATATTTAACTAGGGCAATATTACTAGGTGCTTCCCAAGAAAATTGTGCACTTTGAACTAAATTAAATGTTGAAGCTACAAAATCCTTTTCTGAATACATATTGAAAATTTTAGGCAAAAATACCAATTATTCGTTACTTTGCCCTATAAAATTAGTTCCATGAATAAATATATTCGAATTATAATTGCAATTGTGGTGTGTTTAGGTTTAGGATTTGCTTCAAGCAAAATCACACAAAGCTCTTTATACGATTGGTATCCCGAAATAAAGAAGCCTTCCTTTAATCCACCTAATTCGGTTTTTGCACCAGTTTGGACAATGCTATTTATTTTAATGGGATTAGCAGCTGGAATGATTTGGAATCAATTAGAAAAACAAACTGAAGCAGTAAAAAAAGCACTTTTCTTCTTTTGCGTTCAATTGTTATTTAATGTTTTATGGACTTTTTTATTTTTTGGCTTAAACAATCTTTTATTAGCATCAATTGAAATTGTTTTATTGTGGTTACTAATTTACGAAACCTTTATTTTATTTAAGAAAATAGAACCTAAAGCAGCTTATTTATTATTACCATATCTAGCTTGGGTTGCATTTGCTTCTGTTTTAACATTCTTTATTTATTATCTAAATATTTAACAATTTAGTTGATTAAATTTAACATTTAAAGAATAGTTATTTGCAAAAAAGTTATTTTTTTTTATATTTTTGATAGTAAGTCGAAAATGTAAAATTATGACAAAAAAATTACCTTACTTTTTAGGAATAATTATTACAATTCTACTGGGCACTTGGCTACAGTATATATTTTGCTGTGGAACAACATCTGCTCAAAACTCTAAATCTGTTGAAAAGGTAGTACCCACACCGACACAACAAACTAACAATAATTTATCTGGTTTTAATTTCACTTTCGATAACACTACTTTTAAAACCAACGAAAATTTTAAATTTAAAAGCTCAAATTTTTCAATTCTAGAACCCATTTCAGATTCTATATTATTAGGAATTGAAAACTTAAAAGAAAAGTTAAATAGTTCTAATTTAAAATTCAATATCACGGGAATCTTTAAATCTTCAGAGGAAAATAATTCTATTTTTCCCGATTTAGGATTAGCTCGTGCAACTTCGGTGAAAAACTTTTTAATCAACCAAGGAATTAAAGAAGACAAAATAACTATTTCGAGTACAGTTAATGATAATCTTGAGAACTCTAATGATACTTTAATTAATTCAATCCATTTTAATTTAATTAATGAAAAAACGACTGCTGCTGAAGTTAATAATTGGAACCAACTTAAAACAGAGATCAACAAAAATCCAATAAGATTATATTTTAACACTGGTCAATCTACGATAGAATTAACACAACAAGAGAAAATTAAACTTGGTCAAATTATCGACTATCTAAATCATATTGAAGGTTCAAAAATATTAATTACAGGACATACAGATAATACAACTGGTCCAAATCATTCCAATGAATACCATTCATTAAAAAGAGCAGAATTCGCTAAAAATTATTTAATCAGTAATGGAGTTTCTTCAAATAAAATATTAGCAGAAGGAAAAGCCGAAAAAATGCCAATTGCAACCAATGAAACAGATGAAGGAAGAGCTAAAAATAGAAGAACAGAAATTTCAATAAAGTAACAACCCAAACTAACATAAAACAATGAGTATACCTTGTATTTTAATTCCAGCTATTGTAGGCATTATATGCGGATTACTTGGTTATTTAATTGGTAAATCTGGTAGAAAAGATTTCTCTGAAGAAGCAAATTCGTTACAAGACGATTTAAACAATTACAAGAGAATGAATTCTCAATTAAGAGGCGATTTAGAAAAACTTAGATTACAAATTAATGATCAAAAATCAAATGATAACATAAATCCATTTATTACACAACCTAGAGAAAATATTGGTCCCGTTATATTTGATCCATCATTTGCAAAAGCTGTTTTTGGTAAAAAAATTCACGAAAATGATTTGAAAATAATAGAAGGTATTGGTCCAAAAATTGAAGAATTATTTAAAACATCGGGCATTCAATCTTGGAAGTTATTATCGGAAACGTCTGTAGATAGATGTAAAGAAATATTAATGAAAGCTGGAGAACGCTTTCAATTTCATGACCCAGGCACATGGCCAAGACAAGCCAAATTAGCTTACGAAGGGAAATGGCAAGAACTTAAAGACTGGCAATCTAGTCTTGAAGGAGGGAGAGAGAAGTAAAATCGGCATAAAGCCGATTTTATTTTTTTATACACTTTGCGAAGCAATATATGCTGTTGTCCACGCATTTTGAAAGTTAAAACCTCCAGTAATAGCATCGATATTTAATATTTCACCAGCAAAAAATAAATTTGGCAACACTTTACTTTCCATCGATTTGAAATTTACCTCTTTTAAGTCAATTCCACCAGCGGTAACAAATTCATCTTTAAAAGTACTTTTCCCATTTACTTTAAAAACACCATTGGTCAACTGATTACTTAAATTAACCATTTGTTTTTTAGACAGATGAGCCCATTTTGTTTGCAGCTCTATTTCACTTGCTAAAAGTAGAGATTCCCAAAGTCTTTTTGGAAAATCGAACGGACAGAATTTATCAATTTGTTTTTTAGCATTTTCTATTTTTAACTGAAGTAATTCTTCCATTACTTCTTCAAAATTTAAATCTTTAAGCCAATTTACTTGAATGGAAAATTGGTAATTTAATTTATTTAATTCCCTAGCGCCCCAAGCCGATAATTTTAAAATAGCAGGTCCACTCATCCCCCAATGCGTGATCAACAACGCACCTTCTGATTTCAGGTTTGCTTCTTTAACTTTTACTGCAACTTGAGCACTAAGTCCCATTAAATCTTTAATTCTAGTATCTTTAATATTAAATGTAAATAAAGATGGCACTGGTTCAATAATTTGATGACCTAAATCTTGTAACAATTCCCATATTTTAGTATTACTTCCCGTAGCAATAACTATTTTTTTACAAGCAAATACTTCAGTAGTGGTTTCAATTTTCCAAAAATCGTTTGATGGAAATAATGACTTAACACTTTGATTTGTTAAAACATCAATTTTATACTTTTGAGTTTCTTTTAAAAAACAATCTATTATGGTTTGAGAAGAATCGGTTGTTGGAAACATTCTACCATCATCTTCAATTTTTAGTTCCACTCCTCTATTAGAAAACCATTCAATAGTGTCTCCAGAACAAAAAGTATTAAAAGGACCTTTTAATTCTCTTTCGCCTCTGGGATAAAACTTCACTAAATCATTTGGCACAAAACAAGCATGAGTAACATTGCATCTTCCACCTCCAGAAACTTTAACTTTAGTTAAAACTTCTTTTCCGCGTTCCAATATGGCAACTTTGCAACTTGGATTTTTCTCCATAATATTGATCGCTGCAAAAAAACCCGCTGCTCCACCACCAATAATTATTAAATCGTATTTTGAATTCATATTCTGTCTGGAAAATCAGATATTATTCCGTCAATTGGAAATCTTTTTACATGTTCAATATCTGCTGTTTCATTTACTGTCCAAGTATTTATTTTAAACCCCATTTTTTTAGCTTTTAAACAACTTTCTTCAGTTAATAAAGAGAAATGAGGATGAATTGCTTTTGCGTCAATTTTAGACGCAATTTCAATAGCTTGTTCCAAACTAGCTTGCGTTAAAACCGCTAAACTATATTCAGTACTTAACTTAGAAAAATCTTCTAATTCTTTTAATTGGAAACTTGAGATTAAAAAATTGGCTTTATTATAATTTTTATTATCACAAAAATCTTCTAATAATTGAAATGTAGGTAATGCTGTATTTTCACCTTTCAACTCTATATTAAGCCAACATTTATTGAAAGTCAGATCTAAAACTTCTTGAAGTGTTGGAATACTAAACTTATCCTTAATTTTAAATTCTTTCAGCTCGGTTAAAGTAAAGCTAGCAACTGGTCCTAATACATTTGTTAGCCGATCTAAGGTAAAATCATGAAAGACAACTACCTCACCAGAAGCACAAATATGTACATCTAATTCGATTCCGTCGACACCTAAATCAACAGCTTTTTGAATCGATTCAAGTGTGTTTTCGACTATATAACCCGACGCTCCCCTATGTGCAATTTTATAAAACATTCCTACAAAGATATAATAGTTTCAGTTTTTGGTCGTTTAATTTTGTAAAGAATAAAATTTGAAAACATGAAAAAGATCTTTATTGTAACTTTTGCCCAACTTTTTATGATGTGTAGTTCAACAAGTTCAAGCAAATTTCAAACTAGAGATGATTTTGCGAGTGCCAGTGAAAACTATATAAATTCTTTTTTGAAGAGTAAAAATGCTTTTGAAGAAGACAAAAGTGTTATTATTTTAACTCAAGGTTTTAAAGGAGAAAAAATAACCGCTACCCAAAATTCAAAAACTATTTATTCTCAATATCCCATCACAAATTTAAAAAGGCAATATGCAGCTAGTTTTGCATTTGACAATCAATCTCTTATAACAATCTTTGATAATTTTACTAAAGAAGAAATTGTCATAGAACCAAAAGACGCTAGTAAACATAAATATATTTATGTTATGAAAAAGCATGAAGACAACAAAAGCGTTTTTAAAGTAACCTTAAGTAACACACTACGATCATTAAAATAAAAAAGGGCTTCATCTTGAA
Source organism: Flavobacterium haoranii (assembly GCF_009363055.1). Taxonomy (NCBI): domain Bacteria; kingdom Pseudomonadati; phylum Bacteroidota; class Flavobacteriia; order Flavobacteriales; family Flavobacteriaceae; genus Flavobacterium; species Flavobacterium haoranii. Next base: position 2,505,458 of record NZ_CP045292.1, on the reverse strand, counting down.
GCCCTTTTTTTAATCTTATTTAGAAAAATTATTTCTTAATTACTTTTTGAGTATAAGATAAATTATCAGCATTTACTTTTAAAACATAAATACCAGCTGCTAATGAACTAATGTTAATAGATTTCTCATTAGAAAAATTAGCTTCATTTTGCGATAATACTTTTTGACCTTTAACATCGTATAACTCAACATTCATATTACCACTAAAGTCTTTAACATTAATTGTTAAAATATCAGTCGCTGGATTTGGATAAACAGTTACTAAATTAGTTTTAACAAATCCATCAGAATGTAAAGGCTGACTTGTAAATTGTCCAGAGAAAATTCCTCTTCCATAAGTAGCAGCATAGACAACATAATCATTTCTTAAATCAAGATCAGTCACTTTTACATTACTCATACCATTGTAAGATTGATTCCATGTAGGAGAAGCAGCACTAAAGTTGTTTGTAAACCAAACACCAAGTTCTGTTCCAATAATTACTTCATCAAGATTTAATGGATTCTGTAAAATACATTTTACTGGCATATCAGGTAAATTACCTTCTTTATTTGACCAAGTAGCTCCACCATCTGCAGAATACCAAACACTAACAACATTATAGTTGTGCATTGTTACAAAAATATCGTTTTCTGTTTGACCATATTCAATATCTGAAACACTTCCAACAAAACTTGGTCCTGTAATATCTGTCCAAACTGGATTAGGAATATTATTATGAATACCCGTTACTCTAATAAGTTTCCCAAGTACTGTACCTATTAATAAATTAGTTTTTGTAGTTGTGTATGGTGAAACTGCAAATGCAGTTGGACGAGACGTTAGTAAAGCATCTGTAATAGTTGTTCTATTAACGGCACCAGACTTGATATTCTTATATCTTCTAATACTATAATTTGTACCGCTTGAATAATCAGAATACAAAACATCTAAGTTTGAATCTAAAACCATTGGCGCGATAAAAGCTCCATTTTCATCATTTGAAGTGTCATCACTCAATGCTCTAACCGTAAACGGTGAAACCATTAATCTATAATTAACAGAACCATTGTGAACATAATTTGATATATAATATTTATCTGAGCCTTGATCCATCATCGTAAAAGCACCATCTCCACCTTGTGATCTAACACTTCCATTTACGCCTGCATTAACGTTCTCGAAGTACTGAGTCCCATTATCTTGAGCTCCTGCAGCAAAATAATCTCCTGAGGACAAACCACTTACCGCAGATGTAGGCGCTACACCTACGCTGTAAAACTGAGTAATGTTTAAGCCATTATTTCTTGCAGGGATATTACTACTGCGATTGTTAGCCGATGATAAACTTGAACAAAAATACACCCCACCATCATTACCGAAAATAGCTTGATTGTTGTTAAAAGGATTAAAAGCCATTCCGTGTTGATCTGAATGTAAAAAATTACCTCCATTCCATTGAGATATTGGCACCCAAGATGAACCACTATTTGTAGATTTATATAAATTTAAACCACCAACATAAACCTCATCGTCATTTGATGGATTAGACTCTATCATTAAATCATAGAAAGCTTGTGCACCTGTAAAACCATAAGTACTGATTCTAGAATCTGTACCGTCAGAAGGTAAGCTAACTACAGTTGGTGCAGTAGCAAAGCCATTAGTCGTCAATTCAATTTTACATTCAATTGTTGGTGAAGCTGAATTTGCTTGCCCTAATTCAGACAAAACATATAACTTATTAGGATTTGTAGCTGAAGCCTCTAACTCGACTCTTTGTCCTCCACCATTACCTGTAACTGTATGCATTAGAGTAAAACTCGCACCTCCATCACTGGACATAAACACTCTTCCTCCTCCTTCGCCAAACACAAAGCTATTTGTTGTAGAAACCCAAATTCTTCCATCTGCACCAATCTCAATATCGTTTGGACAAGTATCATAACCTCCAGAAGTTAAAGGTAGACTTAATTTAACCCAAGAAGCACCTCCATTTGTAGATTTATACAATCCAAAATCAGTTGCTCCCATAAAAGTTAAAGCGTTTGCAGAACCATAATAACCATCAGCAGCAGCTACATAAATTTCTGAAACCCCACCATTATTTTTAACTACAACGTCATTTATATGTTGTTGACCTGGAATTAATAAACCTGTAAAACTTCCTACACCATTGATTAAAGAACCATTAACAGTACCAGCTAAAACAGCTGCCTCTAATATATCTCCATCTTCTTTAGAAATCATAACAGAAGGAATAGTTATTCCTGCATCAGTTCCTCCCATCGGTATTGGAGTTCCTGCAATATTATTCATCATAATTACTGCAACAGCACCAGCATTTTGAGCATTCAATATTTTCTCAACGAAAGTACAATTACCTCTCCTGATTAAAGCAATTTTACCTGAAACACTATTAGTTATAGGATTTGCATTACACCCCAATGGATTTGTATCACTTACTAGTTCTATATCTGTATTTAAAACAGAAGTTAATACTGGGCCGAAAGCAGTAGTTGGGTAACAAGGATAATCTCCCGCTATTGTTCCAGGTGAATTTATAGAAACTATTGCTTCTGATTCAAAAACGGTAGGCCCTGTAATTCCTCCAAAAACATTAGTCCAAGTATTACCTCCATCAGTAGATTTCCAAAGGCCATCACCATTAACATCACCACCAACATAAGATTCTCCTGTCCCTACATAAAAAATATTTGTATTGTTTGGATCATACGAAATTGAAGAAACTGATAAATTATCAGGCAAACTAACTAAACTCCATTGTGTATTAGAATTTGTAATATCAGTATTTTTCCATAATCCTCCACTTACACCTCCAGCAAATACAGTTTTACCAGTAGCGTCGTTTGGATCAAACATTACAGCTCTTACACGACCACCTACATTATTGGGTCCTCTTTCAATCCATGGATTATCTGATGCGTCTCCAGGAGTTCTATTTAATTGGGCTAATTCTCTTTCATCAGCTAACTGCTTTCTCAAAGAATACAACCCTTGAATGTCTGGCTTTCCAGTTTTAGGATTCATTGTTAATTCCCACTCTTGCTCAAAATATTTATTAGGAGCTAATCCAGCTAATTTTCTATCAGCTTTAGACATTGAAGTTGAATTTTTAAATGGACTTTGATTTAAAAATTGTTCGTGCTGTTTTCTAGTTTTTTCAGCGTTTAAATCTACAATCTTATTATTTTTAATTTCTGATTTTATTACTCTACTAGAAATAGCTACTGGTTTTACAGTATCTGCTTCATTAGTAATATTTTCTTGGCTATCAGTGGCCGTACTATCAGCAGCAATTTCTTTGTCTTGAGAGACAGCTTCTGTCTCGACAGTCGAATTATCATTTGCATCTTGATTTTCATTTTTACAAGAAAACATCAACATACTTACTATCAAAATTGTACTAAGTAATTTATTTTTCATAAATTTAGGATTACGTTAATTTAAACAAAGTTAATATTTTAGGTGAAAAATTAAAATTTTTTGTAAAATTTTAACCTTTAGCAATACCCTTTATTAAGCAGTACCCTTTATTAATTTATACAATTCTAAAGCTTTTCCGTCTGTTAATAATGAAACAAAGTGACAAATATGTAACAATCTTTGGTAAATTGATTCTTGTTCAGAAAGAAATCGTTCGGGTAAAAGTTTTAAAACAATTTTATCATAATTCGATTCATTGCCTTCCATTTTGTTATTGAATGCTGTACAAAAAACATCAAGTAAAGAGCTAATAACATTATAACCCATTACTTCTTTTTCAATAACTTCTTTACTTTGATAAATTCGCTTTACGCTAACTTTAATAATGTCATCCATTTGTGCTTTGTATTGACTTTTATCAGTTAAAGCAAATGGAAATTCTCCTTTTAGAATCAATTCTTCATTTTCCATGAAAACATTTACTGCATCACCAATTAAGCTTCCTATTGCTAATGCACGTAAATAACTGATTCTATCTTCGGTAGTTTTTAGTTCATTATATTTTTTAGTATCAATGGTGTTTTTTACCAATTTTATAAGATATTCTAAAGCAAATTCTTCATCTATTAAACCTAAATTGATTCCATCTTCAAAATCTATGATAGTATAACAAATATCATCAGCTGATTCAACTAAATAAGCCAATGGATGTCTTTCATAACCAATATCATTTCCAGTTTTGTTAGAAATCAATCCCAACTCGCTAACCACTTCTTTAAAAAAATCTTTATCCTGTTGAAAGAAACCATACTTTTTATCACAAATCTTTGTTGTTGGTTTTTTAGGTAAGCTTTCTTTTGGATACTTCATAAAAGCACCTAAAGTAGCATACGTTAAACGCAAAGCACCTTCAACACCTTCTCTAGAAGATGAAACTACTGAGAAACCATTAGCATTTCCTTCAAAATCGATTAAATCTTGCCATTCTTTATCGGTTAACTTCTCTTTGAATTGTTGTCCGTTTCCAGTTTTGAAATACTCTCCAATTGCTTTTTCACCTGAATGTCCAAAAGGTGGATTTCCGATATCATGTGCTAAAGCAGCAGCAGCTACAATTGCGCCAAAATCGTTCATGTGATAACCGTGAATTTCCGATAAATGCGGATATTTTTCTAAAATCTTTTTCCCAACCAAACGACCAAGTGAACGACCAACTACGGAAACTTCTAAACTATGCGTTAGTCGCGTGTGAACAAAATCGGTTTTCGATAAAGGAATAACTTGTGTTTTATCTTGTAAACTTCTAAATGCCGAAGAAAAAATTACTCGGTCGTAATCAACTTCAAAACCTAAACGTGTATCATCTTGTTCTTTTCGAAGTCTTTTTGAAGTATCACCTTGTCGTTTTAACGACAATAATTGTTCCCACTGCATCATTTTATTATAGTTTGAAGGTTTAATTTATAGATTTATTCTTTTTCGTCTACCAAAGAGAAGTTCCTCGATTTTTTTGGATATTGATTATAACTTTTATCACTCGGGTTAACGATAACCGATTGAATACTAATTTCATCTCCTATTTTGAAATATTTTTCTGTGTATTGGTAATCCAATAAATATTCTCCACAGAAATAGTTTCCATCTGCATCTTTTTCAATAATTCCTGTGTAAATTCCTTTTTTGTCTTTTGACATGATTTCTATTTTTTTCAAATGTACGAATTGGAACGTAATTATTTAAACCAAAAACAGCCATCAATAAGATGGCTGTTTTTTTATATTATTTATAAAAATTATGATCCACACATTTCACAATCTTCTGGACCAGCATTTTTAGAACGTTCTAACATAGCTCTAAATTCAGCTGCGCTCATTTCATCAGCTTCCACTTTTACAGCATTTGCTTCAACTTCAGGTTGCGGTTGCGCTTTTTTCTCATTACTTAGTGTAAATTTAATAGCATCAACTGCAGCTTTTGTTCGTAAGTAATACATACCTGTTTTTAAGCCACTTTTCCATGCATAAAAGTGCATAGAAGTTAATTTTGCCATTGTAGCACCTTCCATAAATAAGTTTAAAGATTGAGATTGGTCAATGAAATAACCACGTTGACGAGACATATCAATAATATCTTTCATACTCATTTCCCAAACTGTTTTATACAAATCTTTAATTTCTTGAGGAATTACATCAATACTTTGAATAGAACCGTTATTACGCATAATTTCTTGCTTCAATTCTTCGTTCCATAAACCAAGTGATACTAAATCGTGTAATAAATGTTTGTTTACTACAATAAATTCACCCGATAAAACTCGACGTGTATAAATATTTGAAGTATAAGGTTCAAAAGCTTCATTATTACCAAGAATTTGCGAAGTAGAAGCTGTTGGCATTGGCGCTAATAACAATGAGTTACGTACACCATGCTCCATGACTTCTTTTCTTAATGAAGACCAATCCCAACGACCCGATAAATCTGAATCGTTTAATCCCCACAGATTGTATTGGAATTCTCCTTGAGAAATAGGCGAACCTTCAAAAGTTGAATACGCTCCTTCTTCTTTAGCCATTTCCATTGAAGCTGTTACAGCTGCAAAATAAATAGTTTCGAAGATTTCTTGGTTTAATTGTTTTGCTTCATCGCTTGTAAATGGTAAACGCATTAATATAAAAGCATCTGCTAAACCTTGAACACCTAATCCAACTGGACGGTGACGTAAATTTGAATTTTCTGCTTCTTTAACTGGATAGTAATTTCTATCAATTACCTTGTTTAAGTTACGTGTAATACGTTTTGTTACATCATATAAATATTGGTGGTTAAATTTTCCATCTTCCACAAACATTGGTAATGAAATTGAAGCTAAGTTACAAACAGCAATTTCATCTTCAGATGTATATTCTAAAATCTCTGTACATAAATTAGATGAACGAATAGTTCCTAGATTTTTTTGGTTGGACTTTCTATTCGCTGCATCTTTATACAACATATACGGTGTTCCCGTTTCAATTTGAGATTCTAAGATTTTTTCCCAAAGTTCGCGAGCCTTAATTGTTTTTCTTCCTTTACCAGCCTCTTCGTAAGCTAAGTACATTTTTTCGAATTCTTCACTATGAACGTCATACATTCCAGGACACTCGTTTGGACACATTAATGTCCAAGTGCTATCTGCTTCCACACGCTTCATGAATAAATCTGGAATCCACATTGCATAGAATAAATCACGCGCACGCATTTCTTCTTTACCATGGTTTTTCTTTAAATCCAAGAATTCCATAATATCAGCATGCCAAGGCTCTACATAAATAGCAAAACTACCTTTACGCTTTCCGCCACCTTGATCTACATAGCGCGCTGTGTCGTTAAATACACGAAGCATAGGAACTATACCATTTGAAGTACCATTTGTACCACGAATATAAGAACCCGTTGCTCTTACATTGTGAATAGACAAACCAATTCCACCAGCTGACTGTGAAATTTTAGCCGTTTGTTTTAAAGTATCGTAAATCCCATCAATACTATCGTCTTTCATTGTTAGTAAGAAACACGATGACATTTGAGGTTTTGGAGTTCCGGCATTAAATAAAGTAGGTGTAGCATGCGTAAAGAATTTTTTAGACATTAATTCGTATGTTTCCAAAGCGGCATCGATATCGTTTAAATGAATACCTACAGAAACACGCATTAACATATGTTGTGGACGCTCGGCAATTTTACCATTTATTTTAAGCAAATAAGAACGCTCTAATGTTTTAAATCCGAAATAGTCGTAGTTAAAATCACGATTGTAGATAATACTTGAATCTAATCGTTCAGCATTTTGCATGATTACTTCATAAACCTCATCAGAAATCATAGGCGCTTCTTGACCTGTACGTGGATTTACATAATGATATAAATCGGTCATCGTTTCAGAAAACGATTTTTTTGAATTTTTGTGTAAATTAGAAACGGCAATACGAGCTGCTAATTGAGCATAATCTGGATGTGTAACTGTCATTGATGCAGCAGTTTCGGCAGCCAAATTATCTAATTCTGAAGTAGTAACACCATCATACAGCCCTTCAATAACACGCATTGCAACTTTTACTGGATCTACCAATTCATTTAGCTCATAGCATAAAAATCTAATTCTATCGGTAATTTTATCAAACATTACCGGTTCTCTTCTTCCGTCTCTTTTTACTACATTCATATTACAACTACTTTTAATTACTTGGTTAATAGAGCCCAAAATTTACTTCCTAGCCCTGATGGAAGTGTAAATCCTTTTTTGCTTTTAGCTTTAAGCTAACAAAAAAGATTGTAACGCACAGCAGGAAAATGGAAAACCAAATTCCTGAAGATTCGCTTCTCCCTTCGACAAGCTCAGGGTGATAGAAATTTTTTATAGGTTAGTTTTCTAAATTTGGGGATTTAGAAATCTGCGTCGAAACTAATTTTATTAGAATCTGTATCGTTATTTAAAACACCCGCTTTTTGATATTCTGACACTCGTTTTTCAAAGAAATTTGTTTTTCCTTGAAGCGAAATCATATCCATAAAATCGAATGGATTTGAGGAATTATAAACTCTTTCACATCCTAATTCTACTAATAATCTATCGGTAACAAACTCTAAATACTGTGTCATTAATTTCGCATTCATACCAATTAAGCTTACTGGTAAACTTTCGGTAATAAATTCACGTTCAATATCTAAAGCATTTGTTAAAATTTCGGTAATTCTAGCTTTAGAAACTTTATTAATTAAGTGATTATTGTGTAAATGAACCGCAAAATCACAATGCATTCCTTCATCACGAGAAATTAACTCATTTGAGAATGTTAATCCAGGCATAACTCCTCTTTTCTTTAACCAGAAAATCGAACAGAAAGCCCCTGAAAAGAAAATTCCTTCTACAGCAGCAAAAGCAATTAAACGCTCAGCAAAAGAATCTGACTCTACCCATTTTAAAGCCCACTCTGCTTTTTTTGCGATGGCAGGGAAGTTTTCTAACGCTTTAAATAAAATATTTTTCTCTTTTTCGTCTTTAACGTAAGTATCAATTAATAATGAATAGGTTTCAGAATGAATATTTTCCATCATTAATTGGAAACCATAGAAAAATTTAGCCTCGGTATATTGTACTTCACTTACAAAGTTTTCTGCCAAATTTTCATTTACAATTCCGTCAGAAGCTGCAAAAAAGGCTAAAATATGCTTGATGAAAAACTTTTCATCATCGTTTAATTTTGTATTCCAATCGGTAATATCTTGGTGTAAATCTATTTCCTCAGCAGTCCAAAAACAAGCCTCTTGTTTCTTGTACCATTCCCAAATATCGTGGTGTTTAATTGGAAAAATTACAAATCGGTCTTTGTTTTCTTGCAAAATAGGTTCTACTACAGACATAGCTAATTGATTTTGATATTGTTATAAAATTGATTATTTGTACGATAAGGGGATTACAAAGTTTGTCATTTGAATTAAAAAATCAAAGTCAAACTTATTCACAATTTGGGCAAGTTTTTAACAATATAAGAATTTGTAAGAAAAACTCATTTTTATTATATATCATTGATTATCAATATCTTAAAAAATAAAAAAGACGTAAAAAAATCGCCTTAACAAGTGATAAATCAAGCGTTAAGACGATTTTTGATATCTTAAAAAATTTAAAAATTTACTTCTTCAATTATTCTATTACTTATAAGCTAGAGTTAAAAAAGTTTTAACCTGAAATAAATTAGTTTTTTCTTGTGTATTTCATTTTTTTTTTTTTTTTTTCGCAAGTATAACTTTTAAAAAAATTATACAATGAAAAAATTACTTTTAATTTTAGCTTTAATACTAGGAATGGTAAGTTTTGCTAACACTGGAAAAACCAAAGAAGTAGAGAAAAATGCACTTTATACTTTAGTAGAAAAAGACGAAACGGGAAAAATTTTAAACACAACCCAGTTTAAAACCAAAGAAGAACTCTTAACGTATTGCTATGATAGTGTAACGAGTTGGTATGCATACACTACTTATGACAATATGGGACAGCCATGGGATGTTTATTATACTACAACTGTAAGACGTTGTATAACTGTTTAACAGAATTTCATTATAATTTTACACAAGATAATTATGCGTTATTTCCTTTTGATAGTAGGCTTTTTGTTAGCTTTTTCGTCTTATGGGCAAAATCTTTTAGTAAAGTACTCCGAGGGTTTTATTACTTCAGAACAAAGATTAAAAGAATTACCCGAAGCTATTAGAAGTGAACGGGTAAAAAAGAAATTTTATAATCTAACAGTTGATGTAAAACATGGAATAAGTTATTACGGTAATGATGAAAATACAAAAAATACAAATTACAGTACAGAAAACAAAAGTGAAACACAACAAGATGATCATATTCAAATAACAAACACAAAAATCATTGTTGATATTAAAAATACTGAAAAATTTTATTATAAAGATTTTGGAAATAACGAAATGATATTTGAATACTTCAATGCTGACCAATTGTTTCATGGTAAAGATTTTTTACAAAATTGGAATTGGCAAATTACCGATGAAATAAAAGTTATAAATGGATATACTTGTAAAAAAGCTTTAGCAGATTGGGTTGAACATGATGCGCAATTTACAGCATGGTTTACAGAAGATATTCCAGTAAATGCGGGGCCAGAAAAATTTGATGGTTTACCGGGTTTAATTTTGTATGTAGGAACACCTTATTATGAATATTCAGCAATATCGATAAAAGAGGTAAAAAATAAAGTTGAAATTCTTAAGCCTGATTTTAAAAATAAAAAAACTTTTACTCATAAAGAAATTACCGAGATTATAAAGCAAAAAATTAACAATTTACGCTCTTCATCTATCACAACACAAGAAGGAGATAAAACAATAACAACAGAAACTATCATTTACAAGAATTAAATGAGAATTATTTTTGTTTTATTGTTTTTTCAAATATTTTCATATAGCCAACAATTGGGAGGAATTGTAAAAGATAGTTCTAACATTCCTGTTTCTTTTGCAAATATCCAAATACTTGACAAAAGCACTTTTAAGAGTGCTTTTTTTTCTAAAACTGATGAGGATGGTAATTTTTTAATTGACTGTAAAAATGTAAAATTCCCTGCCATTCTAAAGATCACGCATTTATCTTATGAAAAAAAGGAATTAGAAATAAATGACTGTAATTACATAAAGGTTATATTAAAAGAAAAAATAACCGATCTTAAAGAAGTTGTTATTGAACAAAATACTTTCGATATTGTAGAAAAAAATGACACTTTAAAATATGATTTAAAAAAATATTAAATGGTTCAGAACTAAAGTTAAAAGATGTCATTGAAAAACTTCCTGGTTTGTCTATTGACGAAAACGGGAAGATACGATATAATGGAAAAAAAATTGATTATCTTCTATTAGATGGTGATGATTTTTACAACGACCAACACCAACTAGCTACTGAGAATTTAACTCCAGAAATGATTGAAAAGATTGAGCTTTTAAAAAACTATCAGGATTTCTCTTCTATTAAAGGTTTTGAAAGTTCGGGAGTTACCGCATTAAATATTGGTTTGAACGAAAAGTTTAAAAATATCTTTAAAGGGACTATTGAAGTAGAAGGTGGTTATAAAGAAAAATATAGGCTAAATGCAAATACTTTCAACTTCGGAAAAAAAATAAAGTATAATTTAATTGTAAATACAAATAATGTAAATAATAATATATTTACTATAAACGATTTTTTAGATATAAAGAAAAGCTTAGAATCGAAAGTCTTTAGTGACAAGAACAACAGCTCAGAAATAATAAAAGATGAAGATTTACCTCAGTTTTTATTTAGTAAAGATTTGATTAAAAACAAAACAGTAAACAATTATACTTTAAATATTTCAAATAAAAAAAAGACAAAACAGTTAGATTTTTTTTCTGTACTCAATAATATCAATCAATTTGAATTTAAAAACACTAAACAGCTTTTTTTGACAATAGCTCACCTATTTTAAAAGAACAAGACGTAGAAGGTAATTCAATTTATTCTGCAAATATTTTAAAGTTTGAAAATAAGATAAATGAAAAAAAATTCTTTCTTTTAATTGTTACCTTATTTTAAATAAAGATATCCAAAATTTAAAAATTAGTAATCTTATTTCAGAAACAGAAGAGAACACTAATTTTAATAATGATTTCACAAATAACTATTTAAAATTAGGATTTAATTCTAAATTTAAAAATAAGCTTTCTGAAAGAATTCTTTTTGAAGCTACCTTAATAAATGATTATGTTTTTTCAAACAATGAATTATATGTAATGTCTTCAGATCCATTAGTTCAGTTTGATATTAATTCTAATATTTTAACTCAAATAAACAAATTTAATTCTTTTACTTTTGGAATAAAAGGCAATACAATTATAAAGCTAAACAAAAAAACAGTTTAAAAGTTGGTTTAAAATCTATAGTTTACAACGAAAAACTACAAAACAAAACAACACCCCTAATTTCACAAAAATTTAAAAGCAACTTTCAAACAACAGAAAATTCAGCTTTTTTAAGATATAACAAAAAAGTAAATACGTTTTTAAAATACTCATTGGGATTTGATTTCATCAGTAATAAAATAGATTCATTAAATAATGAATTGTTTTTTATTCTTCCTAGTATAGATTTGAATGTGATGTTTAAAAAAAATCTAACTTTTAGCATTTCATACAATTCATCTAAAACAAATTATTCAATTTACCATCTCACAAAAAGCAGAATTATCCAAGATTATAGAACATTACTATTACCTAGTGCCTTAACGATAGAAAAAAACATTTCAAATAGCTTTCAATTTAACACTACTTATACTAAGCCATCGTCCAATTTGTTTTCAGTTTTGAATATTTCTTACAATAATACACCACAATCAATTAACAAAGCATTTCAAAATAGTTCAACCTTAACTCAAGAAAAATATAATTTTTCTAATTTAGACAATTCAATATACATATTACTATTTGGCGAAAAAAAATTTAGAAAATTCCCTTTAGGTATAAACGTCGAATTATTAAACGCAAACTTTAAAAAAGCTACTTTTATTAATGATATTAGAAGCATTAATAAAAGTTCTCAAAACTTAGTAAACTTTGAAGCAAAAACATATTTCAAAGACAATAATTTTAATATTTCTACAGGTATAGAATATTTGACAAACAAAAACATAAATATCACGAACAATATAACTAATAAATATGAACAATATAGTCCTTATATTAAATTATTGGGACAAATCTTTAACGACAACTTATATTGGCAAACAAAATTAACTTTACACAAATTCGAAATGACAAATACATCTACCAATAATATTTATGATTTTGGATTTTTACTTAAATACAATGTAAAAGAAAAGGATTATTCTATTTTTATATCTGGTAATAATATATTTAATATTTCAGATAATAACACTAAAAATTCAATTAATTATAACCAGCTTTTTTCTGAAGAAACAGTTGTTAGTTCCTTTTCTGGCTTCATGAATATTGGCATATCATTGTCATTTTAATTCTTCGGCAACTCTTTCTAATTCGTCATACCATTGTTGACCAAATTTTCTAATTAAAGCTTCCTTTACAAATTTGTAAACTGGCACACTTAATTCTTCCCCTAAAGCACAAGCATCGGAACAAATATGCCATTTATGATAATTAACCGCTGCAAAATCGGAATATTCTTTAACACGAATGGGGTACAAATGACACGAAACTGGTTTTTTCCAATCTACCAAACCTTGATTATAAGCTTGTTCAATGCCGCATAACGCTGTTTTTCCATCGAAAATTACATATGCACAATCTTTTCCGTCAATAAGTGGTGTTTCTAATTCTCCAAAATCGGAAACTACATGCGTTCCTTGTTCTTCAATAGCTTTTACGCCTTCGGGTCGAAGAAATGGTTTTACTTTTGGATAAATTTCAGCCATGATTTTTATTTCTTCTTCATCTAAAGGCGCACCAGCATCGCCATCTACACAACAAGCACCATGACACGCATTTAAATTACAAACAAACTCTTTTTCAAAAATTTCCTCAGAAATTATAGTTTTATCTAGCTGAAACATATATCCTTATTTATTTTGCAAAGATACTTAATTTAGAGAATGGAAAACAGAAAATAGAATAAAGACTGTTTTGTTTGAAATTGAAACTTTTAGTTGCATTTGAAATTTTATAATGTATCGTTAAATAACAAGCGTATTCCTTAAGTTTACTTTATATTTGTTGAAAATTTACAGAAATGTTTGACTGGAAAGAGATTTTTACTATTAGTATGATTTTATTTGCTGTAATTGATATTGTGGGAAGCATTCCTATCATTGTTGATTTACGCAGTAAAATGGGGCATATACAATCTGAGAAAGCTACAATTGTGGCTGCTGTGATTATGATAGCTTTTCTTTTCGTAGGTGAAGAGATTTTAAAATTAATCGGTATTGATGCTAATTCGTTTGCAGTTGCAGGTTCTTTTGTTTTGTTCTTTTTGGCGTTAGAAATGATTTTAGGCATTCGCCTTTACAAGGAAGACAATCCAACTACCGCTTCTATTGTACCTATAGCTTTTCCACTAATTGCAGGAGCAGGAACCATGACAACTATTCTTTCATTAAGAGCCGAATATGAGAAAATCAACATTATTGTTGCTATTTTAATAAACATTGTATTAGTTTATCTTGTCTTAAAATTATCAGGAAAAATTGAAAAATTATTAGGAAATAATGGATTAGGAGTAATTAGAAAAGTTTTTGGTGTAATACTTTTAGCTATTGCGGTAAAACTTTTTGCCGCTAATGTTAAAGGATTATTTGTTTAAATAAAAAGAGAAATGAAAATATTGAATTACATTTTATTAGCCGTTGCAGTTATATTAATTGTTTTTAACTTAACTCAAATAGATTATAGCCATCCGCTAGAAGGCAACAGTAGTGTTGCATTAATTGGAGTTGTTTCAGGATTATGTGCTATTGTATTGTTGGTAATTTTTAGAATGTCAAAATCCATTGACGAAAAAATTAAATAAATGTTTGATGTAATAATTATTGGAGCAGGTGTTTCAGGTGTATCGTGTGCCCTTATTTTAGGTTCAGCTAAAGAAAGGCCATATGCATTAAATAAAAAAATTGGGATTATTACCCACCAAAAAGCGTCTTCTTTACAAACCGCTGTTTTTAATAATGCATACGGAATTCCCGCTGGAAAATTAGGCAGTGAACTACTTGAAGAAAGTTTAGCGCATTTAAGTTCTACTTATCCTCAAGTAGAACAAATTGAAAAAGAGAAAGTAATTTCAATTGAAGATGATAAAACATTTTACAAAATCATCACAAATAAAAACGTTTTCGAATCTAAGATTGTAGTAGTTGCAATTGGTGCTGGAAATCCAATGACAATTGAAGGTTTAGAAGATTTTGTGGTGCCACATCAAAAAGTTCCTGCCATAAAAAACAGAATTCAGTTAAAAAACAACGACCACTTAGTTAAAGATGGATTGTATGTTGCTGGTGTTTTAGCTGGACATAGGAGCCAATTAAGTATTGCTGCTGGAAGCGGTGCTGCTGTTGCAACTGATATTTTGAGCCTTTGGAACGACGGGAATCATACTATGGTACACGATGCAATAAATAAATAAAAAATGAGAGCATTGCTCTCATTTTTTATTTATAGATAATACTTTCTTTACCATTTCATCTTCTTGCAGAATAATTTTATAATAATCATCTTCGGTGAAAAGTTGCCTTACAAATTCGGCGTATAAATACGTTAAAATTTTGTTCTCATTTTTATAATTCATCAAAAAACCACTTTGAGAAACATAGTTTTTAAAATTATTTAAATACTTAGAATTATTGAATATTTCCTTTTTAAGTTTTTCTTTATCTAATTTTTCAAAAAACAATCGATTTTTATCCAACTGTTCAAAAACAAAATAATCGACCAAACCAGATTGCATGATCATAGTAGTGGCCTCTTCTCCGTGATTTGCTTCAAAAGGAACAAATACATCAGGAATAATTCCACCTCCACCATACACAATTCTTCCTTTCTTTGTTTTATATTTTAAACTATCTGCTACTTTAATACTATCTGCTTCATATAATTCGCCACTTTCAAAACGCTTTTCAAATTCATTAAAATATCCATCAGCTTTATCTCCGTAAGGTTTTTGAATAGAACGTCCAGAAGGCGTATAGTAACGAGCAACCGTTAAACGAACTGCTGAACCGTCGCCAAGCGGCATTTCACGTTGCACCAATCCCTTCCCAAAAGAACGTCTTCCAACAATGGTTCCTCTATCATTATCTTGAATTGCGCCAGCTAAAATTTCGCTTGCCGAAGCAGAATTTTCGTCAATTAAAATATATAAATCACCTGTTTCAAAATCGCCTTTTGAAGTAGCGTAAGTTGCATCTTCTGTTCCTTTTTTATTAACAGTTTTAACGATAAGTTCTTTGTCTTTTAAGAAGTCATCTGCTATATCTTCCGCCATATCAAGATATCCACCACCATTGCCTCTAACATCTAAAATTAAACTTTTAATTCCTTGAGCTTTTAAACTTAAAAGTGCTTTATGAAATTCATCGTAAGTTGTTTCAGAAAATCGGTTCATCTTAATATAACCCACATCTTTGGAAACTTTTAAAGCAACATCAACACTTTTAAGCGGAATGCGATCTCTTGTTAATTTTACCTTGAATTTTTTACCAGATGTTTTTCTAAAAATAGTAAGGTTTACTTCAGAACCTTCTTCACCTCTTAAATTAGAAATAATACTATCACTAGGGATTTTTTTATCGTAAAGCTGCACTTTTTCGGCATACAAAATGCGATCACCAGCTTTAATTCCGGCTTTTTCTGAAGGACCATTTTTAACCGATTTAATAACAGCTAAAGTATCTTTATACATATAAAAATTAACGCCAATTCCTACAAAATCGCCGCGCATGCTTTCGTTAATAGATGCTATATTTTTCTTATTGATGTAAACCGAATGCGGGTCGAGATTTTCAAGAATCTTATCTACTGTAATATCAACAATAGAATCTGTATTTACGTTATCTACATATTCTTTATCAATAAAATCGATCAGTTTATTAAGCTTATTTTTATTGATTTGAGCGGCTGTTAAACTTTGGTTAGAAGACAATTTATTTCCAAGCAATAAACCTATCGCTACAGCAATTGACATGGCCAACGGAAAATAAATTTTTCTATTTGACATTATTTTAAGTCATCAATTAATTCTACTTCAACTCCTGCTTTTTTAAGAAAATCGATGCCCGAACAATCTTTGTATTCTTCGTGATAAACCACGCGCTTGATTCCTGATTGATGTATTAATTTACTACAATCTTTACAAGGTGAAAGTGTAATATAAAGTGTTGCACCTTCACAAGATTGTGTAGAACGTGCAACTTTGGAAATAGCATTAGCTTCAGCATGTAAAACATACCATTTTGTTAGTCCTGCATCATCTTCGCAACAATTTTCAAAACCCGATGGTGTTCCATTGTAACCATCAGATATTATCATTCTATCTTTAACAATAATTGCGCCAACTTGTTTTCTCTTACAATAAGATAATTGCCCCCATTCTTTAGCAATTCTTAAATAAGCTTTATCGTATTTTGCTTTTTTTCCTGACATATTATCTGTTCCAAATTTCACTTTCAATAATCATTGGCAAAACTACACCAATTATGAAAGATGACATAACCAACGCCCAATCTCTTTTTGAAAATCTAAAAAATGTTTGCACAATGTAACTTAAAATAAGTACACAAATCACTACTATAATTTGGGCAGCTTCAATTCCTAATGCAAATTCTAATAAAGGTAACATTTTATCGGTCGCATTTCCAGGTAAAATAGCTTTAAAATAATTTGAGAATCCTAATCCGTGAATAATTCCGAAAAACAAAGTTACAATAGAAACAAAACTGATACTTTCTGTTTTTGAATTTTTCCCAGCAGTAAATAAATGGAATATAGCCGTAACCAAAATAGTTATTGGAATTAAAAACTCTATGTAAACAGGATTAATATTTACCACACCAAAAACTGCTAAAAATAAAGAAAGTGTATGTCCTAATGTAAAAAGAGTCACAAGAACAAAAATTCTTTTCCAATCTTTAAACGCATAAGGAACCATTAATGCAATTAAAAACAAAACATGATCATATGCATGTATATCGAGTACATGGTTAAGTCCTATCTTAAAGTAGAGCCAAAATTGAGACATATTCTAAAAATTTATGGGGAATTCAAACTTACGACATATTTTATAAAAATTGAATTATATGAAAATAAAAGATTGTTAATGTTTTAAAGAAAATCTAATTTTATGTAAGTTTGTAAAACTAAAAAATTTAATTAAAATGTCAATTTCAGATTTATTTGATAGCGGGTTTAAAAATCGTAATAAAGGTCATTTCTCTGCCATTGTTAGAGTTGCACTTTCTGACGGTGAATTAACTACTGAAGAAAAACAATTCTTAGACAAATTGGCTATTCGTTTAGAAATTTCGGAACACGAATACCAAGAAATCTTAGAGAACCCTTCTAAATATCCTATTAATCCTCCTGTACTTCATGTTCACCGATTAGAGCGTTTATATGATTTAGCAAGAATGGTTTATGCCGATCACGTTTTAGGACCAAAACAAAAAGATATTTTAACGCGTTTTGCGTTAGCATTAGGCTTTACACCAAGTAATGTTCAATATATTGTAGATAAAGCTTTGTCGCTTTTAGTTTTAAATGTAGATTTAGATACTTTTATTTACGAAATGCAACACATGAATAGATAATAAAAATCCCGCAAATGCGGGATTTTTTGTTTTTATTTAGATTCTGTGAGTTCAGAATGGTAAATTTATTTTTCAGCATTTTCCATAAACTCTTCTGCTTTTGTAACCATATTTTTACTTCCGCAGAAAAATGAAACTCTTTGATGTAACTCTGTTGGTTGAATTTCCATAATTCTTTTAAAACCATCAGAAGCTTTTCCTCCAGCTTGTTCTGCTAAAAACGCCATAGGATTACATTCGTAAAGTAAACGCAATTTTCCTTTTGGAGCTTTTGAACTAGTAGGATAAATATAAATTCCGCCTTTAATCATGTTTCTATGAAAATCGGAAACTAAACTTCCAATGTAACGCGAAGTATAAGGCCTGTCTCCTTCTTCTTTTTGGCAATATTTTAAATAGTCTTTCACACCTTGAGGAAAATGCACATAATTCCCTTCATTAATAGAATAAATTGTACCATCTTCTTTATACTGCATATTTGGGTGCGACAAATAAAAAGTTCCGATAGCTGGATTTAGTGTAAATCCGTTTACACCGTGACCTGTTGTATAAACTAACATGGTTGAAGTTCCATAAATAACATATCCGGCAGCCACTTGATTAACACCTGGTTGTAAAAAATCTTCCATTTGCACAGGAGTTCCCATGGGCGTAATTCTTCTAAAAACTGAAAAAATAGTTCCAACCGAAACATTTACATCAATATTAGACGAACCATCTAAAGGATCCATTAACACAACATATTTATTGTTATGGCTATTATCGGCACCAGCAACTGTAATATAATCGTCGTTTTCTTCAGATGCAATACCACAAACAATTTCTCTATTAATTAAAGTTTGTATAAAAGTTTCATTTGCAAAAACATCTAGCTTTTGTTGATCTTCCCCTTGAATATTCTGTTCTCCAGCCGCACCTACAATGTCAACTAAACCCGCTTTATTTACTTTGTAATTAACCACTTTTGCAGCTAATCGGATGGAATTGATAATTCTTGATAATTCTCCTGTAGAATATTGAAAAGCTTTCTGATTTTCAATGATAAACTCTCCTAGAGTGGTGTTTCTTTCTTGCATTTCGAAATCGTTGTAGTTGTTTAATTGGCACAAATATCGGATTTTTTGTGATAGGAAGAAAAAAATTAAAAAAGATGTTTTACTTAATAGTATTTTTGCATTAAAATTTAAGGAAATGATTATACGAAAAGGAGAAAAAAAAGATATTCCATCAATACTTGCCTTAATAAAAGAGTTAGCAGTTTTTGAAAAAGAACCTGATGCGGTCGTGATTACCGAAAAAGATTTGGAAGAAGATGGTTTTAAAGAAAATCCTTTATTTAAAACATTTGTTGCAGAAGTTGAAGGCGAAGTTATTGGCATTGCTCTTTACTATTACAGATATTCTACTTGGAAAGGCAAAACCATACATTTAGAAGATTTAATTGTAAAAGAATCGAAAAGAGGAACAGGAGCCGGATTTGCTTTGTATAAAAAAATTATAGCACAAGGTAAATTAGACGGAGTACGAAGAATTGAATGGAATGTTCTAGATTGGAATACTCCCGCTATAGAATTTTACCAAAAAAGTGGCGCTAAAGTATTAGACGATTGGCGTGTAGTTCAAATGGACGAAAAAGGAATTGATGAATTTTTAAATATAAACAATTGATAAATTGCCTTAAATGGCTTAGTGAAGACTGAAATCTATGAAAATTTTCAAATTTGGTGGTGCATCGGTTAAAGATGCAAATGGCGTAAAAAACGTAGCCTCTGTATTAGAACAAGTAGGCTTTGAAAACACTTTAATTGTAGTTTCTGCAATGGGAAAAACTACAAATGCTTTAGAAGTTGTAATAAAGAACTACTTTGAAAAGTCTAGTGAGTTAAATGCATCATTACAAGAAGTACGAAAGTACCACAACCAAATTATGATGGAGTTATTTGATAACGAAGATCATGAAGTATTTTTTGAGGTTACAGCGTTATTTGATGATTTAGAATATTTTGTTAGAAGTAATAAATCTCCAAATTACAGTTTCGTTTACGATCAAGTAATTGGTTTTGGAGAATTAGTTTCTACAACTATTGTAAGTTTCTATTTAAAGGAAGTAAACATTCACAACACTTGGTTAGATGTTAGAAATTTAATTAAAACAGATAACAACTATCGTGATGGAAATGTGGATTGGGAAAAAACTCAAGATTTAATCGTTAAAACAATCGACAAAAAATCGTTAACCATTACACAAGGATTTTTAGGTTCAGATGACAACAACTTTACTACTACTTTAGGTCGTGAAGGTTCCGATTATACTGCCGCTATTTTTGCTTACTGCTTAGGAGCAGAAAGTGTTACGATTTGGAAAGATGTACCAGGAGTTTTAAATGCTGATCCAAGATATTTTGAAAATGCCGTTTTACTAAATCAAATTTCTTATAGAGAAGCCATTGAGTTAGCATTTTACGGTGCAAGTGTAATTCACCCAAAAACGTTACAACCGTTACAAAGAAAAGAAATTCCATTATTTGTTAAATCATTTATAAATCCGCTTTTACCTGGAACTTCAGTTTCTAAAGGAGCCGATTTAGAACCACATACTTCTTGTTTTATTGTAAAGAAAAGCCAACTTTTACTTTCATTATCTTCGTTAGATTTCTCTTTTATGATGGAAGAAAATATTAGTGAAATTTTTGCCTTATTCCACAAGTACAAAATTAAAGTGAATCTAATTCAAAACTCGGCAATTAGCTTCTCAGTTTGTATTGAAGATAAATACGACAACTTTAATGAACTAAGTAAATTATTAGCAAAGAAATTTAAAGTTTCATTTAACGAAAATGTATCTTTATACACCATTCGCCATTTCGATGATAAATCAACAGAAGTTGTAGAAACCAACAAAACGGTTTTACTAAAACAAATTTCTAGAGAAACACTACAGATTGTTACAAAAGAATAAATAAAAATAACGGTTTAAAGATTTTTATTATATTTGAAAATATAACTTTAATATTTTTATTTATGAAAAAAACAATTCTACTCTTTTTATTTATTATTTTTTATGGGGGGGGTATTCTCAAGTTACTAAAAATAGTACTGAGAAAATTGCCCCTAATATGGTTTACAATTCGGCAGGTCAACTTGTACCTGTAGAATTACTTTTACCTGAAGATCACTGTACAGTTGATGGCATTACCATTACAGCTAGTGGTAATTTATTATCAGCTGCACCTTTAAATGCTAATTATAACTATTGCTATCCGTCAGCTTTTTATAGTGGTTTTGGAGGATACTGGACTGGACTCTCTACTACTGGGGCTATAACCTATAATTTTAGCCAACCCATATACAATGTTACAGTAACTTATGTGGGAGTTAACGATTATGATACCGGTACAATAGCAATAAATAACACTGGTATGCAATTAAGCAATTTATGTGGTTTAAGTGCAGTAGGAAGCCTATTATCATGTACATTTCCTTCTGGAACTTTTGGAGATGTTTCGCTAACTGTTTCTTCTCCAAATCCTTTTACAAGTATTACCTTAACCAATACAGGAGGACAAAGCGGCTGGCAAACAGGGAACTTGTGTAATTTTATTTTTGGCTCAGAAATTCAAAACTGCGACAAAATTTACTTAGATTTTGATATTTGTTACCACGAAACACAAGCGCAAACCACAACATATACTGCCTTTAATCATAGTGCAAATAATGTTAATGGAGGTTGCGAGCCTTGTTTAATTAATGGTGTTCCATGTTCAGCATCAAATGTAAGTATAGAACCTATAGGTCCCATACCATATGGCTGTATTATTAACCCAAATGGAACCGTAACCTTCCCTGCAGGGACACCACCTTTTGATATGCATACTGAAGGACAACTGTATTACAACTTGCGTTCTATACAAAACCCAACAGTAGTAAGCGGTCCTTACCGCTTAAACTTTGGAATATCACCTAAAGCATTGCCTCATACCCCAAATATTTGGATAAATAATGCAAGTAGTGCCAACCCTAGCTACTATGTAAACGGTAGCGTAAATGTACTAACCGATAGCTATGTAAGAACCAGCATTACAGGTGATTGCGATAGTATCATTGCTGCGGATATTGGACCATTAAATCAAGAAAACAAAGTAACCTTACACGAACTTACCAACCCGCAAAATCCATATTATTATCTTGATACATTTACTGGAGAAATTAGATATCGTGGACAGTACAGTAGTAATCCTAGTTTAACTATCCCTACATTACCGCAGCGTGGTCACCAATTAATATATGAAATGTGTGTGAATCATAATGGAGTGGCTACCTTTTGTGAATGGGCTTATATTAATATTAATTATGTTTTTGCAAATAGAATAGCAAACCCTGATAATATTGTTAAAGTATATCCTAATCCTTCTATTGATGGTGTTTACACCTTAACTTTTGAAGAAAAATTTGCATCGGCAATAATTGAAGTGTATAATTTAATGGGCATCTTAGTACATCAAGAAGAAGTAAAATCATCTAACGAAACAAAACTTTATTTGAATGCTTTACCCAAAGGTACTTATGTATTAAAAACAACCGTTAACAATACAACTTATACCAGTAAACTGATAAAACAATAAAAACAAAAGACTTAAAAAAAGGTAACTTTGTCATTCTGAACACCTGCGATTAAGCAGGTGGTTCAGAATCTTAAAAACTATATTAATTAGTCTCATTAAAAAATTGTACTATGAAAAAGTTTATTTTTTTAATAGTTTTTTTACTAAGTTGTTATAGTAATGCTCAAATTATTAATTTTCCTGACCCTGTTTTTAAAGCCGTTCTGCTACAATCTTCGACTTCAAACCCTATTTGTGGAGGAATTAAAATAGATGCTAATAATGATGGCGAAATAGAAATAAGCGAAGCTGAAGCTATTTATATTATGCAAATACCATCAGGAAATATTACGGATATAACGGGTATCGAATATTTTGTAAATTTAGTCACCTGTGGTTTCCCTAGTAATCAGGTCACCCATGCTGATTTTACACATTCACCCAATTTACAAACGCTAAGTGTTGCTAACAATCAACTGCAAAGCTTAAATGTAAGTGGTTTAAACCAGTTATATTTTATAAATTGTGGGGGTAACCCATTAACGAGTGTAAATTTTTCGAGTTTACCAGCTTTAGACACTTGTATATGTAGTTATTTAGATGTAACCGAGTTAGATTTTTCTAACAACCCTGTTTTTAGAAGATTAGCTTGTAATGACAATATCAATATGGTAACTGTAAAAATAAATAATGGGTATCCGCATGTGGCGTCTAATACTATTTATAACAGTTGCTGGGATAACACTCCTAATTTAACGTATGTATGCGTCGATAGTTTTGAGCAAACCGCTATGGAAGATTATTTGTACAACAGTTGCGGGTTAACCAATGTAATTGTTACAGATAATTGCGCTATGAGTAATGAAAGTTTTACTACAAACAACATTACAATAGCCCCTAATCCATCGAATGGTGTTTTCACACTTAGTTTTACTACTAGTTTAGAAAATGCGACAATTGAAGTATATAATTTATTAGGTCAAGAGGTTTATAATTCTAAACTAAATAATTTAGACACCTATAATTTAGATTTGAGTGGTTTTGCAAGTGGTACTTATTTGTTAAAACTAAAAAATTCAAATTATTCACTAGAAAAAATTATTATCAAAAAATAATAAAATAAACCCCGCAAATTGCGGGGTTTATTTTTTCCATTAATAAATACTACTTTTGGTTTTCGAGAGTTATAGTATAATGGCAAAAAAGATTTCAATTTTATTTATGTGGTTGTTTTTTTCTGGAGTGTATGCTCAAGAGAAAGAAGCTATTCGAAAATCGAAAATTATTGCCATAACAAACGACACTATTTTTATTGAAAAGGAAAGTATTAACCCTAGCCATTTTAAAATTAAAGATCAATACGACCAAACTATTGATTCTACTTTTTACGAAGTAAATTTTGAAAAAGGATTTATTATTTTGAATACAAATTCAATTACAAAAGATTCTTTATCAATTAATTATCTAACTTATCCTAAGTTTCTAACAAAAGAATATAGTGTTTATGATGACAGTAAAGTAGTACCTAATTCAAACGGAACTTTATTTACTACAAAAAATGAAAAATTATCAAAATTTAAACCGTTCGATGGTTTAAATACATCAGGAAGTATTTCTCGTGGAGTCACCATTGGAAACAATCAAAACACTGTTGTAAACTCTAATCTAGATTTACAAATTACAGGTAAAATTTCCGATAAAGTTAGTTTACGAGCTTCTATTCAAGATAGTAATATTCCTTTGCAAGATGGTGGTTATTCTCAAAAACTAGATGAGTTTGACCAAATTTTTATCGAATTATTTTCCGATAAATGGAGTATTCGAGCGGGAGATTTATTTTTAGAAAACCGCGAATCTAAATTTTTAAATTTCAACAAAAAAGTTCAGGGTTTATCGACACATTTTACATTAGGTAAAGAAAATTCAAAAACCGACATTTATGCTTCCGCTGCACTTGTTCGCGGTCAATATGCACGAAGTACTTTTATAGGTCAAGAAGGAAATCAAGGTCCTTATAAATTAAAAGGCAACAATGGTGAATTATATGTTTTAGTAATTTCGGGTTCTGAACGTGTTTATGTAAATGGTATTCTGTTGAAAAGAGGCGAAAACAACGATTACACTATTGATTATAATGCAGGTGAAATTTCATTTACATCGTTGTTTCCCATTACTTCAGAAATGAGAATTAACGTTGAATATCAATACACCGATAGAAATTATACTCGATTTGTTACTTACGGTGGTGTGCAACACGAAAGCGAAAAGTTCAAAATTGGAACTTATATTTATTCTGAAAATGACGTCAAAAACCAACCTTTACAACAAAATTTATCAGAAGAACAAGTAGCGATTCTTCAAGCTGCTGGAGATGATCAAAATTTAATGAATGCACCTTCAGCTTATGTAGATTCATATTCTGAAAATAAAATTTTATACCGTAAAACAATTGTTGGTAGCACTGAAATTTATGAATTTTCAACCGATGAAAACGAAACACTTTACAATGTCCGTTTTACTTATATAGGCGAAAATCTTGGAAGTTACGATTTGGTAAGCAATAACGCCGTTGGTAAAATTTATGAATATGTAGGTGTTTCTATGGGCGATTATGAACCAACAGTTCCACTAGTAGCGCCAACAAAAATTCAAATTGCAACTGTTTTAGGAAGTTATAATCCATCAGAAAAAACACTAATTGATTTTGAAATTGGTATTTCGAACAATGATAAAAACCTCTATTCTACTTTAGACGACAACGACAACAAGGGAATTGCTGCAAATATTAATGCGAACCAACGTTTATATACTGGAAAATTTTTAGTAGATGGTTTTGCAAATTTTAATCTTATTCAAAAAGACTTTAGAACAATAGAGCGTTTATTCAATATCGAATTTAATAGAGATTGGAATTTAAATAATCCTCTTGGTAACCAAAGTTTATTAATTACGGGAACCAATTTTAATTTTCAAAAAAATGGAGTTGCCAAATATCAATTGGAAAAATTAGATTTCTCAGAAAATTTTTCGGGAACAAGACATATCGTGCAAACCGATTTACGTTTTAATAAAACCACTTTCTCAACTGATTTTAGCGCTTTAAACAGTGAAAGCGATTATGCCAATTCAAAATTTATTAGAAACCAAAGTATTGCAAAACATCATTTTTCTAAAAATTGGGTTGGAGCAAGTTTTAGAACCGAAAACAATAAAGAAGAATTAACTACCACCAACTCACTAAGTAATTTAAGTCAGAAATTTACCGAATATGGCGCTTTTATTGGTCGTGGCGATTCTACGAAAGTATTTGTGGAAATTGGTTATCTAAACCGTGTTAACGATAGTATTCAAAACAATATTTTAACAAGGGTAAATAGTTCAAATTCTTATTATTTAAAATCGCAATTGATAAAAAATGAGAAAAGCAATTTGAGTGTTTTTATCAAATACCGAAATTTAAAATATGAAGACAATACTAAGCAAAACGAACCTTCATTAAATTCGAGAATATTATATTCAGATAGTTTTTTTTCGAACTTATTGCAAAGCACCACAACCTACGAAAATGCTTCGGGAACTATTGCCCAACAAGAATTTACGTACTTAGAAGTTGAACCTGGACAAGGTATTTACACTTGGATTGACTATAATAACAATGGAATTCAAGAATTGCAAGAATTTGAAATTGCGCCATTTCCAGACCAAGCTACTTATGTTAGGGTTTTTCTTCCCAATCAAGTTTTTGTAAGAACACATCAAAATAGATTTTCTCAATCTTTAAATTTTAATGGTTTAGTATGGCAAAATGATAAAGGCTTTAAAAAATTTCTATCGCATTTTTACAATCAATTTTCATTTATTGTAGAACGTAAATTACGTAGAAATGGCGACAACTTTGATTTAAATCCATTCTCAAATTCAGATGAAATCATTGGCCTTAATAATAGTTTTAGAAATAGTTTATTTTTCAATCGTGGTAAACAACTTCATTCAGTTACATATACTTTCATAAATAACCAACTGAAAAGCCTTTTAAATTATGGTTTACAAGATAACAAACAATTTTCTCATCAACTGAATTACCAACATTTAGTAGCAAAAACATGGTTGTTTCAAACCACGCTTTTAAACGGAAATAACAAAAGTAATATCGAAAATACTTCTACCAATCCAAGCAGTACTTTTAATAGAAACTTCGACATAGATTCTTATTCTGTTCAACCAAAAATATCGTATATCTTTTCAAAAAATGCGAGTTGGGATATTTTTTATGAGTTAAAAAACCAATCTAATTTAATTAATAATAAGGAAAGTTTAGAGCAAAATAAATTTGGGACATCTTTTAACTTCAATACCGAAAAAGGATTTACACTAACGGGTAGTTATTCGTTTTACAATAATAATTTTAAAGGAAATCAATTAGCACCAGTTGCATTTCAAATGCTACAAGGACTTCAATCTGGAAAAAACAGTGTTTGGCAATTCCTTTTACAAAAAAATATAACTCAATATTTAGATGTCAACATCAATTACCAAGGTAGAAAATCCGAAACATCCAAGATGATTCACACAGGAAATATTCAACTTCGAGCCTTTTTTTAACTCTTATCTAGACTTTTTCTAAATTCTAGTTTGTAAATTTGTGAAATTTTAACATCCTAATCATTCATTGTGAAAAAAATAATATTTTTATTTACAGCTCTTACAATAACGTTAATTTCAAATGCTCAATTAAGTAACAAGCATTGGCTTCCTCCTTTACATGCTAATGAATCTCAAGACGGTTTATTAATTAAACAACATTATGTTTATCTATCGACTCCAGAGCCTACGCCGTTTCAAGTTACAATAACTGATGGCGCAGGAATTCCAATTGCTGGATCTCCTTTTACAATTTCACAAGGAAATCCAGTTAGAGTAACTATTGGTACTGACCAGCCCTCAAAAATGATGCTTGATAGAATTGATGTTGGACATGTTGTTTCAGGAAAAGGGTTAATTTTAGAAGGACAGTATGACTTCTATGTAAATTTTAGAGTAAGGGCAGACAATCATGCCGAATTTTTAGCTTCGAAAGGAAGAACAGGAGCAGGAAATATTTTTCGCCTAGGTAGTCTTCCACAAAATGATTTTGGAACAATCCGAAATTTTGTTTCAAGTTTTATGGCAACTGAAGATAATACCACTGTAAATTTGTCGGATTATGATTCTCATATTTCTTTCATTGACGGTAATACAAATTTTAGTACTGCAACACAAACTTTTACACTTAATAAAGGAGAAAGTGTTGTAATTTCTGGTTACACTGATGGTAGTTCAGCAAATCTAGATGGTTTTGTTGGAGCTTTATTAGAATCCGATAAACCAATTGTCGTTAATACTGGGAACCTTGCTGGAGGGATGTCTTCGGCTAGTAATGGACAAGATTTTAATTTAGATCAAATTGTTCCATTGGCTCAGGTAGGTCAAGAATATGTAATTATGAAAGGAAATGGCAGTGATTTAACTGAACATCCGTTAGTAATTGCTCATGAGGACAATACAGATGTTTTTGTTAATGGAAATGCTACCCCGATTACAACCTTAAATGCTGGAGAATATTTTTTAATTCCAACTTCAAATTTTATAGGCCCCGGGACCAATAAAAACATGTATATAAACACCTCAAAGAAAGCCTTTTTATACCAAATTGTAGGGGGTAGTATTTCTGACGCTACTTCAGGTTTTTATTTTATTCCGCCTCTAAGTTGTTTTTGGCAAAATAGTGTTGATTTAATTCCTGCAATTAATGAAATTGGTACTCAAACCGACTTTACTGGAAATTTAATTATTGCAACTGAAACTGGCTCAACAATTACAATAAATGGTGTACCAACAACTTCTACACCTTTAACAGTGACTGGAAATTCTAATTGGGAAACATACCGAGTAAATAATTTAAGTGGCAACGTAACTATTGAATCTACTGGGGCTTTAGCGGTGGGGCTTTTCTCTGCAAGTGGTTTTGCTGGTATCGGCGGATATTTTTCAGGTTTTGGAAGTATTCCTAGCGACACCACAATTGATGTTTGTACAGGAGGAATCATTGATCTATTCGATAAAATTCCTGGTAATCCAGAAATAGGTGGTACTTGGGAGTTTAATGGAACTCCTAGAGTTCCAAATAATGGGCTTTTTGACCCATCTACTGACCTTATCGGAACTTATACCTATACTTTCACCAAGTTTTGTGATGGTGTAACTAGAATAATACCTATCGACATTGTAATAAATTCAATTCAACAAGGTCCTCATGTTGGTAGCTCTGCTTCAATTTCATTTTGTGATAATGATGCTGTTATTGATTTAACTACCTTATTAGGCAGTGGCATAACAACAGGAGGAAAATGGTCTTATAATGGAGTATCTATTGCAAATGGAATTTTTGATCCAGCTAACAGTCAAGCAGGTAATTACACATATTCTTTCCCTGCCAATGGCGTTTGTGACCCTGTTTCTGCGACTGTAACCGTAACTGTAAATCAAAGTCCAGAAATTCTTAATACAATTCCTTATGAATTATGTGATGGCAATGTAGATGGAGATGACACAAATGGTTTTGTAAGATTTACTCTAAATTCTCAAAACACTCAAATAATTGGAACAAGAACCGATATTACATCTGTAAAGTATTATGAGTTTTTATCAGATGCTCAGAACGATATAAATGCACTTCCAAATATTTATTATAGTAATTCAAAAACTATTTATTATAGAATTACAAATTCAAATAACTGCTATAGCATCGCACCTTTAGATCTAATCGTAAATACATTACCAACTTTATTAAATACTACGATAACACTACGACAATGTGATGATGATACAGATACTTTAGCAGATTTTATTTTATCAGAAGCAAATGATTTAATTACATCTGATTCGAATGTAAATTTTAGCTATCATTTAAGCTATACTGGAGCAGTAAACAACAATGCCATCATAACTAATTCTAATCAACACCATGCTGCAAACGGTAGTTCTGTTTGGGTAAGAGTAGAAAATCAATTTGGTTGTTATAGAGTTGCTCAAATTAATTTAGTTGTTTCAACTACTCAATTTCCTGCTTCTTTTGTTCCATTAGATTATGAACAATGTGACATTTACAGAGATGTTACAGATCCTGCAAATGATGGTTATGATTATTTTGATATTGATTCATTTTATACAAATACTATTATAAGTGCTTTTCCTGTTTCTCAACAACCTTATTTAGTTGTATCTTATTATGAAAATTATATTGATGCTGAATTAATTCAAAACTCTATCCCTGATATAACCAATTACAGAAATATAGTAGCAGGAGGAAATTCAATTTGGGCAAGAGTCGATAGTCAATTAAATACAGATTCAGGTTGTAAAGGAATTCAAGAATTACAATTAATTGTAAATCCTTTACCAAACACCGATTTAGGTGTAAATTTTGTTTTGTGTTTAGATCCTGTAACTGGTTTAGGGTCTCAAATAGTTGATGCAACTCCACAAACTACAGGGAATTATAGTTATGTTTGGACATCTGACATTGTTGGATTAGACCTTTCGACAATTACTACAAGTCAATATAATATTGAACAAGCTGGAACTTATACTGTGACTGTAACAAATACGAATACAGGTTGTGAGTTTACAGATGAAATTATTACAACATTTTCATCAGGCCCTGCTAGTTTTACAGCCGAAGTAATAACACCACAATTCTCTTCTGGAACAACAACAATTATTGGCGATGCTACAGGAGGATATGGGGTTTACGAATACAGCTTAGATTTAGTAAACTGGCAACTTAGCCCAACCTTTACTGGTTTACCTAATGGAACCTATACAATTTATGTGAGAGATATTCAAAATTGTGGCTCATTATCTGTTACAAATTTAGTAGCCATTACTTATCCTAACTTTTTTACTCCAAATGGAGATGGTTATAATGATAAATGGAATATTTCAGGATTACCATTAAACTTTAATGGAAAAATTTCGATTTTTGATAGATACGGTAAACTAATCAAAGAAATATATTCTGATGGTAATGGCTGGGATGGAACTTATGGTGGTAAACTAATGCCGTCTACAGATTATTGGTTTGTTTTAGAATACACTCAAGACAACGTTAAAAAAGAGTTTAAATCGCATTTTAGCTTAAAAAGATAATGGAAGGTAACATTACAGTCTTAAAAGAAAAAAATATTGCTACAGTAAGTTTTTATCACCCTGCTAGCAATTCGTTTCCAAGTAGTCAATTACAGCTGTTAACCGACACTATTTATAATTTAGGAAAAGATAACGGAATAACTGCAATTGTTTTAAAAAGTGAAGGAAATGGAGCTTTTTGTGCCGGAGCTTCTTTTGATGAATTATTAGAAGTTACAAATTTAGAAGAAGGAAATAGATTTTTCTCAGGATTTGCAAATGTTATCAACGCTATGCGAAAATGTCCAAAATTAATAATTGGTAGAATTCAAGGAAAAGCAGTTGGTGGCGGAGTTGGAATCATTGCTGCTTGTGATTATACTTTTGCTACAGAAAGTTCATCAGTTAAACTATCTGAAATTGCTATTGGAATTGGTCCATTTGTTATTGAACCCGCAGTTTCTAAAAAAATTGGAAAAGCTGCCATGGCTGAAATGACTTTATTTCCTACAAAATGGAAAGACGCACAATGGGCAAAAGATAAAGGATTATTAAACGAAGTTTATCCATCAGTTGAAGAAATGGACAACAGTTTAAATAATTATATTAATCAATTAGCAAGTTATAATCCTGAAGCTTTATACGAGATGAAAAAAGTTATTTGGGAAGGAACTGAAAACTGGGATAATTTATTATATGAAAGAGCTGCAATATCTGGTAGATTAGTTTTATCAGATTTCACAAAAAATGCTTTAAATCAATTTAAAAAATCATGATTTCAACAATTATAAGTTTAACTCAAAAAGTTAATATTGAGGAGAAAATGAAAAATGCTCCTGATAAAGGTTACGAAATTGGAGTTGTAATTGGAACTTATTTGCCTTTTATAGTTTTAATTATTATCGCTTACGGTACTTTTTATTACTTTAAAAAGAAAGAAAAAAACAAACCAGAAAACTAAAGTTTTCTGGTTTTTAACCATCCTGTTATACTTAAACGCATTTGTTCTACTTGTCGCACTTCGTGTTCTAAGACCTGACTTTCGAAAATAACCACTCTCCCTTTTAATGGATAAACTTTAATCTCTTCAAGTGGTTTAAAAATAACTAATTCACCACCATATTCTGGTTTCCAATCTTCATCATTTAAATAGCAAACAACTGATAATTTTCTAGAATCATCATTTTGAAAAGTATCTAAATGTCTTTTATAAAAAGTCCCTTTTGGATAAACTGCGTAATGAAACTCCTTTTCTTGAATTCCTAAAAAGCAAGTTCTATTCATATAATTTACAAACTTGTCAATTTTATTAAAAAACACTTCTTCAGTTTGTGATAAATTATTCTCATCTATCCAAGAAATAAAATCACCACGAATAGATTTTACAATTTGCTCAGAGAATTGATTTCCTATAGCAGCTTTTCTAAATTCATCTTCATTATATTTCTCTAACAAAAGGGCTCTCAAATCTTCAATTTCATTAAAATCAAAGAAATCATCAACAATAGAAAATTGTTGCTCTAAAAGGTCTGTAATAACCTTTTCATACTTCGGATTCAATTCGAATTCACTCATAAAATAAAGCGATAAAAAAGTGAGCAAATGTAGTTCTAAAAACAATACAAAAATCACTTTATTTAATTTTATACCTTTGCAAAACAATATTTTTAGAATGAGTACAATTAGAATTACAAAACAATTTAATTTCGAAACGGGTCATGCACTATATGGCTACGATGGAAAATGCAAAAACGTACACGGTCACAGCTATAAACTTTCCGTTACAGTAGTAGGAAAACCAATTACCGACACAAATAATGTAAAGTACGGAATGGTAATCGATTTTTCTGATTTGAAGAAAATTGTTAAGGAAGAAATTGTAGACATTTTTGACCATGCTACTGTTTTTAACCAAAATACGCCACACATAGAATTAGCAAACGAATTAAAGAACAGAGGGCATCATGTAATTCTTGTTGATTATCAACCGACAAGTGAAAATATGGTAATAGATTTTGCTGCTAAAATTAAAGCTCGTTTACCAGAAAGTATTAATCTTTTTTCACTTAGATTACAAGAAACAGAAACCTCTTATGCTGAATGGTATCAAAGCGACAATGAATAAATAAAAATAAAAAAAGCCCTTAGAAAATTCTGAGGGCTTTTTTATTATAAATCTTAATCGAATTATTTCTTA
Source organism: Flavobacterium haoranii (assembly GCF_009363055.1). NCBI lineage: Bacteria > Pseudomonadati > Bacteroidota > Flavobacteriia > Flavobacteriales > Flavobacteriaceae > Flavobacterium > Flavobacterium haoranii. Next base: position 2,472,224 of record NZ_CP045292.1, on the reverse strand, counting down.
ACAATCAAGAATTCTGAACGTCTGTTCTCTGCGTGTTGTTCCTCTGTACATGAATCACATGGTACTTTTGGCTCGCTTTCTCCAAATCCTTGTCCTGAGATTCTTTCCTTAGCAATTCCTTTTGAAATTACATATTGAACTGTCGATTTTGCACGTCTCTCTGATAAGTTTAAGTTGTAACGGTCGCTACCTCTACTATCAGTGTGAGATTTTACAAAGATAACCATCTCTGGATGCTCGTTCATTACCTCTACCAATTTGTCTAATTCTGAAGCACCTTGTGGTGTGATATTACTTCTATTGAATTCGAAAAATATTGGTTGTAATATAACTTCTTTCTCTGTAATGATAGGTTTAATAGGCTCTAAGTTAGCTTCTACAGTTACGTTACCACCTTCTGATTTTGCCATAGTGAAAACACCATTCTCATATCCTTGTTTTGATACTTGAAATCCGTATTCTTTTTCACAATTTAAACCAAATGTAGCATTTCCGTTTGCTGCACTATTGTCTGAATTTACTACTTTGCCTTTTTCATCTACAACTGAAATAAAAGCGCCTTCAATTGGCATTCCTGTTTTAGCATCTTTTACAGCTACTAATGCGTTTACACCACATATTGGTGTAGCTAAATAAATATTATCTACTCCAGCGCGATTACTAGAAAAGAATGCAACTTTCTTTTGTGTATTAAAACTAAAAGAAAAATCATCTTTTTCTGTGTTTACTGGAGCTCCTATATTGGTTACATCGCCTCCTTTTGAAAGATCGTATTTGTAAACATCAAAACCTCCAAATCCTTGACGTGCATTTGATGCAAAATACAACACATTGTTATCTGTTACAAATGGAAAACTCTCATCTCCTTCTGTATTAACTGTTGTTCCCAAGTTCTCTGGCGTACCATATGAATCTCCATCTACTGAAACTTTCCATAAATCTTCTCCTCCTTGTCCTCCTGGCATATCAGATGAAAAATATAATGTTTTCCCATCTTTACTAATAGCAGGATTTCTAACTGAATATGCTTTACTGTTAAAAGGTAATGCTCTACTATTTGACCATTTATCTCCTTCTTTTGTAGCTTTATAAAGATAAATCTTTCCGTATTTCAGCTTTTTCTCTTTGTTCTTTTCAAAATCGCCTTCGTTAAAACTTTCACTTGCATAATACATAGTATTACCATCTGCAGTTACAGCTACTGGTCCGTCGTGCCATTTCGTATTGATCTCGCTTACAGCAGTTGGTTCACTTAATGTCCCGTTTTCATTGTAAATAGCTTTGTAAATATCTAAATAAGGCTCATCACTCCAACCGTTAGTCTTTCTTGACTCGTTTCTAGCACTCGAAAAATAAACTTCATTTGCACTAGTTAAAACTGCTCCAAAATCTGACTTATCACTACTAATTGTTGAAGGAGTAATATCAAATAATTGTGCTTGTTGTTTTAATCTATTTAAATAATTAGGATTATTTTTAAATGCAATTGCACGTTGATCTTTGGGTGCTAATGCTGCAAATTTCTCCATTTGTTTATCCGCTTCGGTATATTTACCTTCTGCCTTCAACATTTGAGCATATTTAAAATATGTTTCCGCATCATTCTTTTGATCTGCTATTTTAGCATACCATTTGGATGCTTCTTTTGTGTTAAACACATTGTAATAGCTCTCTGCTAATTGCGTCTCAACATACAAATCTGATTTACCTTTCTCAACCAATTTTAAGTACTCATTGGCAGCGTCAACGTATTCATATTTATCAAATAGCTTATCTGCTACTTTTGTATCCTTATTTTGAGCGCAAAGAACACCGCTTACAATTACAAAACTTAATGTTATATATAGTTTCTTCATGTCATTAATACTTTTAGGTTAAAAGAATCTCGGTGAACTCGATACTTTCTTCGGGAAATTTAAATCAAATAATAAAATAATCTCGTGTGAAGAAGGTGTCGTCACTTTTAAATCTGATACAATGTGATCGTATGCATAACCAATTCTTAAATTTGGTGTAATAGCATAATTCATCATAGCTCCAAAACTATCTTGTAGTCTGTATGTTCCACCAATCTCAAACTTATTATTAAATAAAAAGTTTGATGATACATCTAACGATGGATTTACTCCAAATGCAGACTTTAACATAAAGAATGGCTTAAACTTAATAGTTTCGTTTAAGTCAAATACATAACCTCCCGTTAAGAAATAGTGTGCTGTCTCTGGACCAAATTCATAATTTGTACCATTTGAATTAACTTCCATATGTGTTTTCTTTAAGAAGTTTGGTATCGAAAATCCAACATAATATTTCTGTGAATAGAAGAAAACACCTGAACCTACATTAAAAAATGTATTGCTAACATTTTGTCCAAATGCAGGGTCAATAATTAAATTGTCTTGTAAAGAAGGATCTACATCACTTAACAATCCAATTTTTTGGAACGTTAATCCTGCTTTTAATCCTAAAGCTAATTTATGATTCTCCCCTAAATTTAAAGTATATGAAAAGTCTCCAAATACATTATTCTCTTCTACTGGTCCTAATTTATCTGACACTACTGATAAACCTAATCCAACATTCTTACCAACAGGTGAATGACCAAAAAATGTCGCTGTTGTTGGCGCATCTTCAATCTCGATCCATTGCTTTCTGTACAATAACCCCATCGACATGTTCTCCTTAGATCCAGCATAAGCCGGATTCATTACACTCATATTGTACATATATTGCGTATAGTGAGGATCTTGCTGAGCAGAACTCTCAAGTGAGAAACCTAAAGCTATTAATGCAACTAATACTAGTTTTTTCATTATTAATATTTTGATTTTTTAAGCAGGTTTCATTTTACAATGAAACCTGCGAAATTATTATTCACCTCTATTGATATATACCCATCCAGTTACACTTGGTCTATCTTCAAAATCTATCATGTAATAATAAGTTCCGCTCGGTAATTCATTTCCATTGTCTGACTTACCTCCCCACTCATTTACATAATTGTTTTTAGAATAAACTTTTAGACCATAACGGTTAAATACTTCCACTTTCTTAACATTAAATGATGAAAGATCCCAAGTATCGTTATTACCATCACCATTTGGTGAGAATCCTTTTGGAATAGTACATCCATTAACTACAACTTCAAATGTACCCGCTCCATAACAAATATCACTTGGCGTGAAAGTATAGGTAGAGTTAGAAGTCGTTGTAATTGTTGATGGCGACCATGTTCCTGTTAAGATATAACCTTCTGCTGTTACTGTAGGGAATTCAACAACAGATCCTGAACAAACCTCTACTCCATCAAATGAAATTGATACTGTAGGATCAACTGAAACTGTTAAAGTATAACCTAGTGCACATTGACCAGCATCTGGCGTAAATGTGTAAGTAGTAACTCCGAAAACAGAAGTATCAATTTCCGCTGGCAACCATGTTCCTGCAATACCGTTATCTGATGTTGTTGGTAAAGTAGAACCTGTCTCATTTTGGCAATAAGTACTTGTTATTGCAAAAGTAGGCAGAGTCTCAGAACCAATTGTTACATCCATAGTCACTACTACATCACAAGTAGTTGAAGGTGTAAATGTATAAGTTACTGTTCCTAAAACTGATGTATCAATAGTAGCTGGTGACCATGTTCCTACAACTCCATTATCTGATGTTGTTGGTAATGATGGCGCCGTTGAATTTTGACATAAAGTACCAATCTGTGTGAAAGTTGGTGTTACTTGAGGAGTAATCACAATATCCATTGTAACTACTACATCACATGTACTATTTGAAGTAAATGTATAAGTAAACGTTCCAGAAGCAGATGTATCAATTGTCGCTGGCGACCAAGTTCCCATTATACCATTATCTGATGTTGTTGGTAGTGATGGTGCCGTTGAATTTTGACATAAAGGACCAATTTGTGTGAAAGTTGGCGTGAATTGTTGTAAAACCTCAATATCCATTGTCACAGCATATGAACAAACTGCTCCATCTGGAGTAAACGTATAGGTAACTGTTCCTGTAACTGAAGTATCAATTGTAGCTGGCGCCCAAGTACCTGTTACACCTGTTGGTGATGTTAATGGTAATGTTGGTGCAGTTGAGTTTTGACATAATGGACCAATCTGGTCAAAATTAGGATCAGTTGCACCTGGTGGTGTATCAATTATAATTACAGTAGGATCAGAATCACAACCTGTAATAGTATCATGTACAATAATTGTATAAGTACCAGGAGCTAAATTTGACATAGTATTTGTTGTATAAGTAGTAGTGTTAGTTCCATCATTTAGAACATATTCATAACTATCAACAAAAAGAGTATAAACACCTACATCAGAATAATCCGAATTTGCATTTGATGTCCAATCAATGCCATTCCAGTCATTAATATCCCAGTTAATTGTTGGTAAAGTAGTACCTGTAGGTAATCTTCTGAAATCATAACCACCACCTTGAGGTAGATTAGTTAAGAAATCGTTACCCCATCTATCTATAACTACACCAGCTAAGTTTGTTAATAAATAGCGGTCATCATTATTAACGCTCGCAGAACATCCACTGAATATCATATCATAAGGAACACCTGCAATTGCTGCTCCACTACCACATTTAACAACAAATACAGCATCATTTGCTAAAATACCACTCAATGTTAATTCACAAGTAGCATTTGTAGCTTCAACTCTTAATTTATAATTACTTAAATCAACTGGATTGCCAGTACCATTATAAATTTCTACATAATTTAAATTTGCCGATGTTGCGTCTGTAACCTCTGAAATAAACAAATCTCCCGGATAGTTTAATTGACTTGTTGTAGGGCCTGTAATTGTAACAGTACCAGTTGGTGTTGTACAAGTTGGTTGAGTAATCGTTGTAACAACTTCAGGTACATCAACAATAGCTACACTAGCAACTTGACCAGATATAACATTTGAACAACTAGTAGTTGGATTAGTAACATCAACTATAGTAATTTGAACATTTGTTCCTGTTACAACACTTAATGTATAATTTCCTGAAGCATCTAAAGTTATTGGTGATCCAGGAGCTCCTGTAAAGGTAACCACTGAGTTTGGAGTTCCTGTAAATTGGAACACTGCAGTACCATCACCCGGAACAGAATCTGTAGGATCAGGATCTACGTAACAAGCATATGGACTAGGTGCTGCAATAGTAACTACTGGCAAAGGATTCACAATAACTGTTGCATTATGTGTTACTACAACATTACAAACTAAATTGTGAATATTTAATAATACTACATCAACATTTCCAACTGCTGGAGCATTTACTGTGTAAGTTACAGAACCTGAAGCAGGAATTGTTACTGTATCTGGTGTCCCATTTACAGTTAAATCTACATCAAATCCTGGTGTTCCAACAATAACAAACTCAGCATTAGATCCAAAACAGATTTCAGAATTAACAACTGTTAATGATGTAACTGAAGGAGAGTAATCAATTACTGTTATTGTATCTGGAACAGCAATTGTACATCCATTAATTACAAAACTAAAGTTAGTATAAGTTCCAGCATTCAACCCTGTAATTATAATTTGTCCATTAAAATCGGCCATATAGTTAGTTGGTCCAACAGGAACAGTATCGTCATTATAAGAAACTGCATATACATCACCAGGATTGAAACCTGAGAATGTTATTGATCCATTTGAACTACCACACTCTTCATCTTGAACTGTAAATGTTGGAACAGCCTGAATGGTAAATGTAGCATGGAAATTGTTTCCATTATTATTAACTAAAATTGTATCATCACATTGTGAAGGATCATCATTATCTCCAACTAAATCAAAATAAACTTCGATTACATAATCACCTGGAGCATTTTGAGTCAAATCAATTGCTTGCGCAACGTCTTGCCATTTTTGATCACCAGTATTACAAGGGCCTCCTGTTGGGAAACTACCGGCAACACAGTCATCAAAGAAAGGTAAAGCTAGTGTTGTGAAAGTCCCCGGAGTACTAGATGCCTCATAAACTCTGTAATATAAATTAGCAGAACATACATTTGAAGTAACTGTTTTAAATGATTTCAACTCTGCACCGTTAAAAATTAAATTACCTGAATTCTGAACATAAGTTCCATAATTATTATTAGGAAAAACATTCGTAGCTGGACCAATAGCATTGGTTCCAGAGCCTGTAATGTTAAAGAACTCACCTGGAGCTGTTGTCTCACAAGTGTTAATATTAACAGCTGTTGCAAATGCATTGAAAGTACATGTTCCAAGAATCTCAACGGTCATAGAAAATTCAGGAGAACAAGGGAAACTTGCTAAGTTTGGAACAAAAATATAGTCAAAAGTTCCTAAAGTTGAAGCATCAACTTCTGTAACAACTGGTCCAGCATTTGAACCTAAATGCCACTCACCACTAATACCATTAACGTCTGTATTATCTAAAGGAACGTTTGGTGAACCAAGACAAATTGAGCCTGGATTAGTAAATGAAGGATTAGTAATATCTAAAACTGTAACTACAATAAAATCTGAAGTCGCACATAATGAATTTGCATCTGTTGACTCTACAGAAATTGTATAAGTTCCTGGAGCTGGTGGTGTAAAAGTAACTGTTGAACCAGTTGTTGCACTTAAACCTGTAGCAGGCGACCAATTGTATACACCATTACTACCTCCAGTTACATCTAATGTTAAAGTATCATCAATACAAATTGTTTGATTATCCTGTGTAATATCAACATCTGTAGTTGTAGAACCACCAGAAGTAACTGTTATGGTATAATCACAAACAGCACCAGCATAACCATCAATCATTAAATAATATGTTTGACCTGGCACTAAACCATTATAAGTTAAACTATTTATTCCAGGATTCATAGGTGAATTACAATCAATTTCAGTTACTGCACCACTACCACAAGCCGTTGTAGAGAAAATCATAAACTGAATACCTGAACCGTTTGTACAGTTTCCAACATTTACGTTCATAGAGATCGATGTTGAAGCTGCTTCAAACGTTAAGAACGAGTTATTTTCAATTGACCCACAGAAAGCAGAACTTAGAGCAGACCAAGTATTTACAGTATATGTACTAGAAGTGTTACCACAATATCCATCTAAACTACAAACAGGAGCTGCTACTATACATTCATTACCAGCTGGTTGAGAACCTCCACAACCAGGAAATAAAGTATTAAATCTAACAGGTCCACTCCAGAAGCTTAATCCGTCAGTAGCACCACAATCAGATAAAACATAATACTCATATTGTGTACTAGGAGTTAAACCTGTAACCGTATAAGGGTTCGTAGTGACATTAATTATAGTACTTGACCCATTTGGATATCCAGACCCAGCAGGTTGTACAACAACTTGCCAACTTGAAGAAGGTGGAGTATTTGTATCTGTCCAAGATAAAACCGCACTATCTGAAGATATATTTGTTACAGTCAAATTAGTAGGCTGTGTACATGCTGGTGGAACTGTACATAGAATTGTAGCATCCCACCCTGGAGAAGTAACACTGCCATCTGAAGTAAATTGAAAAGTCAAACAACCTCCATTCGCTAAACTAGAAATCATTTGGGGAGGTAAAGCTGTACCTGTAAATGTTCCTAACAAAGCAGATGATGTGTTTGGGCCATCATAAACTGATAAGAAATCAAAATTATTTTCTAATGCAAAACTGTTAAATAATACTACCACAACATCGCCTGGAGTATCAGGGCATATTGTAACAACATTATTTGCACTATTATTATAATTACCTGATGGACCACCTGTATCATAGAAATGATCACCTGCACAATAATCTGGTAGTGTTGTAAAACTATGAACAATTGACCAAAAACTTACATCAACACCAGGAACACAAATAGCTCTAACGTAAACATCGTAAGAAGTAAATGTAGACAAACCTGTCGCTACATAAGGGTTACTTGATGCAATAATTCCAGTATCTGTTGCTGTGGGAGCTGGTGAACCTGCTGGTAAAATAATAATTTCCCATTGTGTCGCGGTTCCCGCTTCAATCCATGAAATTGTTGCTTGACCCGTTGTAATACCCGTTGTTGCAACATTTATAGGTTTAGGACAAGTTGGAGGTGGAGCACACAAAATTGTCGCTTCCCATCCAGCTGCTGTCACACTACTATCAGACGTAAAACTAAATGTTAAACATCCTGAAGGGTCTGATGATGTAAACTCTGGCGGTGTATTATTACCCGTAAAAGTTCCCAAAGCAGGTGAAGCTGTTGTAGGTCCGTCATAAATTGTTAAAAAGTCAAAATTATTTTCCAATGCAAAAGATAAGAAATTAACAGTAACCTGATCTCCCGGAGTTTCAGGACAAATTGTAACAATATTGTTTGCACTATTATTGTAGTTTCCTGAAGGACCTCCTGTATCATAGAAATGATCTCCTGCACAATAATTTGCAGTTGTAGCAAAATTACTTGGACCCGACCAAGCACTAGAATCAGAAGCACTACAAATTGCTCTAACCCAAACCTCATAAGGAGTATTTGAGGTTAAACCTGTTACTGTATATGGATTAGTAGATACAATAGTCCCAGTTCCTGTAGGATAACCGGTTCCAGCAGGCTGTACAATAACCTCCCATTGTGTAGCACCAGCATTATCAGTCCACGATACCTGAACCGAACTTGAGTTAGCACCTGAAGCTAAAACATTTGTTGGTTGTTGACATGTAGGTGGAGTACACTGAGCTAAACCAGTATACAATAATGTGTTTTGAGAACCAGTACCAGCTGGCTTATTGTAAACTACAGCAGAAGCTGTTGGCTCAATAACAGAAACGCCTACTTGTGTTGGTGAGGTTCCACCAGCATTCCAAAATAATTCGAAAGGCACATTGTTACATAATAAAACAACTACGTCAACAGGTCCAGCGCCAGCTGTAAAAGTTGAACCAATGGTTGCAACAGTAATACCTCCTTGGCGAATATCCATTGTATTTCCTTGCCAACCGTTACTTCCAGAATCAGTCATTCTGAAAACGTAGCCACATTTCTCACTTGGTTCACAAACGCTTGTATTGAAGTAAAATGGACCAGCCCATGCACTGAAAGTCCCATCGCCACAATCCGATCTCACCCAATACTCATACTGCGTTGCAGCTGTTAATCCGGTTGCTGGATAATTTGTATTTGTCCCTGTCGTAACACCTGACCCAGTAGGAATTCCTGTACCAGCAGTTTGAACTACAATTTCCCAAGAAGTTGCTGTTCCTGGTTCATTCCATGAAAGATCTGCTGTTGTTGTGCCAATATTATTAGCTCCTAATCCAGTCGGTTTTGGACAATTTTCTTGTTGGATTAATAATGTATAATCTATACTAGGAGTTGCAGAAGTGGAAGAAATTACTATATAATAAGTTGTTCCTGCAGTAACTGCAAAACCTGTTATTTCTCTTGGAGCATTTGTATTATTTGCAACACCTGCTAAACAATTAACCCCAACATTTGCACACGATGCGTAAACAAATAATGATGAATTAACCTGAGTAGGCGTCGAAGTTATACTAATAAAACCGTTAAATGTAGCTGTATAGCTGTAAAAAACTTCATTACCTGCTAAATAATTTGTCGAACCTCCAACACACCCAGCTCCTTGTGGACCTGTAATATCATTTCCATAAGTTGCAGTGTTTGCAGATACTAAATATGGTAATGCTGTAACTTGAACTGGTGCAGTACAATCGGTACCAGCTGGCACTGTTGCAAATAAAACTGGACCTGTCCAATCACTAAAGTTAGTTGAAGAACATCTTGATCTAACATAAATTTCGTATTGAGTACCTGGATTTAATCCAGTGAATGTATAAGGATTTGTATTTACCACTGTACCAGTTGAAGAAGATGTTGGAGCAGGAGAACCTGCAGGCAATACAATGATTTCCCATTGTGTTGCCGATCCTGTTTCAGTCCAAGCAATTTGAACTGTACTTCCCGTTATATTTGAAACTTGAACAAAGAATGGATCAAAACATTGTTGCGTAACATTTACGTCATCTATAAACCAGCCATCTCCACTAACAGTAGCACCAGTTTGAGTATGAACTCTAACAAATGCTATGTATACACTTTGTGTAGCAAAAGCTGAAATATCCAATACTTTTTCTTCATATACATTATACACGGAATTCTCATTTAACTGAGTTTCTGTGTAAGTTTGAATACTTGTAAAAGTTGCTGGATTGGTTTGAGATGTTGTAGATACCCTTATATCATATAAGGTCCCACCGTCACCCGAGAATAGTTGTCTTGTAAAAAATCTAAGTTGTCCATTTGCAGGTATTGCAGAAAGAGGTGTTACCAACCAGTCTTCCGAAGTATTTCCTGTACCAATAGCTTCCCTTTGTACAAAGGCCGCTTGAGTGCCACTGTTTGGGAATGTACCATTGTTTGTCCAACTTTGTAATGTTCCTACACCATTATCAAATCTTGCCCATCCTGTTGGAGGAACACCACTCTCAAATCCTTCTGGATATTGAGCCTGAGCAAAATAAAACGATAATGACAATAGAAAAAGTAAAAGTTTTTTCATTGTGTTTATGGTTTTGTTAAGGTTTGATTAATTTCCCAAAGATAGGAATTAAATTTTCTTGTTAAATAAGTATCGCTCAAATGTCACATTTCTCCGACAAAATGTTATTTTTAACTATTAAATAAATTATTAATTTTGTTTCAACTAAAAATTCTGAAAACACATGAGTAAATCCCAAAAATATATTTTGCATCTGACCAACATTTTGGCGCTCCAAATTCAGAATTAAGTTTTCCTCGTGAGCAAAAATTTGTAAAATGGCTCGATGAAATTAAAAAGGATGCAGACGCTATTTTTCTTCTTGGAGATTTATTTGATTTTGGTTTGAATACAAAACAGTTATACCTAAAGGTTTTGTTAGAGTACTTGGAAAATTAGCGGAAATCCGAGATTCTGGAATTCCTATTTACTTTTTTGTGGGTAATCATGATTTGTGGATGCATGACTACTTTGAAAAAGAATTGAATATCCCTGTCTATCATGACAATAAAGAATTTACATTTAATGGAAAAGAATTTTTAATTGGACATGGAGATGGAAAAGGCCCTGGTGATAAAGGATACAAAAGAATGAAAAAAGTCTTTACCAATCCTTTTTCAAAATGGCTATTTAGATGGCTTCATCCCGATTTAGGTGTCAAGTTAGCGCAATATCTTTCTGTTAAAAACAAATTGATTTCGGGTGAAGAAGACGTAAAGTTTCTTGGCGAAGAAAATGAATGGTTGGTACAATATGCGAAACGAAAATTAGAAACTCATCATTACGATTATTTTGTTTTTGGACACAGACATTTACCTATGATTATTGACGTTTCCGAGGAGTCAAAATATGTAAATCTTGGCGATTGGATCGGATATTTTACTTATGGCGTTTTCGACGGAGAAAATTTTGAGCTAAAAGAATATAAAGATTAATCTTCTTTACTCAATTCTTCCAAATCTTTTTCTAGATCTAATTGCCTAAAGGATGGCGAAACAATTGCGGTTCCAAAAACAGTCGCAATAGTCATGCATCCTCCAAAAACTACAGCCGGCACCACGCCCATCAATTTGGCAGTCAGTCCACTTTCAAATGCACCTAATTCATTAGAAGAACCCACAAATATTGAGTTAACCGATGAAACGCGACCGCGCATATTATCGGGCGTATGTAATTGTAAAATCGTACTTCTAATAACTACGGAAACACCATCGGCTACTCCGCTTAAAAACAAAGCAAAAACAGAAAGCCAAAACATAGTAGACAATCCGAATACAATGATACTTAATCCAAAAATGGTAATGGCAACCAATAATTTTTTACCCGCATTTCGATTCAATGGAATATGAGCTGCGGCAAACATTGTTATGATTGAACCAACTGCAGGAGCTGCACGTAAAATCCCAAAACCTTCTGAACCTACTTTTAAAATATCTTGAGCAAATATTGGTAAAAGCGCAACAGCACCACCAAATAAAACTGCAAACATATCCAAAGATATAGTACCTAAAATTGTTTTGTTATTAAAAACAAATTTTACCCCTTCTTTCAAACTTTGCATGATTGGTTCACCAATCTTAGGGTTTAAAATAGGTTTTTTCTCTATTTTAGTTAACCAAAGCAACGCAATTAAAGTACACGCAAAAACAAAACACATCGACCAATGTACACCAATCCAACTAATTAAAAATCCTGCAGAAGCGGGTCCAAACATTGCTGCTAATTGCCAAGTGGAACTACTCCATGTTGTAGCATTCGGATAATCTTTTTTAGGAACGATTAAAGCCAATAACGAAAATATTGTTGGTCCCATAAACGAACGCACAATTCCTCCTAAGAAAACCAATCCGTAAATAGTAAAAAGAATCGTGTTTTTAGACAATGAAGTAACTAAACTTGGCACAGTAATTAAAAATAAACCTAAACTAATTACCGAAAAACCTAACATAATTTTTAATAGCAAGCCTTTCTTTTCATTTTGATCTACAATATGTCCTGCAAAAAGCGACATCGCAATTGCTGGAATAATTTCCATTAAACCTATGATTCCTAATGAAAGTGGATTTTTAGTTAAACTATACACTTCCCATTCGATAATTACAAATTGCATTGACCACGCAAAAACCAATGCAAATCGCATGGCAAGGAAAAATCGGAATTCTTTAAAACGGAGTGCTGCGTAGGGATCTTTTTTAGCCATTTGAAGATTTAATGTCGCGTAATTGCAGTTGCAAAGTTACAACATCTCGCCATTCATTTTCTTCGATTGACACAATAGCATCAAATTTTGAGAAATTTTTAACTACGTCGAGTTTGTTACCCAATCCAAAACCAATAGCGCCAACAGATTCAGAATCATTTTGTTTTACAAAAGCTTTTAGATGTTCTTCCTCCGAACCCAAGGTTTTAGCATAACCAGAATCCGATAAATCTTTGATTAAAAATAGTGGCGTCATATTTTGTGGTCCAAACGGCTCGAATTGTTTTAATATTCGCATTAATTTTGGAGTAATTTCATCTAATTGAATTTCAGCATCGTATTCGATTTCGGGAGTTTGCAAATCAGGATGTAATGTTTTTTGAACCACTTCTTCAAAAGCTTGTTTAAACTTTTGATAGTTTTCTTCAAATAATGTCATGCCTGCTGCATACATGTGTCCGCCAAATTGTTCCAAATGTTCCGAACACGCTTCTAAGGCATTATAGATATCAAAATCTTTTACAGAACGAGCCGAAGCAGCCAATTTATCGCCGCTTTTCGTAAAAACAATGGTTGGTCGATAATAATTTTCTACCAAACGAGAAGCAACAATTCCTATGACACCTTTGTGCCAATTTTCATTATACACGACGGTTGAAAAAGAATTTTCTTCATTATTTTCTTGAATTTGAAGCAAAGCTTCTTTGGTAATTTGTTTATCTAAATCTTTTCTATCGGAATTGAATTGTTCAATTTCCTTCGCAACTTCTTCTGCTTGTTTCAAATTAAATTCGGTTAATAAACGAACTGCATAATCGCCATGATGAATTCTCCCAGCCGCGTTAATTCTTGGTGCAACGGTAAAAACGACATCAGTAATCGTTAATTCCTTCTTTTTTACATTTTGGACAAGCGCTTTTATTCCGGCTCTTGGATTTGAATTTATCACTTCCAAACCAAATTTTGCCAAAACTCTATTTTCTCCAGTTATTGGAACAATATCAGCAGCAATGGCGGTGGCAACCAAATCTAAATAAGATACTAAATCTTGAGTCGTTTGATTTCTATTTTTTCCTAACGCTTGAATCAATTTAAATCCAACACCGCAACCACATAACTCGTCATAAGGATACAAACAATCTTCTCTTTTCGGATCTAAAACCGCAACTGCCTCTGGTAAAAATTCTCCCGGACGATGGTGGTCGCAAATGATAAAATCGATTCCTTTGTCACGAGCGTAAGCGACGTGATCTAAAGATTTTATTCCACAGTCTAGAGCAATGATTAACGAAAATCCATTATCATCGGCAAAGTCAATTCCTTGAAACGAAACACCATAACCTTCGTTATATCTGTCTGGAATATAAGTAGCAACATTTGTTGTAATGGTTTTTAAATAAGAAGAAACAAGAGAAACCGCAGTCGTTCCATCCACATCATAATCGCCAAAAACTAAGATTCTTTCGTTATTAGCAATTGCTAATTCGATTCGATTTACCGCTTTATCCATATCTTTCATCAAGTACGGATCGTGTAAATCTTCTAAGGTAGGACGGAAAAATTGTTTGGCTTGTTCAAAGGTTTCAATTCTTCTTTGAACCAATAAAGTAGCGATAATCTCATCTACATGAAGTGCATTTTGTAAGGCTTGTACTTTTTCTTTTTGAGGCTTCGATTTTAAATTCCAACGCATAATTAATTACGAATTACGATTTTACAATATTTTATTTTGGCTTATATAATTGCAAATGTATATAGAAAAACTGAAATTCGATTATTCTTTTTTGTCTTCCTATGATTTTGGTTACTTTTGAATTTACAAATTCAAGAAAATGCAAATTCAAGGACAAATAGTTGATATCCAAAACAAACGAATTTATTCGGGTGAAGTTACTGTTGAAAACGGCAAAATAAAATCGATTGTTGAAAAAGAGCACAATTTAAAAAACTACATCATGCCAGGATTTATTGATGCTCACATTCACATTGAAAGTTCAATGTTAGTTCCTTCTGAATTTGCAAAATTGGCTGTTTTACATGGAACTGTTGGAACGATTTCTGATCCGCATGAAATTGCAAATGTTTTAGGAACAGAGGGTGTGTATTACATGATTGAAAATAGCAAAAAAGTCCCGTTGAAATTTCACTTTGGAGCGCCGTCTTGTGTTCCGGCGACTTCTTTTGAAACTGCGGGTGCAGTTATTGATTCGGAAGGTATAAAAGAACTTTTGGCTTCGCCAGATATTCACTATTTAGCCGAAATGATGAACTATCCGGGCGTTTTATTTGACGATGAAGAAGTGATGAAAAAAATTGCTTGGGCAAAACACTTCAACAAACCTGTCGACGGTCACGCTCCTGGTTTACGTGGCGATGCTGTGAAAAAATACATTTCCGCTGGAATTACATCCGATCACGAATGTTTTACCTATGACGAAGCTGCCGAAAAACTGTCATTAGGCATGAAGGTAATTATTCGCGAAGGAAGTGCTGCTAAAAACTTTGAAGCCTTAATTGATTTATTGCCTGAACATTTTGAAAATATGATGTTTTGTTCAGATGATAAACACCCCGACGATTTAATTATCAGTCACATTAACGCACTTTGCGCACGAGCTGTTGCCAAAGGAATAGACGTTTTTAAAGTATTACAAGCCGCTTGTATCAATCCGGTTCATCATTACAATATGAATGTTGGAATTTTGCGCGAAGGCGATTTTGCCGATTTTATAGTTGTGGAAGATTTAGTTAATTTCAAAGTGCAGCAAACTTATATAAATGGCGAATTAGTCGCTGAAAACGGAACGTCTAAAGTAGCTCATGTCGATTTTGAAACACCGAATAATTTCAATACTTCTTTCAAAAAAAGGAAGATTTTAAAATCAAAAGTTCGGCATCAAAAATTAGAGTAATTGAAGCTTTAGAAGGCCAATTAATTACGAATGAAATGCATCATTCTTCTTTAATTCAAGATGGAAATTTGGTTTCCAATACAACTGATGATATTTTAAAAATGACGGTTGTCAATCGTTATCAAGAGGCACAACCAGCAATCGCTTTTATTAAAAATTTCGGATTGAAAAAAGGCGCTATTGCGAGTTCGGTTGCGCACGATTGTCATAATATTGTTGCTGTTGGAACTTCGGATGAAGAAATTTGCAAAGCGGTTAATTTATTAATTGAAAACAAAGGTGGAGTTTGTGCTGTAAATGGAAACGAACAAAAAGTTTTACCACTTCCTGTTGCGGGAATTATGAGCGATAAAGACGGTTGGATCGCTGGAAAACTATATCAAGAAATTGACCAAATGGCAAAAGCCTTAGGAAGCCCATTAAAAGCGCCGTTTATGACGCTTTCGTTTATGGCGTTATTAGTAATTCCTAATTTAAAACTTTCCGATAAAGGATTGTTTAGCGGCAATACGTTTTCATTTGTGGATTTGGAAATGGAATAACAAGTTTGTTATTTTTTAGATTGCCACGTCGTTCCTCCTCGCAATGACAAACTAAACTTTATGAAACAAAACCTTAATGTCAATTTTCGCAAACTGACGGAACATTTCCATAACGCCACAGTATTTTTCTACTGATAAATCTACCGCACGTTGTAATTTAGCTTCGTTTAAATTGTTGCCGTAAAAATGATATTCAACTGTAACTGCATCGTATACTTTTGGATGTTCTTCGGTTAAATTAGCAATAGTTTCAATTTTGAAATCTTCGACTTCTAATTTCATTTTTTCGATTAAAGAAGCCACATCTAAACCCGAACAACCCGCTAAAGCTGATAAAATCATTGCTTTTGGACGCAAGCCTGCTCCTTCTCTTCCGTTTTCAGCAGCAGCATTAATTAAAAATGTTTCTCCACTTGGGTTAGTAGATTCAAACTGCATTTTTCCTTTCCAAGTTGTAGTTACTATGTTTGTTGCCATGCTATTTAATTTGAAAATTGTTTATTTGATTGTTTACTCCAAACTGAAAACTGAGACTGAACCCTAACCTTTCTTCCCTCCTACACAAACCACAATTTCGCCTTTTGCAGGTTTGGCTTCAAAATGTTTTAAGACTTCTTCAGCAGTTCCGCGAACGGTTTCTTCGTGTAGTTTTGATAATTCTCTTGAAACCGAAACAGGTCTATCGGCACCAAAGTATTGCACATATTCGGCTAAGGTTTTATTAAACTTATGCGGTGAAACATAAAAAATCATGGTTCGAGTTTCTTCAGCTAAGGCCAAAAATCGGGTTTGACGTCCTTTTTTATCGGGTAAAAAACCTTCGAAAACAAACTTATCATTTGGTAAACCACTATTTACCAAAGCGGGTACAAAAGCAGTGGCACCAGGAAGACATTCTACATCAATTCCATTTTCTACACAAGCGCGAGTTAATAAAAATCCTGGATCGGAAATGGCAGGTGTTCCTGCATCACTTATTAATGCAATGGTTTCACCTGCTTGTAAACGTTTTACCAAATTTTCAACGGTTTTGTGTTCGTTGTGCATGTGGTGACTTTGCATAGGCGTAGCAATCTCGAAATGCTTTAATAATTTTCCGCTGGTGCGTGTGTCTTCCGCTAGAATACAATCGGCTTCTTTTAAAACGTTAATCGCTCTAAAAGTCATGTCTTCTAAGTTTCCAATTGGTGTTGGTACAATATATAATTTACCCATTTATTTTTGTTTGTGGTTAAAAGTTAATTGTTTATAGTTAGTAAAAATCGCCATGAAACGAACTATAAACAACAAACTAATTAAACTTCTTCTCCACAAATTCTAAGAAACGTGTTTCGAATTCTTCTTTTCCGTTCCAATTGTCGTAATCTGGTTTTACAAAATCTTCAATAAATCCTTTTGCTTCTTCAAAAGAATCGAACGTATTTAATTGCGATAAAACGCGGTTATAATCATCTGTACTTCCGTTGAAAAGTTTCTTCTCGAATGCAATTCTATCGTTAAGCCCAATGTTGATTCCTCCTTTGTTTAACCTATCATTTAAAGAAATTGTACGAGGTTCTTCAAAAACAACTTCAGGAGTTTTTTGGATTACTATTTCCTCTTTTACTTCTTCTTTGATTTCTTCAACTTGTTCAAAAACTTCTTCAGCAACCGGCTCTACAACTTCCTCAACTTTTTCAAAAGTAGTTTCTGCAACTTTTTCAACTTCTGCAGGAACATCTTCTACTTTTACAAAGTCAATATCTTTATAGCTTGCAGCAAAAACATCATCAAATAAAGCGGCTTGAGGTTGCACTTGTTCCGTAACTTCTTTAACTTCAGCTACTGGAGTTTCTTCTTGTTGCGGTTGTTCTTCTTCAACTTCTTCCACAAAAACCTCAACATTTTCTTCTAAATCAGCGATTGGTTCTTCCATTTCTTCAGCAAATTCTGCTACGATATCTTTTGTTTCCAAAGTATCTACTTCAGGCTCAGAATTTAAATTTAAATCTAAAGCTCCTAAAACTTGTTCAAATTTTTCTGCATCGATTTCCTTCTCTACTAATTCAATATTTTCTTCATAGAATCTCAAAATTGTTAGTTGTTCATATAACTTTTTTGCTTCTTCTTGCAATTGAATTGTTTCAGAACGGTTTTTAAGTTTTAATACGCGGTGCGCAATGCTAATCAATTCGCCTTCTAATTTTTTCTTCATAACTTTATGGATTGCTATTGAATTTGTGATAGGTTTTTCACTATTTTTGTTTTGTTACACAAAAGTAGTATAAATACAATTTTAATCGACTCGAAAGATACAAAATGTTTCTCGAAAATACAGTAAATCAACAAGAACAATTTGGCTGGATAGAAGTTATATGCGGATCCATGTTTTCTGGTAAAACAGAAGAATTAATTCGCCGACTAAAACGTGCCCAATTTGCTAAACAAAAAGTTGAAATTTTTAAGCCCGCTATCGACACACGTTATCATGATGAAATGGTGGTTTCACATGATTCAAACGAAATTCGTTCTACCCCAGTTCCTGTAGCTGAAAACATTCGTATTCTTGCTCAAGGTTGTGATGTGGTAGGAATTGACGAAGCACAATTTTTTGATGATGAAATTGTTGCGGTTTGTAACGATCTTGCTAACTCTGGAATTCGAGTAATTGTAGCTGGTTTAGATATGGATTTTAAAGGAAATCCGTTTGGACCAATGCCTGCTTTAATGGCAACTGCCGAATATGTAACCAAAGTTCATGCAGTTTGTACTAGAACAGGAAATTTAGCCAATTATAGTTACCGAAAAACACAAAATGATAATTTAGTTCTTTTAGGTGAAACCGAAGAATATGAACCATTGAGTCGTGCTGCATTTTTTAAAGCTATGAAATCGCAAAAAGAAAATAAATAATTTTGTAACTTTAGCTTACTTAAAATTAAAAGTATGAGTTCACATCAATTGGAACATGAAAAATTAAAATTAATTCATTGGATAACTGAGTTACGTGATAATGCTGTAATTGAAAAACTCCAAAAGATTATGAGTGCCGAACAATCAGAATCATTGTCAAAAAATGAAAGAGCAGCTATTGATGAAGCATTAAATTCAATTGATAAAAACGGAACACTTTCTCATAATCAAGTAATGGAAGAAACTAAAAATCGTTACTCTAATTTATTCAAAAAATAAAATGCGTAGCATCTTTTGGTCGGAAACAGCAAAGTTAGATTATTGGAAAAATATTGATTATTTATTAGAAAATTGGACAACTACTGAAGCAAAACATTTTATTGAACAAGTTGATGAAGTTTTACAATTACTTGAAAATGGAAATCTTGAATTTGAACCAACTCATTACAAAAATGTGTTTAGATTAGTTATTTCAAAGCAAATCACACTATTTTATCGTATCAATCAAAACCAAATTGAATTACTTCGTTTTTGGAACAATTATCAAAATCCTAAAAAATTAAAACTATAATTTGACTTTTTCACTACCTCATATTATTTCCATTTTAGATGCAAAAACCGTTGGTACTTTTAATAATTTTACAATTGAAAATGTATCTATAGACAGCCGATCGTTACAAAATAGTACCGGTACACTTTTTTTTGCGTTAAAAGGTTTAAACCATGATGCGCACGAATATATTAAAACACTAATTAGCAAAGGTGTTCAATATTTTGTAGTAGAATTTATTCCAGAAGGTTTAGAACAAAAAGCAAATTTTATTATTGTTTCTGACACTAAAATTGCGTTACAACAAACCGCAAAATATTACAGAAGTCTTTTTAATTTTCCCATTATAGGAATTACAGGAAGTAACGGAAAAACCATAGTAAAAGAATGGCTAAATTTTTTATTAAGTCCCGATTTTTCTGTAGTTAGAAGTCCGAAAAGTTACAACTCTCAAGTTGGAGTTCCATTGTCAATCTTTGGCATCAATGAAAATCATAATTTAGGAATTTTTGAAGCGGGAATTTCATTAAAAGGTGAAATGTCTATTTTGGAGGAAATTATAGAACCTTCCATTGGAATTTTAACACATTTTGGAACTGCACATGCAGAAGGTTTTACTTCGGAAAAAGAAAAGCTTGAAGAAAAACTTTCGCTTTTTAAAAATTGCAAAACAGTTATTCTTGAAGCAAATAAAGAAATTGAAAATCTTTTACAAAACAATCCCTTTACTTGGAGTTTTTCAGATCAAAGTGCAAGTGTTTATTTCGAAAAAAATGGCTCCCAACTAAAAGTTATCTTCAATAATACAACTTTCGAAGTAACAGTTCCATTTCAAGATGAAATTAGCCTAAAAAATATTGCAACTTGTATTACAACTTTGTTGTTTTTAAAAGTTTCTACGCAAAAAATAACCGAACGCATTCCTAAATTATTTCCTGTAGAAATACGTTTAGAAGCAAAAAAAGGAATTAATAATTGTGTTTTAATAGACGACTCATATTCATCAGACTATCAATCTATTAAAATTGCACTCGACTTTTTAGAACAACAAAAATTACACAAGAAAAAAACCATTATTCTTTCGGATGTTTTTCAAAGTGGATTACCTATTGATGTTTTATATGAAAAAGTGGGTCGTGTACTTCAAAACAACAATATAGATCGCATTATTGTTATTGGTGAAACTATTTCAAGTTATTTAAAAGACTTACCAAATGTTATTTCTTTTAATTCTACGATAGATTTTTTAAAGCAATTTAATACGCAATCATTTCAAAACGAAACCATTTTAATTAAAGGTGCTCGTAGTTTTAATTTTGATGAAATCGTAGTATTACTTGAAGAGAAAAAACACGAAACTGTTTTAGAAATCGATCTTGATGCGTTAACTCATAATCTTAACTTTTACAAATCGAAACTCAATCCGGAAACCAAAATTATGGTAATGGTAAAAGCCTTTGGTTATGGAAATGGAGGATTTGAAATTGCGAAACTTTTAGAACATTTAAAAATAAATTATTTAGGTGTTGCTTTTGCCGATGAAGGTGTTGAACTTAGAAAAGCAGGAATTAGTATCCCGATTATGGTAATGAATCCAGAAATGCATAGTTTTTCGACTATGATTGCTTATGATTTAGAACCCGAAATTTATTCTATAAATGAGTTAAATGAGTTTGTAAAAATAGCCCAACAAAAAAATGTTGCCTCTTACCCTATCCATATTAAAATAGATACAGGTATGCATCGATTAGGTTTTGAAAAACCGCAATTAGAACAACTTATTGCAATTCTTAAAGAAACAAATTTGGTCGAAGTAAAAAGTATCTTCTCTCATTTAGCTACATCTGACGATACTTCGTTTAGAGCATTTACTTTAGAGCAATACAAACGCTATACAGAAGCAAGCGAACAAATTGTAAAAAATTTAAAAAGTAAACCAATACTACATATTTTAAATACATCGGGTATTTTTAATTACCCCGAATTTCAATTAAATATGGTTCGCTTGGGAATTGGTTTATATGGTGTAGGCAACTCAGATGAAGAAAACCAAAAACTTCAAAATGTTAGTACTTTAAAAAGTATTATTTCCCAAATTAGAGAAGTTTTACCTGAAGAAAGTGTAGGTTACGGTAGAAAATTCAGGGTTACAAACCGCATGAAAATTGCGACAATTCCTATTGGTTACGCAGACGGAATTAGAAGAGCTTGGGGAAATGAAAAAGGTTTTGTTTCCATCAATGATCAAAAAGCTACTATTTTAGGAAATATTTGTATGGACATGCTCATGGTAGATATTACTAATATTGATTGTCAAGAAGGAGATGAAGTTATCATTTTTGGTAAAAGCCCAACAGTAGTTGAAATGGCAAAAACTTTAGATACAATTCCTTATGAAATATTGACTAGTATTTCGCAACGAGTTAAAAGGATATTTTTCAAAAATTAACATTTTATATTTTTTTTTATTAAATTCGTATAGATCTTAAACTAATAAACAAATCATTATGTTAAAAGAATTTAAAGAATTTGCAATGAAAGGAAACCTTATCGATATAGGTGTAGGTTTCGTTATGGGAGCTGCATTTAATAAGGTAGTTTCATCTTTCACTGGTGGAATTGTTTCACCATTAATTGGCTTAATTTTCCAATCTGATTTTAAAGATTTAAAATATGTAATTACTGAAGGTAAACCAAATGCTGAAGGAGTAATTGAAGGAGAAGTTGCTGTAATGTGGGGAGAGTTCCTAACAAACTTAATTGATTTTATCATCGTTGCATTTGTAATGTTTATGATTGTAAAAGCAGTTAATGCAATGAAAAAGAAAGAAGAACCTGCTCCAGCTGCTCCATCAGGACCAACACAAGAAGAATTATTAGCAGAGATTAGAGATTTATTAAAAAAATAATTCTGTCACTTAACGCTACACTATATATTCTAACTAAACCCCGTTTAAAAAGCGGGGTATTTTTTTTACATATTCCTGTAAACTCTTAAAAATTACAAAATTTTTAAATCACATTTTTTAAGTATGTTTTATTCAATACTTTTGCATAACAAAATTATGTAGTAATGAAAATAGCTGTTGTAGGCGCTACCGGAATGGTAGGCGAAATAATGCTTAAAGTTTTAAAAGAAAGAAACTTTCCAGTAACCGAATTAATTCCCGTTGCATCAGAAAAATCAGTTGGAAAACAAATTGAATGGAATGGAAAAGTTTATAAAGTTGTTGGCTTACAAACAGCAGTTGAAATGCGACCAGATATTGCACTATTTTCGGCTGGTGGCCAAACTTCATTAGATTGGGCTCCAAAATTTGCTGAAGTTGGCACAACTGTAATTGATAACTCTTCAGCTTGGAGAATGGATCCAACAAAAAAATTAGTGGTTCCAGAAATCAACGCAAATGTTTTAACTAAAGAAGACAAAATTATTGCAAACCCTAACTGTTCGACAATTCAAATGGTAATGGCTTTAGCACCACTTCATAAAAAATACAAAGTAAAACGCGTTATTGTATCAACTTATCAATCTATTACAGGAACTGGTGTAAAAGCAGTGGAGCAATTAGAAAACGAATATAAAGGTACACAAGGTGAAATGGCTTATAAATATCAAATTCACCGTAATGCTATTCCTCAATGTGACGTTTTTGAAGAAAATGGCTACACTAAAGAAGAAATGAAATTAGTTCGTGAAACTAAAAAAATATTAAGTGATAATACAATTGCTGTTACAGCAACTGCTGTTAGAATTCCTGTTGTTGGCGGACACAGTGAGGCTGTAAATATCGAATTTGAAAATGATTTTGAAGTAAATGAAGTACGTACATTATTGAGCGAAACTCCAGGAATTACAGTTCAAGATGATTTAGAAGTATTTTCATATCCGATGCCATTATATGCGGAAGGCAAAAATGATGTTTTTGTAGGACGAATTAGAAGAGATGAAAGTCAGCCTAATACATTAAATATGTGGATTGTAGCCGATAACTTGAGAAAAGGTGCCGCAACAAACACTATACAAATTGCAGAATATTTAGTTGAAAATAACTTACTATAAAAAAAGCGCCTCAATTGAGGCGCTTTTTTTAACAAATTATTTAACATATACTTTCTATCTTTGCACTAATGAAGAAAAAGTATCTAATTGTTAACCTATTTTTAATGTTCGCTGTATTATTTGCGGTGAGTTATCAATCGGTGCATGCATTTTCTCATCATCACGATTCAGATTTTAAAAATCCTAAAACTGAAAAATCATTTACAAGTAGTACAAAAACTTTAACAGAAAAAGACGACTGTCCTATTTGTGATTTTAAATTTACTTCATTCTTAAAAACTGAAATTTTTAGTTTTAAACATTATACTTTTTTCAAAGAGAGTCCATATTCTTTCAGTGTAAAAGAAGCAACTTCTTTCTTTTATGGAAGTTTATTTTCGCATCGCGGCCCACCTGCACAAGTTTAATATCTGTTTTTTTTACATCAAACTTTAGACTAAAGTATTGATAATTTTTACATGAATTAAACTTAATAAAATGAACAAATTTCTATATCTCATAGGGTTATTGTTAGTAACCTCAATTATCTATTCGCAAAATATTTTAAAGGGAAACATTACTACAAATAAAAACGAACCCTTACAAAATGTAGCCATTCATTTAGTTGAAAATAATGATCATACCGAAACAGATATAAATGGTAATTATCAATTTAAAAACACACCAAAAGGAAATGTAACTTTGGTTGTCTATTTATATGGTTACGAACAAAAAACTCAAAAAATAAATACTTCAGAAACAACCGAAATCAATTTTACGTTAAACGAAAGTGAGCAACATTTAGATGAAGTAATTGTTTCTACTTCATTCAATAAGATTCAATCACAAAATGTCATGAAAGTTGAACACACTTCGGTAAATGAATTACAAGAAAAAGGAGCGGTTTCTTTAATGGATGGAGTAACTTCAATTCCTGGTGTGAGTCAAATTTCAACAGGAACTTCTATTGGGAAACCTGTAATTCGTGGTTTAAGCTCAAACCGAGTTGTAACTTATGCACAAGGCATTCGTTTAGAAAATCAACAATTTGGAGACGAACACGGATTAGGTTTAAGCGCATCAGGAATAGAAAGCGTAGAAGTAATAAAAGGTCCAGCCTCTTTGCTATATGGTTCCGATGCAATTGGTGGTGTTTTATACTTTAATCCTGAAAAATATGCTTCATTAGAAGATTCAAAAGTTTTATTAATTCAACAATTTTCGAGTAATACTCAAGGAACAAATACTTCATTTGGTTATAAAAACACACCAAGCAATTGGAAATTTTTAATTCGTGCTAATTATAATTCACAAGCTGATTACAAAATTCCTTCAGGCAATAAAATTATTAATACTCGTTCCATTGAAAAAGATCTAAAATACGGAATTGGTTATGCTAATTCACACTTTTCAACTGATGTTCGATATAATTACAACAATTTAAATTTAGGATTGCCAGAAGAAGACATTGAAAACTCAGGTTTTAGAAATCCGTTGTATCCAAAACAAGATATTGATAATCATTTATTGAGTTGGAACCAAAAAGTTTTCTTCAAAAATTCTAAACTAGAAGCCGATTTTGGTTACACATTCAATAACAGAAAGGAATTAGAAGATGCAGAAGAAATTGCTCTTCACATGAAATTAAAAACAGCTAGTTACAATGTAAAATATTTCTTTCCGAAGTGGAAAAATATTGAAACCATAATTGGTGTACAAGGAATGCATCAAACCAATTCAAACTTTGGAGAAGAATTATTAATTCCTGATGCAACAGTTAAAGATTTTGGTTCATTTATTACTTCAAATTATGAATGGAAATCTAATGTAATTCAAGCAGGAATTCGATTCGATAACAGAAATTTAAATACTTCTACTCATGGAATTTTTGGAAACGAAGGTTATTTTGAAGCAATTGACAAACAATTTAACAGTTTTAATTTTGCATTAGGTTATAAAACTAATATCACAGAGAAAATTATCTCTCGAATTAACTTAGCTTCAGGTTTTAGAGCGCCAAATTTAGCCGAATTAACTTCAAATGGTGTACATGAAGGAAGTAATCGATATGAAATTGGTAATCAAAACTTAAAAAACGAACAAAACTTTCAAATCGATGTTAATTTAGAATACGATAACGAACATTTTGACTTTTTCATCAACGGTTTTTACAATCACATCAAAAATTATATTTACATCAGTCCAACTGGAAACATGATTGATGACAACTTTGTTTTTGAGTATGTACAAAACAATGCTGCCTTATATGGTGGCGAAACTGGAATTCATATTCATCCGCATCCTCTAGATTGGTTACATTATACAAGTAGTTTCGAAATGGTAATTGGCAAACAAGAAAACAATAACTATTTACCATTAATTCCAGCAAATCAATGGAAAAACAATTTAAAAGCAGAATTCAAATTGGGCAATTGGCTTAAAAAAGGGTTTATTTCTTCTCAAATAAATTATAATTTCCAACAAAATAATGTAAGTAATTTTGAAACCAAAACTCCCGATTATACTCTAGTAAATTTAGGTTTTGGAGGAAAATTTAACTGGAATAAAAACCTGATAAGTTTTAGCTTAAACGGGCAAAACCTTTTTAACAAAACGTATATTTCGCATTTATCTAGGTTAAAAGCCGATGGCATTCCAAATATGGGGCGAAATATTGTTTTGGGTTTCAATTTTGAGTTTTAATTAACAAGTTACTCAAAATCAAATTCCTATTTTTGTTTACAATCAAAAACAACAACAGATGAAAAAATCTATTTCACTAATCTTAGCTGTTACAACAATTGTAGCTTGTAAAAAAGATGAAATTAAAGAAATTGACATGAGTGTACAATATCCTATCACTAAAAAAGTAGACACAGTAGATACTTATTTTGGCGAACAAATTCAAGATCCTTATCGTTGGTTAGAAGACGACAGAAGTGCAGAAACAGAAGCTTGGGTAAAAGCCGAAAACGAAGTTACTTTTGGTTATTTAAATAAAATTCCATTCCGTAGCAAAATTAAAGAAAGAATGGAAAAACTTTGGAACTACGAAAAAATTTCCGCTCCATTTGTAGAAGGAAAATTTACTTATTTCTACAAAAATGATGGTTTACAAAATCAATCTGTTTTATACCGAAAAGACGAAAGTGGCAAGGAAGAAATTTTCTTAGATCCAAATACATTTTCTAAAGATGGAACCACTTCACTTGGCGGCTTGAGCTTTACAAAAGACGGCTCTTTAGCTGCTTATGCTATTTCTGAAGGTGGTAGTGACTGGAGAAAAGTAATTGTTTTAAACACTGAAACCAAAGAAATTATCGGCGATACTATTCTTGATGTGAAATTCAGCGGTATGTCGTGGTATAAAAATGATGGTTTTTACTATTCAAGTTATGACAAACCAACAGGGAGTGAGTTGTCTGCTAAAACGGACCAACATAAATTGTACTATCACAAACTTGGAACTAAACAGACCGAGGACAAAGTTATTTTTGGCTTAAATGAAAAAAGAAGATACGTTGGTGGTTATGTAACTGAAGATGAAAATTATTTAGTAATTTCTGCTGCAAATGCCACAAACGGAAATGAATTGTACATTAAAGATTTAGTTAAAAATGGTCCAATTGTAAACATTGTAAATAATTTTGAAAGCAATAGTGATGTCATTGATAATATTGGCACTAAATTTTACGTTTCAACAGACTTTAAAGCACCTAATAAACGAATTGTAACTTTCGATTTAGCAAAACCTCATCAAGAAAATTGGGTTGATTTCATTGCTGAAACTGAAAATGTTTTATCGCCTTCAACTGGTGGAGGTTATATTTTTACCGAATATATGAAAGATGCTGTTTCGCAAATTAAACAATATGATTACGAAGGTAAATTAATTCGTGAAATTGAATTACCAGGTATAGGAACTGCAGGTGGTTTTGGAGGTAAGAAAGAAGAAACTACTTTGTATTATTCATTTACAAATTATGTAACTCCTGGTACAATCTACGAATTTGATCCAAAATCTGGAGCATCAAAAGTGTACAACAAACCAAAAGTAGATTTCAAATCGGAAGATTACGAATCAAAACAAGTGTTCTACACTTCAAAAGACGGTACAAAAGTTCCCATGATTATTACTTATAAAAAAGGAACAGAATTGAATGGTAAAAACCCAACTATTTTATATGGTTATGGAGGGTTCAATATCAGCTTAACTCCAAGTTTTAGTATTGCTAATGCAGTTTGGATGGAAAACGGTGGTGTTTATGCTGTTGCCAACTTACGTGGAGGTGGTGAATATGGTAAAAAATGGCACGATGCAGGAACGCAAATGCAAAAGCAAAATGTATTTGA
This sequence comes from Flavobacterium haoranii, assembly GCF_009363055.1. Classification (NCBI taxonomy): domain Bacteria; kingdom Pseudomonadati; phylum Bacteroidota; class Flavobacteriia; order Flavobacteriales; family Flavobacteriaceae; genus Flavobacterium; species Flavobacterium haoranii. The sequence goes on along the minus strand of NZ_CP045292.1, from coordinate 2,444,201 downwards.
TGATTTCATTGCCGCTGCAGAATATTTAATAAAAGAGAAATATACTTCATCTGATTATTTAGCGATTAAAGGTGGTTCAAACGGAGGTTTATTAGTTGGTGCAACCATGACACAACGCCCCGATTTAATGAAAGTAGCCATTCCACAAGTTGGAGTTTTAGACATGTTACGTTACCATACGTTTACAGCTGGTGCTGGTTGGGCTTACGATTACGGAACAAGTGAACAAAGCAAAGAAATGTTCGATTATTTAAAAGCATATTCTCCCGTTCATAACGTAAAAGCTGGTGTACAATATCCGGCAACTTTAGTAACAACTGGTGATCATGATGACAGAGTGGTTCCTGCTCACAGTTTTAAATTTGCTGCCGAATTACAAGCAAAACAAACAGGACCAAATCCAGTATTAATTAGAATTGATACCAATGCAGGTCATGGTGCTGGTAAATCTACTGAAGCAATTATTAACGAACAAGTAGATATTCAAGCATTTGCATTGTATAACATGGGAATAAGAGAAATAAAATAAATTTATATTCTTCGAAAAACCGCCCAAAAGGGTGGTTTTTTTTTATTAGAAACATAACAAATGTTACATATAATAACATTTTGATTATTACTTTTGCAATGTGAAAAAAATCATATTCATAATTATCGGAATCTTATTCCTAACGAAACCTATTATTCCAGTTTTGGATTACATGGTGAATTATGAATATATTGCGACGCAACTTTGTGAAAACAAAGCAAAACCTGAGTTAAAATGTAACGGAAAATGTCATTTAGCAAAAGAACTTGCCAAAGCTTCTGAAAATGAAAAACCCATTTCTCAAGACAAAAAAACTCAAAATTCAGAAATCGAAATCTTATTTTATAATCAAATTGTTGACTTTAATTTTAGTCGCACATTTTGTTTCTCTCAAAATAAAATAAACACAAACTATTTGAATTTATATAGAGGGGTTTGTACAAATTCTACTTTTCATCCACCAACTTTATTCGTTTAATATTTTTCTGATTTTTATTTTAAAAATCAACATTATTATGTCTTTAGATTTAGTCTTTAGGCACATTCTCTTGTATATATATTTCAAAAATTAACGAATAAAAAAAATGAAATTTCAATTCAAAAATATTGCGATTGCTATCGCAGCCACTTTAGCATTAACTTCTTGTTCAAATGACGATGATAATAGTTCAAATACAAATGAACTAACCGGTTTAACTAAGTTCCAAGAAATCAGTAATGAAACACATACAATAGAACTTTACAGCACAAAAGTTGGAGGATTAGAACAAGGTTATAATGACATTACAGTGCGCTTAAAGAATAACGCTTCTAACCAGTACATAACTAATGCTTCTATATCTTGGACGCCAAAAATGCACATGATGAGTATGACACATTCTTGTCCAAATTCATCTATAATTAAAAACTCAAATACCGAAACTACTTATTCGGGCTATATTGTTTTTCAAATGCCGGAAAACGATACTGAATATTGGGATTTAACCTTTAATTATATAATAGATGGCATCTCTTATTTGGCAACTGATGTAATAAGTGTTCCTGCTAGCGAAAAAAGAACTATAAATACTTTTACTGGTACTGATGGCATTAAATACATAGTAGCATTTGTTAATCCTACAGAACCAAAAGTTGCTGTAAATGATTTTGTAGCTGGTATTTGGAAGATGGAAAATATGATGTCTTTCCCTGTAGTTGACAATTATACATTAAAAATTGATCCTAGAATGCCTAGCATGGGGAATCATTCATCTCCTAATAATCTAGATGCAATACAAACTACATCAGGCGGATTGTACAACGGAAAATTATCGTTAACCATGACCGGTTATTGGAAAATTAATCTTCAATTACTAAATCAAGATAATGAAGTATTAAAAGGCGAAGAAATTTCAGAAACACTAGAAAGTAGTAGTATTTATTTCGAAATCGAATTTTAATCTTATTTCCCAATAGTTTAACTATTGGGAAAACATTTTTAATCATGAAAAAATATATATTTTTCATTATTTTTTGTTGCTTTTCAATTTCACTTCTTGGTCAACAAATTGAAACCGATTCGATTACTTTAAAAGAATTAAATGAAGTAATTGTTATAGGTACTAAAACTGAAATCAATGAAACCCAACCTAAAATATTAGCTTCTATAGATCAATTTTTAGATGAATCACCAAAAATTGACTTGGTAAAACGTGGTGCATACGCTTGGGAACCTTTAATAAATGGTATGTCAACAGAAAGAACAATCATCACAATAGATGGTATGAGAATTTTTGGAGCTTGTACCGATAAAATGGACCCAATTACTTCGTATGTTGAAGTTTCTAATTTAGCAGAAGCTAAACTAAATTCTGGACAACAAGGTTCAAGCGATGGAAATACTATTGGCGGAAGTTTAGATTTAAAAAGAAAACAAAACAATTTCAATTCGAGAGGATTTAAATATGCGCTACATTCTGGTTTTGAAACAAATAATTCACAAAAAATAATTGGAACTGAATTAAATTATAGTCGATCAAAATTTTATATCGACACTAACTTTATGCTTCGAAATGCCGATAATTACAAAGCTGGAGATAATCAAGAAGTTTTGTTTTCTCAATTTAAAAAATTGAATACTTCTTTTACAACTGGTTATTTGATTACTAAAAATCAATTTATTGAAGGCTCTCTTATTTATGACAAAGCAACTAATGTTGGTTATCCAGCATTGCCAATGGATGTTTCTTTGGCTGAAGCAGTTATAACTTCTTTGAAGTATCATTTCCAATTTGAAAATTCAGTATTCAACCAATGGGAAACTAAAGTATATTTCAATTCTATAACTCATATTATGGATGATACTAAAAGACCTTTTGTTCCTATTCATATGGACATGCCTGGCTGGAGTGATACTTACGGATTTTATTCGAAAATTGATGGACAATTTAAAAAACATCATTTTAAAATTAATCTCAATTCTTTCTACAATAAATCTGTTGCTGAAATGACCATGTACCCATCAAATCCAAACGAAAATTTGATGTTTATGTACACTTGGCCCGATGTCAGAACTTTTTTAATGGGTTGTCGTTAGAAGATAATATTTCGATAAACAAACATTCTAATTTAATTTTAAATACAAGCTTAGGAAATCATCATAACAATATAGCAAGCGATTTTGGATTGGCGAGTTTACAAATTTTTTATCCCAATTTAAAAGCTGAAAAAAATCGATTCTTAAAAAGTTTTGCTTCTACCTATCACAATCATAAAAATTTAATTCATTGGAATTTTCATTTAGGATATGGGGAAAGAGCTCCTTCTGTTTCTGAAGGATACGGTTTTTACTTATTTAATAGTTTTGATGGATTTGATTATATTGGAAATCCTAATTTAAAAAACGAAAAATCTTTTGAAACTGGAATTGGCTTAGAAACCATAAAAGATAAATGGAAAGCTAAATTTTCATCTAATTACTTTTACATTAAAAACTATATTATTGGGCAACCTCTCGAAAATGTTGCACCTATGACTATAGGAGCAAACGGTGTAAAAAGTTATTCAGCGTTTGATTATGCTACCATTTTTACTAATGAATTTACATTTTCTTATAAAATTCAGGCAAATTGGCAAATTGAAAATAAACTTAAATATAGTTTAGGCAAAGACAATAACAAAAACGAATTACCTTTTATGAGTCCGTTTAGTTACAAAAGTTATTTACAGTTTGCAAAAAATAAATTAAAAACAAGTATCTCGATAAACGGAAATGCTGCACAAACAGAATACAATTCTTTTTATGGAGAAGATAAAACACCCGATTATGTAATTTTTAATTGGGCTGGTAGTTACAAATTTTCTATTTCTAACCAAACATTGTTACTGAACTTGGGCGTTGAAAATATTTTTGATCACTACTATTCTACATTTTCAGATTGGAACAACATTCCTAGAATGGGAAGAAATTTTTATCTAAATATTGTTTTTAGAAATTAAAAAAATCCGCTCAATTGAGCGGATTTTTATTGTTACATTTTTGTAAATAAAATTATTCAGTCATTAGAATTTAATAATTATGGCTTACATCGACATCTTTTTTGTAAAGCTGCATTAGCGCTAATGTACCTATAACACATGAAGCCACTCCTTCAAAGAATAGTACTCCACAATATTGAATAATGCTTACTTTACCCACAAAAAAGAAAGTATCAGATAAAGTATTTAGATATGTTTCACCTCCTTTTAAATAAATAAAAACGATAAGACCTACAATTCCTAAAAATACACCTAAAACTCCAGTAATAAAGCCAGAAAAAAAGTTTTCAAAATAATCCATCTTACCATTTAGATAACTTTCTTTTATAGTCTTACGAATACCATACAAAACGATAAACGCATTTAAAGCTCTTAAGTAATTTTTACTCGCTAAACCTAAAAAATCCATAGCTAGAAAAAACAAAGCAATTCCTATAAAAATTAGAACTGCATTTTTTAAAACAATATTTTTCATAACTTCTAAAATTTAGATTATAAAGTTACAAAATATAAACATAAAACACTGATTATCAATAATTAAAATTGAGTTAAATTAACAAACAAAACCATTATTTAGATAACAAATATGCTCTATGTAAAAAAGCCAACTCTTATAGTTGGCTTTTTTTATGTTATCTTAATTATTATTAAAAACTATTATCACCTTCTAGCATTCTTCCTAAGCCACCTAATAAACTTCCTTCTCCTTTGTCTTTTCCTCCCATTTGTGGTGCAGCTTGAATGACTCTATCTGCTAATCGACTAAAAGGTAACGATTGAATGTAAGCAACACCAGGCCCACGAAGTGTTGCAAAGAAAACACCTTCTCCACCAAAAATCGTGTTTTTAATTCCGCCTACAAATTCAATATCATAATCTACATCTTTTGTAAAACCAACAATACAACCCGTATCTACTTTTAAAACTTCACCAGGTTGTAATTCTTTACGTGCTAGTGTACCTCCTGCATGCACAAATGCCATTCCATCACCTTCTAATTTTTGCATGATGAAACCTTCACCACCAAATAATCCGCGACCTAATTTTCTTGAAAAATCGATTCCAACAGAAACACCTTTTGCAGCACAAAGAAAAGCATCTTTTTGGCATACAAACTTTCCACCATATTTCATTAAATCTATGGCAACAATTTTACCTGGATAGGGTGAAGCAAAAGAGACTTTACGTTTGCCCATATCTATATTTTGGTAAGCTGTCATAAAGAGACTTTCTCCAGTTAAAACTCGTTTTCCTGCTGATAATAACTTGCCAAAAATCCCACCTTCTTGTTGACTTCCATCTCCAAAAATAGTTTCCATTTTGATTCCATTTTCCATCATCATAAAACTTCCCGCTTCGGCTACTACAACTTCTTGTGGATCGAGTTCTATTTCTACATATTGCATTTCTTCACCATAAATATGGTAATCTATTTCGTGTGCTTGCATAATTTTAGTTTTTTGACTAATTAGTCGGAAAATACAATAAAAAGTTACTTTTAAAAATCAAAAAATCCCGAACAAGTCGGGATTTCAATTATTTAACAAACTTTGAAAGCTTTAGTGTTTCGCCACACATATCATTGGCTATTTTAAAAATAACGTCGCCTTTTTTGCCATCATTTGCCCATCGAACTTCTTTACCTACATTACAACCTATACTTGTTTTGGAACCTTTATTTAAACTCACAATACCTGTTCCTGTGTGGATGGTTACTTTCTCTTTAGTGTCATTAATAAGTGTAAAACTACTTTCAAATTTTACTTCTTTTAAAACAGATTCGGTTTCAGTAATATTAACAACATTTAAACCAATGATTGCAAAATAGATTGAGATTAATAGCGTTTTCATGTTCTTTAAAATTTAAAACGAATATACTTTTTTCTGTAAATGAAAAATGTTTCAATTTGTAAAACAGCATTTTAAGTTTACGAAATGATAGTTTTAGCAGGTAGAACTATTTTAAAGTTACTTTACTTATCAAAGCATCAAATAATTTATAACCTAAAATGCGACGTAACCATTTCATGGCGTTTGCATCGAAACCTATAGTATAACGTGTAAAAGATTTTTTAGGATTTGAAGCGATTAAAAATAATTTTTCAACTATTTGTTGTGGTAATTCTTGATTTTTACCCGATTTTTTGGCCAATACTTCCGAAATTTTAAGCATTAATTTATTGTAAGATTCTATTGGAGTTGCACAACATTTTGTTACATTCTTTTGAAAATCAGTTGGTGCGTTACCAAATTGAACTGTTGAAACACTAATATTAAATGGCTTTAGTTCGTAGGCCATACATTCTGAAAAACTTTCTACTCCTTGTTTTGTTGAATGATAAAAATTTCCAAGAGGTAAATTTACTAATCCCGCTACTGAAGTAATATTGATAAATTGTCCAAAATTTTGCTCTCTAAATTTTGGAATAAAAGCACGACAAACTTTTACAACACCTAACCAATTTACATTAACAATTGCATCGATTTTAGAATCTTCAGATAATTCCACAAAACTTCTGTAACCAATTCCAGCGTTATTAATTACTACATCAATTTTGGAATGTTTTTGCAAAATTTCCTGTTTGGCTCTCTCAATACTTTCTGTCCTAGTTACATTCATTTCGTAACAAAACACATTTGGAACTTTATCTAAATCGTTTAATTCATTGAAGCTAATTACTGTTGCAATTACGTGCCAACCATTTTTTGCAAAATATTCGGCTGTTTTTCTTCCTATTCCACCAGAAGCTCCTGTAATTAAGACCGTTTGCATTAATATTCCAATTTTACGTAGCCAATATATTTAGCTATTGTAGCTTTTCTACGATTAATATAGGGTCCAGAATTAACTGGTTTATATTTTCTTGGATTTGGAAGAATTACTGCAATTCCTGCAGCTTCATATTTAGATAAACTTTTAGCTTCTTTATGGTACCAATGTTTAGATGCTGCTTGTGCTCCATAAACTCCATCTCCCATTTCAATACTGTTAAGATAAACTTCCATAATGCGTTCTTTACTCCACAATAGTTCAATTAAAACTGTAAAATAAGCCTCAAACCCTTTACGAATATAGCTTCTTCCAGGCCACAGAAAAACATTTTTTGCAGTTTGCTGTGAAATAGTACTTCCTCCTCTAATTTTCTTTCCATTTTGATTTTTTTGAAAAGCTTTTTGCATAGAATCAAAATCAAAACCATTGTGTTCTAAAAACTTGCCATCTTCACTTGCAATTACCGCTTTTTGAAGATTTGGTGAAATATATTCGATATCTACCCAATCATGCGAGCATGTCATTTCTTTTCCAGCCTCTTTGTGCTCTAATGCTCTAATTGCCATTAATGGTGTAAAGGGAACAGGAACAAATTTGTAGAGTAACACAAAAAATACACTTATAATGTTAAACCATAGAAAAGTTTTCCAAATAAATCGGAATATTTTTTGACCAGTTGTTCTTTTTACAGTTTTTTTTGTAGGCGTAGTTTTCTTTTTTGAAGTAGTTTTTTTTGCCATATAATTATAATAAATCAGCTAATTCTTGTCCTATTAAACTTCCGATTGCGACTCCCATTCCTCCCATTCTAACACCACAATATACATTTTCAGAAAGTTGTTATACAATAGGTTTTTTATGATTTCCCACTCCCATAATTCCACTCCATCTGTGATCAATTTCAAAATCATAATTGGACAAAATTACATTTTTAAGCAATTGTTCTAACGAATCCTGAATAATTTTTGTTTGGCCTAAATCGGTTGTATTTTCACCATCAAAATCGAGATTTCTTCCTCCTCCAAAAAGAATTCTATTTCCAATATTTCTAAAATAATAATAGCCTTTATCTAAATGAAATGTTCCTTTTATATCAAGGTTTTCAATGGGTTTTGTAATTAAAACTTGAGCTCTTGCAGGTTGCACTTTACCTTCGGTTAGTTGGGTAGCAAATCCGTTAGTAGCAAAAAGTAATTTATTGGTAGTAAATGAAAACTCATTGGTAACAACCTCAACTTTTCCATTCAAATCGTTATACGAAGAAACATTTTGCTGATTCAAGATTAAAATATCTTTCTTAGTTGCTTCTTTTAACAAAGCTTGCATCATATTTCCAGTATCGATTTGACCTTCAAAAGGATTGAAAATTAAATAATCGAAAATATTTTGGAAGCTGAATCGGTCAACTTGTTTTTCAAAAACATCAGCTTTAAAAATTGGTTTTAAAACTTCATTTATAAATGGAATTTTTTGAATGCAATTCTCGAAAAAAGCTTCATCATCTTTTAAAAAAAGTTCGTATCCACCAAATGGTTTGAAATTAAGAACCTCATCACCTAATCGTTTACGAAGTAATTGTAATCCTTTCCATCGTTTCTCGACAAGCGCAACAACCTCATCTAAAGAATGTGATTTTAAATCGTCTAAAATTTCAGAAATACTTCCAAAACACGCAAAACCAGCATTTTTTGTACTTGCTCCTTGTGGCAAAATTCCTTTTTCTAAAACTAAAATCTTTGCTTTTGGAAATCGTTCACGAAGTGCTAATGCGCAATGTAAACCTACAATTCCGCTACCAACAATAGTATAATCTACATTCGTAAACCAATTTTTTAATTCCCAATAACTAAGCTGCATCTTCAGATTGTGGTTTTTTTCTTGATTTTATAGCTTTCATAACTAATGGAAAAGTAGTAACCGCAATTAAAATCAAGATTATTTTTTCAATATGTTTTTTTAGATCCAAATCAAATTCATCAAGGAAAAATCCGTACAAATAATGACCTGCAAAAACTAAAGTAAAAGACCACATGATTGAACTTAGCACATTGTAAAACATGAAACGTGTTTTTTCCATATGAACTATTCCAGCAATTATGGGTACAAAAGTTCTAACAATTGGTAAAAAACGGGCAAAAATTATGGCTTTTCCTCCATGTCGTTCAAAGAAAACTTGAGATTCTTGTAAATATTTTTTTTTGAAGAAAAAACTATCTTCTTTTTGATATAAAAACTGTCCACTACGTGCACCAAACCAGTAACCAAAAATATTTCCTAATGTTGCAGCTGCGGCTATTAATAGCGATAACACTGTTACATTTGAAAAATCACTTGGAATATAAAAAAACGTTTCTACTAATTCTCTAGAATAAATTCCTGAAAGAAAAAGTAAACTATCACCAGGAAGAAAGAAACCCGCAAACAATCCAGTTTCAGCAAAAACTATAAATAGGACCATATAAATCCCAACAGGAACGCCACCAAATTCCATAGTAATATAGAATTCAGGATTAAATAATTTGGTCCAATGAAAGTCTTCCATCTTTATGCTAATTTATCTACAGATTTTGCTACTACCATAGAAACAGCAGCATCTCCGGTTACATTTACAGTTGTTCTACACATATCTAAAGGTCTATCGATAGCAAAAATTAATGCTAATCCCGCTTCTGGTATTCCTGCTTGTGCCAATACAATTACTAACATTACCATTCCGGCACCAGGAACTGCAGCACTACCAATTGAAGCTAGCGTTGCCGTAGCAATAATTCCAAGTTGCGCACCCAAAGTTAAATCCATACCAAAAGCTTGTGCAATGAAAACTGCTGCTACAGCTTGGTACAAACTTGTTCCATCCATATTTATAGTTGCTCCAATAGGCAATACAAAACTCGCTACTTCATCATCAACACCTAAATTATCTACTACTCGTTCCATTGTTACTGGCAAAGTAGCCGCACTTGAACTAGTCGAAAAAGCTAATAATTGAGCTGGAGAAATTCCATTAAAAAAGAACTTTGGATTTTTCTTAGCTAAAACTTTAACAAGTAATGAATAAACTACTAACATTATAGCTAATCCTAGAACTACTGTTAATCCATACATTCCTAAAGCTTTGAATAAATCTAAACTTGGCGATTCAGCAATTAATGATGCTAATAATGCAAAAACACCGTAAGGCGCACCGAGCATAATAATATCAATCATTTTGAGAATTGCTTCATTAAAACCATCAAAAAAGCTTTAACAGGTTGCGATTGGTCTTGCGGGATTAGGATTAAAGCTATACCAAAGAACACCGCAAAAAATATAACTTGCAACATATTACCGTTATCAGAAGCAGCTTTCACAATGTTGCTAGGAACTATATCTTCTAACGCTTGCAAAGGGCCAACATTCTTTTGGTTTTCTGCAGCTTGAATTTTTGAATTGGCATCATTTGAATAATTCCCAACTAACTCTATTCTTGTTTCTTCCGATATAAAACTACCCGGTTTAATAACATTAACAACAATTAAACCAATTGAAACAGCTAAAATGGTAGTTAAAATATAAAGTCCTATTGTTCTTCCACCCATTTGCGAAAGTTTAGAAATATCTTTTAAATCGGAAACTCCTTTTATCAAAGAAGCTAAAATTAAAGGAACTGCAATTAATTTTAATAAGTTTATAAAAATATTGCCAAAAGGTTTAACCCAATCAACAATAAAACCTTTTCCCCAATCAAATTGAATTAATAAAACGGCAAATAAAACCCCAAGAATCATTCCCAAAAGTATTTGCCAATGTAATGCTAATTTCCTCATTAAAGTTTATAGTTTTGTTAAAGTCGTGAAATTAGCTATATTTTTTAAAAAAACAGTAATTTTAGCAGACTTTTAAGCATTATGTTATAAGGAAAATAAAGCAAAATGAAAAAAATTATTTTAACCCTAATTGGTATGATTTCAATTTCAGCAATGGCTCAAGAAGTAATGACTCCTGAACTTTTATGGCAAATAAGAAGAGTTTCTTCACTTGGAATCTCAAAAGATCAAAAATTTATTATTTATAAAGTTTCTACGCCATCAGTTGCCGAAAACAAATCGCATTCTAAATACTATCAAATTCCAATTGAAGGCGGCAAAGCAATTGAAATTGAAAAAGATAAAGCAAACGCTCAAATTCAAGATAAAAACAGCAAAAACAACTTCACTTTATCTAACAAAGAAGTAAAAACAGAAAAAGTTTTAGGAAAAGATTTCTATCCTGAACTAGATAAAAGCCAAGCTCAAGTATACAATAGTTTAGATTATCGTCATTGGGATACTTGGAACGAAGGTGCTCATAATCATGTTTTCATAACAGACGATAAAGGAAACGAAATTGATATTTTAGCAAACGAACCATTCGATTGCCCACAAAAACCCTTTGGTGGCGATGAAGATTACATTTGGTCTCCCGATGGCTCAAAAGTAATTTACGTTTCTAAAAAGAAATTCGGAACCGAGTATGCTATTAGCACAAATACGAATTTATACGAATATGATGTAACTTCAAAAACTACTAAAAACCTGACCGAAGACAATCTTGGTTACGATGTTGCTCCTCAATTTTCTCCAAATGGCGACTTATCTTGGTTACAAATGAAACGCGACGGATTTGAAGCCGACAAAAACGACATCATTGTTCGTTTTAAAGGAATGAACATTAACTTAACAGCTGCTTGGGATGGAACTGTTGATAGTTTCACTTGGAGTAAAAACGGGAAAAAAGTGTACTTCTTAGCTCCAGTAGATGGCACAAAACAATTATTTGAAGTTAATTTTCCAGGTTTAACCAAAATTGCTGTTCGCGTAAATCAATTAACAGAAGGCCAATTTGACGTGAACCAAATTATTGGCTTTAACGAGAATAAAGTAATTCTTACACGTAGCGATATGAATCATGCAAACGAAATTTTTAGCTATGATTTAAAGAAAAAATCTTGGTTACAAATTACACATCTTAACGATGAAACTTATGCTAAATTAAGTTTACCAACTGTAGAAAAAAGAATGGTTAAAACTACTGATGGCAAAGATATGTTAGTTTGGGTTATTTTACCACCTAACTTCGATAAAACTAAAAAATATCCAACATTATTATATTGTCAAGGCGGACCACAAGGCGCACTTTCACAATTTTATTCGTTCCGTTGGAATTTCCAAGTCATGGCATCACAAGGTTATGTTGTAGTAGCGCCAAACAGAAGAGGAATGCCGGGTCATGGTGTAAAATGGAACGAAGACATTAGTAAAGATTGGGGCGGACAAGCAATGGACGATTATTTAAGCGCTATTGATGATGTTGCTAAAGAATCTTATGTAGACAAAACAAGATTAGGAGCTGTTGGTGCTAGTTACGGCGGTTACTCTGTATTCTATTTAGCAGGAATTCACAACAATCGCTTTAAATCGTTTATAGCACACGATGGTATTTTCAATTTACAAAGCATGTATGGTACCACCGAAGAAGTTTTCTTTACCAATTGGGATATGGGCGGTGCTTACTGGGAAACTGAAAACAAAGCCGCTCAAAAAACCTATAAAGAATTCAACCCAATTAACTTAGTAAACAATTGGAACACACCTATTCTTATTGTTCAAGGTGGAAAAGATTATCGTGTACCAATAGGGCAAGCACTAGAAGCGTTTCAAGCAGCACAATTAAAAGGAATTAAAAGCCGATTATTATATTTCCCTGAAGAAAACCATTGGGTGTTACAACCACAAAACGGTATCGTTTGGCAACGCGAATTTTTTAAATGGTTAAAAGAAACACTTTAGTTCCCCTCTTGAAATCGAAGATTCAACGATACATATAAAAATAAAATTTAGAGTTATAGGGGTTAGGGGTGTGTTTATTAAAAGCACAAAAAACAATAATTAAACAAGAATAGTCCCGCTTTCGGTAGTCGCTTTAAACGTCAGTTCGAGTGTTTTGTTTCACTTCTCGATACTTTCGCATAGCGAAAACTCGAAGTGACGAAACAAAATGTATCGAGAACCGTTTAAGAGCTCCAACAAAACCTCAATCGGGGCTATTTTTCATATATAGAAGTTCAAAAATGATTGCACTTTCCGAAGTTGAAAAAACCATAAAAGGCTTTGCACAATTAGGTTTAACCATTGAAGCAGCGCATTGGTTAGTAAAAGTATATGAATTAGAACAAGAAAATTTTTCTCATTTTGAACTAACCGAAAAAGCGGAGCCAAGTTTTATTCTATTGACAACAAATGGAGTAATCGGAAGCAAACAAGTCATTAAATTGCCTGCAAATACTTTCGAATTTCCATTATTCTTGATGCTGAATTTATTAGCGCATGAAATGTTACATGTAAAACAGAAATCGGAAAAATATAAAGTTGAAGACAAAAACGAACGCGAGTTTCAAGCATATTATGAGAATTTGTTTCACAAAGAATTTCCTTTAGTTCCAGAATTATCGCCTTTTCAACAAAAAGCATTTGGCAATAAAGCCTTAGAATATTACAACCGAATGGAAGAAGGTTCTTATTTGCAAAAAAAGTATGCTGAACAGAAGGAGGAAGTTGTGCAGTTGATTAGTGAAATTTAATTAATTATATTTACTAAAATACTTACTTATAAACAGCTAAAAAAGCTTGATTTAAAATAGACCAGAATATGAGAAATATAATTGGTTATTTAGTAATGATTATGCCAATAATTGCTTGTAATTTATATTATTATGGCGAGCCAAGTGGTGGTATAAATTTGTGACAAGCTTTATTTGCTTTTGTAATAGGGGCTATTTTTTTTAAAATTGGAATGGATATAAAAAATAAAAATAAGATAAAATAGATCCCAATAGCGCAGATTTATAATCCGTGCAAAAAACAAGATTGATTCGTTACACTCGCAATAACTAAACAAAAAAATCCCGAGCAAAACTCGGGATTTCTATATTTATTAAACTTCATTCATCTTAAAAGATTCCATAAACTTAGTGGTGTAATTACCAGCAACATAATCTGGTTCATCCATTAACTGTCTGTGGAAAGGAATGGTTGTTTTAATTCCTTCAATTACGAACTCATCTAAAGCGCGTTTCATTTTATTAATGGCTTCTTCACGTGTTTGTGCAGTAGTAATTAACTTCGCAATCATAGAGTCGTAATTTGGTGGAATTGTATATCCAGCATACACGTGCGTATCTAAACGAACTCCGTGTCCACCTGGGGCGTGTAAAACCGTAATTTTACCTGGCGAAGGTCGGAAATCATTATATGGATCTTCTGCATTAATACGACATTCAATAGAATGTAACTGTGGATAGTAATTTTTACCAGAAATTGGCACACCAGCGGCTACAAGAATTTGCTCACGAATTAAATCATAATCTACTACTTGTTCTGTAATAGGGTGCTCTACTTGAATTCGCGTATTCATTTCCATAAAATAGAAATTTCTATGCTTATCTACTAAGAACTCAACAGTTCCAGCACCTTCATATTTAATATATTCTGCTGCTTTTACTGCTGCTTCACCCATAGCATCACGCAACTCAGGCGTCATAAATGGAGAAGGCGTTTCTTCCGTTAACTTTTGGTGTCTTCTTTGTACAGAACAATCTCTTTCTGATAAGTGGCATGCTTTACCAAATGAATCACCTACTACTTGAATTTCAATATGACGTGGTTCTTCAATTAATTTTTCCATGTACATACCATCATTACCAAAAGCCGCAGCAGCCTCTTGACGAGCACTTTCCCAAGCTTTTAATAATTCTTCTTCTTTCCAAATAGCACGCATTCCTTTTCCACCACCACCAGCAGTAGCTTTCATCATAACTGGATAACCAATTTTCTTAGCTACTTTTTTAGCGTCTTCAAACGATTCTAAAATTCCTTTAGAACCTGGAACACAAGGTACACCTGCAGCTTCCATAGTAGCTTTTGCAGTTGCTTTGTCTCCCATTTTTTCAATCATTTCTGCAGAAGCACCAATGAATTTAATTCCGTGCTCTTCACAAATTTTTGAAAACTTAGCATTTTCAGACAAGAAACCATATCCTGGGTGAATTGCATCTGCATTTGTTATTTCTGCAGCAGCAATAATATTTGACATTTTTAAGTAAGAAAGGTTACTTGGAGGCGGACCAATACAAACCGCTTCATCAGCAAAACGAACGTGTAAACTATCTGCATCTGCAGTAGAGTAAACCGCTACCGTTTTAATACCCATTTCTTTACAGGTTCTAATTACACGTAGTGCAATTTCACCTCTATTGGCAATTAATATCTTTTTAAACATCTTTTTTTAATTAGACAATTAGACAATGTGTCAATTAGACAATTATGAAGTAAGAAAAACTTCTAACTTCTAACTTCTAACTTCTAACTTATTATGATGGATCAACTAAGAATAATGGTTGATCGAATTCTACTGGAGATGAATCATCCACTAAAATTTTAACAATTTTACCAGAAACCTCTGATTCAATTTCGTTAAATAATTTCATTGCTTCGATAACACACACCACATCTCCTTTACCAATTGAAGTACCAACTTCAACAAAAACAGGCTTGTCTGGAGCTGGTTTTCTATAAAAAGTACCAATCATTGGCGATTTAATAGTGATATATTTACTATCGTCAGAAGCAGTTTCAGGTGCAGCTGGAGCAGCAGGTGCTGTAGGCGCAACAGGTTGTGGTGCTGCAGCTTGAGGCAATGCATTTGTTACAGGAACATGTTGAACAAAAGTTGTTGTAGGCTCTGTTCCTTCAGCTGTAGTTTTAATAGTGATTTTGAAATCGTCCATTTCTAATTTCACCTCTGTAGCTCCAGATTTTGCTACAAATTTGATCAAATTTTGAATTTCTCTAATATCCATGTTTACAAAATTTTAAATTTGGTTTAGTATAGTTTGTTATTTTGTGTCATAAGCCCATTTTAGATAAATAGATCCCCATGTGAATCCACCTCCAAAAGCAGCAAAAATTATATTATCACCTTTTTTAAGTTGTTTTTCAAAATCACACAATAAAAGTGGTAAAGTAGCCGAAGTTGTATTTCCATATCTATGGATGTTTACTAAAACCTTAGACTCATCTACACCCATTCTATTTGCAGTTGCATCAATGATTCTTTTATTTGCTTGATGTGCTACTAACCAATTTACATCTTCATGAGACAAATTGTTGCGTTGCATGATTTTTTCACTTACATCAGCCATCCCAGAAACTGCATATTTAAAAACTGTTTTACCATCTTGAAACACAAAATGTTGTTTATTTTTTACGGTTTCTTCTGTTGGAGGCAAAATTGATCCACCTGCATCAATTTTTAAATATTCGCGACCAATTCCATCACTTCTTAAAAATTCATCTTGGAAGCCTAATCCTTCGGTATTTGGTTCAAATAAAACTGCTCCTGCGCCATCTCCAAAAATAATACAAGTAGCTCTATCAGTATAATCAATAATAGATGACATTTTATCGGCACCTATTAATAATACTTTTTTATATCTTCCTGATTCAATGTAAGCTGATGCTGTAGACATCCCGTAAAGAAAACTTGAACATGCTGCTTGTAGATCGTAAGCGAAAGCATTTGTTGCGCCAATTTGTGTTGCTACAAAAACTCCTGTTGAAGCAACAGGCATATCGGGAGTTGCAGTTGCCAAAATTACCAAATCAATTTCTTTTGGGTCCAAATTGGCTTTTTCAAGCAGATTTTTTGCTGCCTTAATGGCTAAAAAAGAAGTACCTTTTCCTTCTTCTTCTTTTAATAATCTTCTTTCTTTGATTCCTGTTCTGGTAGTAATCCACTCATCGTTTGTATCTACCATACTTTCAAGCACTTGATTTGAAAGTACAAATTCAGGAACATATGAACCTATAGCTGTAATTGCTGCTGTTACTTTATTCATAAAAACTAATTTTCCTCTCGATTTTAAAAAAATCAAAAAGTGGTGGAAATTACGAAAAAAATCGAAAAAAATAAAATTATGATTCGATAATTATCTCCTTAAAAACCAGCTAATAACAAAAAAACTCTCACAATGTGAGAGTTTTTTATGCTATCTCAAAACCATTAAGCTACTGCCTCAGTTTTGTCAACTACAACTTGTCCTCTGTAGTATAATTTTCCTTCGTGCCAGTAAGCTCTGTGGTACAAGTGTGCTTCACCAGTTACCGGACATGTAGCAATTTGAGGAGTTGACGCCTTATAATGCGTTCTTCTCTTATCTCTTCTTGTCGACGACTGTCTTCTCTTAGGATGTGCCATTTTTACTTATTTTTATCCGTTAATAGTTTTTTTAATTCTGCCCATCTAGGGTCTATTTCATCTTTCTCTTTTTCAATTTCTTTTTTTGGAGATAACGCTTCCAATTTTTCGATTGTTTCTGTACCTAAAGTTCCATCCTTAACTCCAGGATGTATTCTTTTTGCTGGAACTGACAATACAATCATTTCATATATGTATTGCGAAACATCTACTTGAAACTCTCCATGCGGAAGAATCAACATTTCTTCATTTTCATCGTTGAACTCTTCCCCAAACTTGACTATAAGTTTTAAATTACCTTTAATCTTTAAATCAAAGTCTTCATTTGACAAGTCACAAGGAACATTAACCGTACCTTCATGCTTAAAAGTTAACTCTAACATCGTTGATTTTTTATCTAAAACTACTTTAACATTAATATTTGCATTGTTAAATTCATTATAGTCAAAATGCTCAAAGAACGAATTATCTACCTGATAATCAAACTGATGTTTCCCAAACTTTAATCCCGTAAACGGAATTAAAAATTCTTTAAAATTCTTCATGACAACAGTTTACCCATTTATTCGGGGTTGCAAAGATATTAATTTTATTATAAAATAAAACTGGTTATTAACATTTTTTTGTTTATAACGTATTTTCTTTTATTTTTAAAGGATTTTCTGACAATTCTAAGTACTCTCCTCTGTTACTGTAAATATCAATTGCCTTATATACAGCTTCTCTGAAAGACTCATGACTTGCCTCTCCTTTTCCTGCTATTTCAAAAGCAGTTCCGTGATCAGGAGAAGTTCTCACTTTATTAAGTCCAGCCGTATAATTCACTCCTTTACCAAAAGATAGTGTTTTAAACGGAATCAAACCTTGATCATGGTACATTGCCAAAACAGCATCAAACTTTTCATATAAATTAGATCCAAAAAAACTATCTGACGAATATGGACCAAAGACCATTGTTCCCTCTTCAAATATTTTTTTTAAAGTTGGTTTTATGATCGTTTCTTCTTCTTTACCTATTACACCATTATCGCCACTATGAGGATTTAAACCTAAAACAGCAATTTTGGGTTTTGAAATTTTAAAATCTTCAATTAAGGTTTTATTAATAACGGCAATTTTCTTTTGAAGTAATTCTGCATTTACATATTCCGCTACTTTGTTAACTGGAATATGATCTGTTAAAAGCCCTACTCTTAATTCTCCGTTTACCATCAACATTAAAGCATCGCCTTCTAGCTCTTTTGCTAAATAATCAGTATGCCCAGGAAAATTAAATTCTTCAGATTGAATATTGTATTTATTTATTGGCGCCGTAACTAAGACATCTACCGAACCATTTTTTAAAGCTTCTGTTGCTTTGACAAAAGATTTAATAGCATATTTACCAACATTTTCATCAGTTTTTCCGAACTCTAAATTAACTCCTTCTTTCCAAACGTTAAGTACATTAAATTTACCCAATACAATTTGGTCTAATTTATCTATTCCGTGAATATTGATATTAATGTTGAGAGATTTTCTTAAAAAAGAAATAATTTTAGCATTAGCAAAAACAACTGGTGTACAAAGTTCTAACATTCTTGTATCTTCAAATGTTTTCAAAATAACTTCTGGACCAATTCCATTTAAATCTCCTACAGAAATTCCTACAATTATATTTTCAGCTTTTTTAAGCATATTTGGTTTTTTAATTCCTTACTTTTGGGGTACAAATTTAGTAAATAAAATCAAGTTATGTTTACCGGAATAATAGAAACACTTGGAACAATTAAAAAAATTGTAAAAGATCAGGAAAATTTAATAATAACCATTCAATCTAACATTACAAATGAATTGAAAATTGATCAAAGTGTTGCTCATAATGGAATTTGCCTTACAGTAGTAGAAATAAAAGAGGACAACTACTCTGTTGTAGCCATTAAAGAAACCATTTTAAAAACAAATATTGGTGAATGGCAAGTAGGAGATATTGTTAATCTGGAGCGCGCCATGAAACTTGGAGACAGATTGGACGGACACATTGTGCAAGGCCATGTTGACCAAACTGGAAAATGTATTGCAATAGAAAATTCTAATGGAAGTTGGTATTTTACTTTTGAATACGACGAAACCTTAAGCAACATCACAATTGAAAAAGGGTCAATTACTATAAATGGAACGAGTTTAACTGTAGTAAATTCAAAGAAGAATGAATTTAGCGTAGCAATTATACCTTACACTTATGAAAATACAAATTTCCATTCTTTTAAAATAGGCACAATTGTTAATCTCGAATTTGATGTCGTTGGGAAATATGTAAAAAGATTGTTCGAATTAAATAAATAACATAAAAAAAGCTCTTATAAAGAGCTTTTTTTATTGAATATATATTTCGTAGAAACTAGATAACCAAGTATAAGTGCGGCGAAAAACATTATTACTAGTCCACCATCAATAGGTAAACCAGGTGTTGTAGTTAGGGGTGCTGGCGGAGGAGGCACCTCAGCTGCTAAAGCAATGTTACAAGTAAACACACTTATAAAAAGGACTAGTATTTTATGTATAGCTATTTTCATAGGCCACAAAAATATTAATTTTAATTAATGCTTAATCGCTTTAACAGTTTGTTAATCTTTTTTTAACATTTACCGCAATTCTTTCTGGTTACGAAAATATAAATATTTTTATATTAATCAATATTTTTAGAAAAAAAACTTAAAAAAATATAAAAATTTAACTTTCGCACTAAAAAAAATGCCCTTTCGGGCAAGGCAGTGGTCCCACCTGGGCTCGAACCAGGGACCACCTGATTATGAGTCAGGTGCTCTAACCAACTGAGCTATAGGACCAGTTTTGAGGTTGCAATATTACTACTATTTTTTTGTTAGACAAAATTTTTTATCTTTTTTCTTGACAAAGCTCAATTAGTACACCATTAGTCGTCTTAGGATGTAAGAAAGCTACTAATTTATTGTCGGCTCCAGACTTTGGAGCTTCATTTAATAATACAAAGCCTTCATTTTTTAAACGTTCCATTTCTAAAACTATGTCATCCACATCAAAAGCGATATGATGAATACCCTCACCCTTTTTATCGATAAATTTAGCAATTGGACTATCTTCTCTTGTTGCTTCTAATAATTCAATTTTATTTGGACCATTCATAAAAAAAGAAGTTTTTACCCCTTCACTCTCCACTTCTTCTTGTTTATATGCAAGAGCTCCAAAGAGCTTTTCAAACAAAAGATTCGATTCTTCTAAATTCTTAACTGCAATACCAATATGTTCTATCTTATTCATTTTCTTAATAATTTAATCTGATTAATTTTTACAACAAAATTAGGAGTACTAAAAAAATAAACAATCTTTAGCATCATAAAATTAAGCAATACTATTTAGTTTATTTGTATTTTTGCAAAATGGAAACAAATAGACAAAAGAAAATTGGTCAATTACTACAAAGTGATATTGTAGATATTTTACAGGGAGAAATTCGTAAAAATGGAATTACAAACTTAATCATCTCTGTTTCAAAAGTAAATGTTACTTCAGATTTATCAATTGCTAAAGTATATTTAAGTATATTTCCGTCTGAAAAAGGAAAAGAAATTTTGTCTGCAATTAAAGAGAATACTCCTTTAATCAAACATGATTTAGCTCAGCGAGTAAAAAATCAACTTAGAAAAGTACCTGATTTAATTTTTTACATTGATGACAGTTTAGACTACATCGAAAAAATTGACAACGCATTGTCTGGAAAAGAAAATCCAGTTCAAAACCCCGACTTATTATACAAACGTAAAAAGTCATAATTTTGAATTTTTCGCTTTACATAGCTAAGCGTTATGCCATAAGTTTTAGTAAAAATTCGGCTATCAATATTATTACCATGATAGCTTCTTTAGGAGTAATTGCTGGAACAATGGCACTTTTTGTTGTACTTTCAGTTTTTAGTGGTTTACGTGATTTCAGCTTAAGCTTTACAAATGCAATCGATCCCGATTTCGTTATTACTCCTAAAACAGGTAAATCAATTTTTATTTCAAACGAACAACTCTATCAACTTAACAAAATTAATTCTCTAGAAAGTTACTCTAAAATTATAGAAGAACGCGTATTGTTTTTTTACAATGATAAAGAATTAGTTGGCTATATTAAAGGTGTTGACGAAAAATACAATAATGTTACTGATATTGAAAATCATTTATATGTAGGAAATTGGCTTCACCCAAATTCAAACGAAGTGGTTGTAGGTTCGGAAATTAGTAGAAAGCTTGGATTGGGACTTTTCGATTATACTAATAGCTTAAAAGTATATTCTCCAAAAGCAGGAAAAGGTTTAATTGAAAACGAAGAAGACGCTTTTTTAACTGCTCCTTTAAATACGGTTGGTATTTATAATGTAAGCGAAGATTTAGATGCTAAATACATTTTTTGCAATTTAGAATTAGCTGAACAACTGGTGAAATTTCAACCAAATCAAGTTACTGGAATTGAATTTAAGCTAAAACCAAATAGTGATGAAGATGCATTTAGAAACCAACTACAAACTATATTTCAAAACGACATAGAAATAAAAAACAGAATTCAAATAAACGATTCTCTCTATAAAATGCTCAATACTGAGAATATTGCAGTTTATTTAATTTTTACTTTAGTCATTATTATTGCACTTTTCAATTTAATTGGTGCTTTAATCATGATGATAATAGAAAAGAAATCAAACTTAAAAACATTAAATAGTTTAGGCTTAGGCATTAAAGAAATTAGAAAAATATTTTTAGCTCAGGGTTTGTTGCTAACTATTTTTGGAAGTGTAATAGGAATTATTTTAGGAATTATTCTTGTAGTACTTCAGCAAAAACTAAATTTAATAATGATAACTCCTACACTACCTTATCCTATTAAATTTGAACTTAAAAACTTACTAATTGTTGCGCTTACCATTTCTATATTAGGATATTTAGCTTCATTAACAGCAAGTAAAAGCATTACCAAAAAACTTATTGAATAAAAAAAGCCCTAACAAAAGTTAGAGCTTTGTACCGCGAGTGGGAATCGAACCCACACTCCGTAGAACACGAGTTTGAGTCGTGCGCGTCTACCAATTCCGCCATCGCGGCTTAAAATGTGAGTGCAAATGTATTGAAATTTTCCAATATCAAAACCAAAATAGTTTAAAAATTACTTTCAGAGTAAAAATTTATTTCTAAATTTGCACCCTGATTTACAACAACACAACACTAACTAACTACCAAACAACAAATTAAAATGTCATACAAAGAGCCAGAAGCAAAAATTTTTGCGTGTTCTCAAAGTGTGTATCTAGCTGAGAAGATAGCACAAAGCTATGGAGTTCCGCTAGGTAAAGTAACGTTCTCAAAATATAGTGACGGAGAGTTTCAACCTTCTTTTGAAGAATCAATTCGAGGTTTACGGGTGTTTTTAGTATGTTCTACTTTCCCAAGTTCGGATAACTTAATGGAGTTATTGCTAATGATTGATGCTGCAAAAAGAGCATCAGCAAGACACATTACTGCTGTTATTCCTTATTTTGGATGGGCAAGACAAGACAGAAAAGACAAACCAAGAGTTCCAATTGGAGCAAAATTGGTTGCTAAATTATTAGAAGCTGCAGGTGCAACTAGAATTATGACCATGGATTTACATGCAGATCAAATTCAAGGTTTCTTTGAAAAACCAGTGGATCATTTATTCGCTTCTACAATCTTTTTACCTTACGTAAAGAGTTTAAATTTAGACAGCTTAACTATTGCATCTCCAGATATGGGAGGTTCAAAAAGAGCTTACGCTTATTCTAAATTCCTAGAATCTGATGTAGTAGTTTGTTACAAGCAACGTAAAAAAGCTAATGTAATTGACACTATGGAGCTAATTGGAGATGTAAAAGGAAGAAATGTTATCTTGGTTGATGACATGATAGATACAGGAGGAACATTAGCAAAAGCTGCTGATGTAATGATGGAAAGAGGCGCTCTAAGTGTGAGAGCAATTTGTACACACCCAATTTTATCGGGTGAAGCGTACGAAAAAATTGAAAATTCACAACTTTTAGAATTAATTGTTACCGATTCAATTCCTTTAAAGAAAGAATCAAGCAAAATTAAAGTTGTTTCATGTGCCGATTTATTTGCAGAAGTAATGCATATGGTACAAAATAACAATTCTATTAGTGGTAAGTTTTTAATGTAATATAGAATATTAAATATTTAATTTTATATAATGAAGTCAATTACTATCAAAGGACAAAAAAGAGAAAGCGTAGGCAAAAAGGCGACTAAAGCGGTACGCGATGCTGGATTCGTTCCTTGCGTTATTTACGGAGGAGAGCAACCAGTACATTTTTCAGCAGATGAAAGAGCATTTAAAGGTTTAGTTTACACTCCAAATGCGCATACTGTTGTAGTTGAATTAGAAGGTGAAAAATCAATTGATTGTATCTTACAAGATATTCAATTCGATCCAGTTTCTGACAAAATTTTACACATCGACTTCTTCCAATTAGATGAAAATAAAGAAATCATCATGGAAGTTCCAGTAAAAGTTATTGGTAAATCTCCAGGTGTAATGTCTGGTGGTACTTTACGTTTAAACCAACGTCGTTTAAAAGTTAAAGCTTTACCTAAAAACTTACCTGACTTCGTAGAGGCTGATATTACTCCTCTTGAAATGGGTAACCGTTTATATGTAACTAAAATTGTTGCAGATAACTTTAAAATTATGCACCCAGACAATACAGTAGTTTGTCAAGTGAAGATTTCTCGTGCTGCTATGAAAGCTGCTCAAGAAGCTGCAAAAGCAGAAAAATCTGCAAAAGGAAAGAAAAAATAATTTTTTTAAATCCTATACTAAAAGCACCTTTCGAGGTGCTTTTTTTTATGAATAAACTAAAGTTTGAATTACTTTTGCTAAATGAAATGGTTTTTCAATCTGTTTAATAAAAAAGAAAATAATACTGTGAAGAAATATCTAATTGTTGGTTTAGGAAATATTGGAAGTGAATATGTAAACACACGTCACAATATTGGGTTTAAAGTACTAGATTTTATTGCAAAACAAGAAAATTTAACCTTCAGTACAGCCAAACTTGGCGATATTGCTGAATACCGAATTAAAGGAAGAACTGTTTTTTTATTAAAGCCAAACACTTACATGAATTTAAGTGGAAAAGCAGTTAAATATTGGATGGATAAAGAAAATATTGCAAAAGATAACATTCTTGTTATTACCGATGATTTAAACCTTGCTTTTGGAACCATTAGAATTAAAAGTAAAGGAAGTGATGGCGGTCATAACGGATTAAAAAATATTCAACTTTTATTAAATACAACTGAATACCCAAGATTTAGATTTGGTATTAGCGATGCCTTTAAAAAAGGACAGCAAGTAGATTATGTTTTAGGGGAATGGAGCGAAGAAGAAAAAGAAAAGCTTCAGGAAAGATTAAAAATATCTTCTGAAGCTGTTCAAGAGTTTGTTCTAGCAGGTTTAAATAATGCCATGAACACTTATAATGGTAAATAATTAACTAATTGTAGCGCCATTTAAAACGCCTTCTGCATCTGGATTTACGAAAACTAATTTCCCTTCGGCATTATTAGTCATTAAAATCATACCAGCACTTTCAACACCACGAAGTGCTCTTGGTGCTAAATTTACTAATACTGTTACGCGTTTACCTACAACTTCTTCAGGAGAAAAATGTTCAGCAATTCCCGAAACAATTGTTCTTACATCAATTCCAGTATCAACTTTTAAAACTAAAAGTTTGTTAGCTTTTGGCATTTTCTCTGCTTCGATAATGGTACCAACACGTAAATCTAGTTTTGTAAAATCGTCGAATGTTGCAACATCTTTTTGTGGTTCTGCACTCATACTTGCCGCTTTATTTGCTTTTTTACTTGCTTCTAATTTGTCTAATTGTTTTTGGATTTCAGTATCTTCAACTTGTGCGAATAAAATTTCAGCTTGACCAATTTGGTGATTTGGACTAATAATTTCTTTTCCTTCTTCAATCATTTTCCAAGCGTTATGAGATTTCTCACTTTCGTTCGAAATGACAAGGATGCGTTTTAATTTTTCAGATGTAAAAGGTAAAAATGGTTCCGAAAGAACTGCTAAAGCTGAAGCAATTTGCAACGCCACATACATTTGTGTTTTTACTCTTTCAGGATTTTCTTTAATCATTTTCCATGGTTCTTCATCGGCTAAATATTTATTTCCTAGACGTGCCACATTCATCATTTCGCCTAAAGCTTCTCTAAATCTATATCTTTCAATTGAAGATGCAATAACTGCTGGATACGCTTTTAGTTCAGCCAAAGTTTGTTCGTCAACATCAGAAAATTCATTAGGTGTAGGAATAATTCCATCGTAATATTTATTAGTTAATACTACTACGCGATTAATGAAATTTCCAAATATAGCTGCTAACTCATTGTTGTTTCTTGCTTGAAAATCTTTCCAAGTGAAATCGTTATCTTTTGTTTCTGGAGCATTTGCCGTTAAAGCATAACGTAAAGCATCTTCTTTTCCTGGAAAATCTTCTAAATATTCGTGTAACCATACTGCCCAATTTTTAGAAGTTGATAATTTATTTCCTTCTAAATTTAAAAATTCGTTTGCTGGAACATTATCTGGTAAAATATAATCTCGATGTGCTTTTAACATCGCTGGGAAAATAATACAATGGAAAACAATATTGTCTTTTCCTATGAAATGAACTAATTTAGTGTCTTGATCTTTCCAATATGGTTCCCAATCTTTTCCTTCTCGTGCTGCCCATTCTTTTGTAGAAGAAATGTAGCCAATAGGTGCATCGAACCAAACGTATAATTTTTTTCCTTCAGCACCTTCAACTGGAACATCAATTCCCCAATCTAAATCGCGCGTTACCGCTCTTGGTTCTAAACCAGCATCAACCCACGATTTAACTTGACCGTAAACATTTGCTTTCCAATCATTTTTATGT
This sequence comes from Flavobacterium haoranii, assembly GCF_009363055.1. Taxonomy (NCBI): domain Bacteria; kingdom Pseudomonadati; phylum Bacteroidota; class Flavobacteriia; order Flavobacteriales; family Flavobacteriaceae; genus Flavobacterium; species Flavobacterium haoranii. Next base: position 2,418,140 of record NZ_CP045292.1, on the reverse strand, counting down.
CCTTCTAAAATCCATTCTTTTAAGAAAGCATCGTATTCATTTAAAGGTAAAAACCAATGTTTTGTTGCTTTTAAAACAGGTTTTGTTCCAGTAATCGTCGATTTTGGATTGATTAAATCGGTTGCATTTAATGAGGTTCCACATTTTTCACATTGGTCGCCATAAGCTTCTTCGTTCCCGCATTTCGGACAAGTTCCTGTTACAAAACGATCAGCTAAGAATTGATTCGCTTTTTCGTCGTATAATTGTTCTGTAGTTTCTTCAATAAATTTTCCATCTTCATATAATTTTCTAAAAAAAGCTGAAGCGGTATCATGATGAATTTTACGAGAAGTTCTTGAGTAATTATCAAAAGAAATTCCGAAGTCTTCAAAAGATTTACGAATAATTCCGTCGTATTTATCAATTACTTCTTGCGGTGTGATGCCTTCTTTTTTAGCTTTCATTGAAATCGCTACTCCATGCTCATCGCTTCCACAAATGTAAGCCACATCTTTTCCTTGTAAACGTAAATAACGCGCATAAATATCAGCAGGAACATAAACCCCAGCTAAATGACCAATATGAATAGGTCCGTTTGTGTAAGGTAAGGCTGCTGTAATCGTATATCTTTTCGGATTTTCTAACATTGTTTCAAAATTTGACACAAAAATAATTCATTCGTCACGATTACACGAATTTTTGTTCTGATTTTGTGTATTTTTGGTTACAGATTATTTCAGAACATGATAAGATTCTTTATAATCATATTGTTTTTAATTCAAAATTCATATTCCCAAAAGAAAATGATTATTCCTCCTTATTTAAAAAAAGGCGACACAGTTGCTATTGTTTGTACGGCTCGTAAATTTTTTCCCGAAGATGCAAAACCTGCTATTGAATTATTAGAATCGTGGGGATTAAAAGTAAAACTTGGAAGTACAATTGGTAAAGACAGTTGTCAATTAGGCGGAACAGATAGAGAAAGAGCTGCCGATTTGCAAGAACAAATAGATAATCCAAACATCAAAGCGATTTGGTGTGCTCGTGGCGGATATGGAACCGTTAGAATAATAGATTCTATAGATTTTTCTTCAATGAAAAAACATCCAAAATGGATTATGGGATTTTCTGATGTTACTGTTTTACATAGTCATTTAAACACACTTAGAATTGCAACTTTACATAGTATAATGCCTTTTACGGTTCCAAGAGCAACCGAAGAAGTTAAAGAAACTTTACGAAAGGCTTTATTTGGAGTACCAATTTTTTATGATGTTCCATCGGTTTCATATAACAGAAATGGAAAAGCCAAAGGGGAATTAGTTGGCGGAAATATTTCTATTTTATATAGTTTATTGGGTTCAAAATCGTCGATTAATACAAAAGATAAAGTTCTATTCATTGAAGATTTAGACGAATATTTATATCACATCGACCGAATGATGTATAATTTAAAACGTAATGGCTATTTCGAAAATGTAAAAGGAATTATTGTTGGAAGTATGACCGATATGCACGATAATGAAATTCCATTTGGACAAAATGAAGTGCAAATTATAAATGAAATCACTAAGGAATACAACATTCCTATTGCGTTCGATTTTCCTGCCGGACATCAAAAAGACAATCGTACTTTAATTTTAGGAAGTCAAGTTGAATTTGAAGTGAATGATAAAGAAGTAAAATTACAATTCAAGAACTAATTATGGCAAAGCATAATGAGTTAGGAAAATTAGGAGAAGAACTTGCGGTTGAATTTCTTATAGAGCAAGGCTATGAAATTTTAGAAACCAATTGGCGATTTGACAAAGCCGAAATTGATATTATTGCTCAAAAAGAAAATACTCTTGCTATTGTTGAAGTAAAAACACGATCGAGCATTGAATTTGGACTTCCACAAGATTTCGTAAAGCCTAAAAAAATTCAACTTTTAGTTAAAGCTGTAAACGAATATGTAGAAAAAAACGACTTAGATGTAGAAATCCGTTTTGATATTATCGCAATTACAACAAACAAACAAAATCATAACATTGAACACTTAACAGATGCTTTTTATTATTTTTAAGTTAATTTCATAACAATATGTGTTTTTATTTGTAAATTTGCAAGAAACTAAAAAATGAAAACAATTTCTTCAGTTGTTGAGCACTACATCAAAACAAAGCCCTTCTTATTAAATTCCATTTCTCAAGGTATTATAAATCTGACTTCTTTAGCAAGAATTATGATGCCTGAAATTGAAAAAGAATTAGGCAAAGATGTAAAGCAAGGTGCTGTGGTAATGGCATTAAAGCGTTTGTCAGAAGAACTCGATTTTAGAATAAATCATAAAATCTCTAAAGTATTAAGAAATATTGGAGAAATTACTGTTCGTTCATCTTTAGTAGATTATGCATTTGTAGTTTCGGAAACTTTACTGGAGAATCAAGCTAGATTAATTTCAGAAGTAAATAAAAATAAAGATTTGTTTTATACTTCATCAAGAGGTGTAAACGAATCAAATATTGTTGTAAGTTCGTCTATTTCTGCAAATGTTGAAGAAATATTTAAAAACGAAAAAAGAACACATCGTGTAGATGATTTATCATCAATTACTGTAAAATTACCTCAAGTAAACGTTACAATTCCTGGTGTTTTCTACTATATTTTCCAAAGATTAGCATGGGAAGGCGTTATCATTCACGAAGTAATTTCAACCACAAATGAATTTACAGTTATAGTTCACGACAAACAAATTGATATTGCTTTTAAAGTGATTAAAGATTTAAAAAATACAGAAGACTTTTAAAAAAGTCTTTTTTTTTTTTCATATAAGAAAAAGAAACGTATTTTTACCGTTCTTTATACTAAAACTAAGGTTTTGTAGTTAAAGGAATTAAACAACTTTAAACTTGAAAAAGACTCTTTATAAATATCTATTTGTAACCGCTATCGTTTTTACAGTTATTGCTTGTTCTGTAAAAAAAGACAGGTTTTTAAATCGCAGTTTTCATTCAGTTACAACTGAATACAATATTCTATACAATGGAAATTTAGCCATGGAAACTGGCCTAACTGAACTAGTTGCAACTTATAACGATAATTTTTGGGATGTTTTACCAGTAGAAAGAATGCCTGACAAAGAAGAAAGCATTTTACCTGGACAAACCAAAAACACAAACTTTGAAAGAGCCGAAGAAAAAGCGGTAAAAGCAATTCAAAAACATTCTATGAATATTGGGGGACTTGAAAAAAACCCTCAAATGGATGAAGCGTATTTACTCCTTGGTAAAGCGCGTTATTACGACAACCGATTCATTCCGGCATTAGAAGCTTTAAATTATATTTTATACAAATATCCAAACAGCGATAAAATATATCATGCTAAAGTTTGGAGAGAAAAAGTAAACATCCGCATCGATAATAACGAAACGGCAATTAAAAATTTAAAGAAACTTTTAGATAACGAAAAAATTGATGGTCAAGATTTAGCTGATGCTAACGCTATGCTAACTCAGGCTTATTTAAACATAGAAGCAACAGATAGCGCCGTTGCAACACTTAAAATTTCCAAAACCTTTACTAAAAACAAAGAAGAAAAAGCCAGATATACTTTTATATTAGGTCAGCTTTATGAAAAAATGAATTATGCAGATAGTGCATTTACTACTTTTCAAGAAGTTATCGATTTAAAAAGAAAATCGCCACGCAGATATGTCATACAAGCTCATGCTAAGCAAGCTGCTCAATTCGATTATAAAAATGGTGATACTATAGCGTTCTTAGAAAAATTCAACAAACTTATTGCTGATAGAGAAAATAGACCATATTTGAATATTTTGTATCATCAAAAAGGAATTTTTTACGATAAGTTTGAGCAAGATTCTTTAGCAAAAAGATTTTACAATTTATCAAACAAATTACAATCGCAAGATCAATATTTAGTTGCTTCAAACTATAGAAATATTGGCGAAATTAATTTTAGAAATGCCAAATACAAAACTGCTGGAGCATATTACGACAGTACACTTTTACGTTTAGATGATAAAACTAGAGAATATCGAAAAATTAAGAAAAAAAGAGACAATTTAGTAGATGTTATATATTATGAAGATATAGCAAAACAAAATGATAGTATTCTTTCTATTGTTGCTATGAATGATGAAGGGAAAAAAGCATATTTTGAAAATTACATCTTAAAACTTAAAAAAGAAGACGAAAGAAAAGCAAAACTTGCTGCTGAAAAAGCCGAAAAAGAAGCTAACAAAGAAGCTAACTTGGCTGGAGGAAACAATCCAAATCCTAGTTTCAATCCAAATCCAAATGCTATTAAAATGCAAGGCATGCTTCCTCCGATGGGCGGAAACGACTTAGCTTCTTCAAGCAATTTCTATTTCTACAATCCTTCTACAGTTAGTTACGGAAAAATCGAATTCAAGAAAAAATGGGGTAATAGAAAATATAAAGAAAATTGGAGACAATTAAAAGGCGGCGAAGATTTCTCAGATAATGATTTTGCTGAAAACGATACTATTAATGAAGAAAAAGAAGAGATTGTTGAAAACCCTGCTTACACAACAGATTTTTATATTAGTCAATTACCAACAGATCAAAAAATTATTGACAGCTTAGGTCGAGATAGAAACGATGCGTATTATCAACTTGGACTAATCTATAAAGAAAAGTTTAAAGAATATGAATTAGCTGCGAATAGATTAGAACAATTACTAAAAAACAATCCTGAAGAACGATTAATTCTTCCAGCTAAATACAACTTGTTCAAGATCTACGAAATTCTAAAATCTGATAAAGCATTGGTGTATAAAAACGATATTATCACAAATTATCCTGATAGTCGATATGCGCAAATTGTTCAAAATCCATCTGTTGTATTAGAAGACGAAGAAAACCCTGAATTATATTTTAGTAAACTTTATAAAAAATATGAATCAGGCGATATTCGATTTGCTTATAATGAAGTTAATCAAAAAACAATTGATTATTTTGGTGACGAAATGATGCCGAAATATGAGTTATTAAAAGCGAAAGTATTAGCAAGAACAAATGGTTTAGAGAGTTATAAATCTGCTTTAAATTATGTAGCATTAACTTATCCGAACAACGAAGAAGGAAAACAAGCTCAAGAAATTTTAGACAACGATGTTCCAAAATTAGAAGCTTTAGAATTTACAACGGAAGACAAAAGAAGTTGGAAACTAATTTTCCCTAAAACTTATGTTGAAGGAGAAAATTACGAAAAACTAACAAAAGTGTTAAATAAATATATAGAAGATAGTCACAATACCGACCTAAAAGTTTCTGTAGATTTATATAACTTAGAAAATGATTTTGTTGTAATGCACGGTTTCCTATCAAAAGAATCTGCAAACGTTGCGTTGACATTATTAAAAGAATACAAAGACTATAAAATAAAAGATACTGCCTATTCTATTTCATCAGAGAATTATATGATTGTACAAGCCAAAAAACAATTTGAAGATTGGCTTATAAAAAATAAATAACCCCAAAAACCTAAAACTGTGTTTGACAAATCAAAAACCAAAGAAAGTGCTCTTGGCAAAACAAACAGAATTGTTGAAGGAACTATTATTAAAGGTGACATTCAATCTAAAGCCGATTTTAGACTTGATGGCATTTTAATAGGGAATTATAATTCTGCCGGTAAATTAGTTATCGGTCCATCTGGAGAAGTTCAAGGCGATATCAAATGCAAAAACATTGATATTGAAGGTAAGTTTTCTGGAAAATTAGAAGTTGTAGAATTATTGAGTGTAAAATCGACTGCTCATATTAAAGGCGATGTAGTTGTTGGTAAATTAGCCGTAGAACCAGGTGCAAACTTTGAAGCTACTTGTGTAATGAAAAGCCAATTGAAAACATTACCTCATGAACAATCCGAAAAAACAGCCTAGCAAATGGCTTTATTTTGTAACAATTCCATCGCAAATGGGCGTTACAATTTTGTTGTTTTCCTATATAGGTTCAAAACTAGATGAATATTATCAAAAAACATATCTAAAGCAATCATTAACACTCTTCGGAGTGTTTTTGGCTTTATATTTAGTCATTAAAAAAGTACAACAAATTAGCAAAGAAGATAATGAATAACTTCTCTATACTAAAAGACCAAAAAATTTTATTTCCTATTCTTTTTTGATATTTAGCAATGTATTTTTTTATATTATTTCAGGTGATAATTTAGAATTAGAATTTGCTCAAAAAGTATTCTTTTTTGAAACAGTTTTGACCATTTTTTTATTGCTAATTTCTGCATTTTATGCAAAAAAAACAGATCAACTTGGCTTCATTTTCCTTGTTACGTTCACTATTAAAAATATTTTAGTTTATTTATTTTATTCTTTAACGATTACCGAGCAAACGAAAACGATTTCAAACAAACTCTATTTTACTATCATCTTTTTATCATTTATGTGCTTAGACGCCTATTTTACAGCCGTTTTACTACAAAAAAACAGTAAAAAGTAAATTTGTATAACAAATCAGCAAAAAAAAAAGATATTCTAACTTGGTATTTTAATTAAAGTTGTACTTTTGCAAAAATTTTTAAGAACCATACAAATTATATAATTGTGATTCTGAGAAAACCACTATCAATTTTAGCAGCTTTAATGCTGGTTTTTACTGCGTCAAACGCTTTAGCTTCAGATACTGTAGATAGTATAAAAGTTGAAAGTCACGAAGTTAATGAAGAACATGCAACTCACGAAGATGCAGAAGGTCATGAGAGTTTATCTCCAAAAGAGGTGATTAATGAGCATATTGCACATCACTTAAAAGACGATTACTATTTTACTTTTTTTGCTGACGAAGCAGAAAACAAACACTATGGTTTTGCTTTACCTGTTATTTTAATTGATAACGGTTTAAAAGTATTTTCAGCTTCAGAGTTTCACTATGGCGAAACGACAGTTGAAAAAGATGGTCAATTTTATGTATTACACCACGGAAAAATCTACAAAACAGATGCAACTGGTGATTTAAAATTAGATGAACATCATCACCCAACAGCTGAAAAACCAATCAACTTTTCTATTACTAAAAATGTATTCTCACTTTTAATTACAGCTATTTTATTATTTGTAATGTTTACTTCTTTAGCTAAAACTTACAAAAACGGACCAAATAGCTTACCAAAAGGATTTAGCCGTGTTCTAGAGCCACTTGTAATTTATGTTAGAGATGAAATCGCTCGTCCAAACATAGGTGAAAAAAAATACAAAAAATTCATGCCGTTTTTGTTAACGGTTTTCTTCCTAATTTGGTTATTAAACTTAATAGGATTAACACCTCTAGGAATTAACGTTACTGGTAACATTACAGTTACTTTATGCTTAGCTTTATTTACATTCTTTATAACGCAATTTAGTGCTAATAAAGATTATTGGGGACATATTTTCTGGATGCCTGGTGTACCAGTTCCAATGAAAATTATCTTAGCTCCAATTGAGGTTCTGGGTATGTTCACAAAGCCATTCTCGTTAATGATTCGTTTATTTGCAAACATTACTGCAGGTCACACGGTTGTTATGGGGTTAATTGCAATTGTTTTCTTAATGAAAGAACAATTATCAACTGGTGGTGCAATTGGAACATCTTTAGCATTAACATTATTTATTTCAATTATAGAATTATTAGTTGCTTTCTTACAAGCGTTTATCTTTACTATGCTATCGTCATTATTTATTGGTATGGCAGTTCAAGATCATCACCATGACGAACATCATTCTGAAGATGTTTTAGGAGAACACGACAATTCTATAGTTTAATTTTTTTTGAATTTTTGTTTAATTATATAAATCAATTATTATGACAATTCCAAATTTAGTAGGTGCTGGTTTAATCGTTATCGGAGCTGGTTTAGGTTTAGGTAAAATTGGTGGTTCTGCAATGGACGCTATTGCTCGTCAACCAGAAGCTGCTGGAAAAATCCAAACAGCGATGATCATCATCGGTGCATTATTAGAAGGTTTAGCATTCGGTGCTTTAATCTTAGGAGCTTAATTAAAAAGAAACAAGTTACCTGTAACGGTTGGTTACAGGTCTTGTTTTGTTAAACAAATTTGAATACACCTTAATATTTTAAATATACAATGGATAAATTATTTAATGATTTTTCATACGGTTTGTTTTTCTGGCAAGCAATTATCTTAGTAATCTTAATTGTATTATTAGCAAAATTTGCTTGGAAACCAATTTTAGCAGCTTTAGCAGCTCGCGAAGAAGGTATTGAAAATGCTTTAATGGCAGCAGAAAATGCAAAAAAAGACTTAGCAAATTTAAAAGCAGATAACGAAAAGTTATTAGCTGAAGCTCGTGCTGAAAGAGACACTATGTTAAAAGAAGCTCGTGAAATTAAAGAAAAAATGATTGCTGAGGCAAAAGATGAGGCGCAAACTCAAGGTGAAAAAATGATTGCTCAAGCAAAAGCTACTATCGAAAGCGAGAAAAATGCTGCTATGGCGGAATTGAAATCACAAGTTTCTACACTTTCAATTGGTATTGCTGAAAAATTATTAAAAGAAGAATTAGCTAACAAAGAAGCTCAAACTAAATTAGTTGAGAAGATGTTAGGTGATGCAAAATTAAATTAATCATGGCAGAAAGTAGAGCAGCTGTACGATACGCAAAAGCAATTTTAGATCTTGCTCAAGTAAACAACAATGCAGATAAAGTACTTTCTGATATGAATAGTGTACTTTTATCAGTAAAGGAATCTAAAGAATTGAGAAATTTTTTAGAAAATCCAGTTGTTAAAGGACAGACTAAACACAATGCTTTAACAGAGATATTTTCTTCTTCACAAAATGAAACAAAAGGTTTATTTCAATTACTTTTAGAGAATAAAAGATTTGAAATTTTACCTGCTATTGCAAAGCAATTTCAAGCTTTATACAATGAAGCAAACAATATTGAAAATGCAATTGTTACAACAGCAGTTCCATTAACAGGTGAATTAGAAACAAAAGTATTATCAAAAATTAAAGAATTCTCAACTAAGAATGTTACCATTTCAAATGTTGTAGATGAATCTATAATTGGAGGTTTTATTTTAAGAATTGGCGATAAGCAATACAATGCTTCTGTTGCTAATAAATTACAACAATTAAAAAGAGAATTTACTAATAACTAAGAAATATGAAAAAGATACTTATTGTTTTGTTTTTAAGTCTTTCTTTATTTAGTTTTTCTCAAAAATTAAAGTTTAAAAAAGGTATAGTTACAGTTGACGGAGTTGAATTTGTTAAATATAATGAAGAAGGTTTTTTTACTTCATATAGTACTCTAAACGACGTAGAATTTATTACAGTTTTAAGTACATCATACGAAGAACGTAATCAGGCGTATTATTCTACACCCAATCCTTCTAAATTTGGTATAAAACCTACAATTACAAAATCAGTTTATACTGTTAAGTTTCCTAAATTAGACAAGGAACTTACTACAAATATGTTTAGAAAAGATCTTATTACTGCGGTATATAAAAATAAGATTTTGAATGAAGATGGAAGTATTAATGAAGAGAATGTTGATACTTTCATTTCAAAATACAATAATGAAAATTTAAAATTAAAAATTAACTAGTATATAAATATAGTTATGGCTGAAATTAAACCTGCTGAAATATCAGCAATATTAAAAAAACAATTATCAGATTTTCAATCTGGTGCTACTTTAGAAGAAGTTGGAACAGTACTTCAAGTAGGTGACGGTATCGCACGTGTTTATGGGTTATCAAACGCACAATACGGTGAGTTAGTTCAATTCGAAAACGGATTAGAGGCAATTGTATTGAACTTAGAAGAAGATAATGTTGGGGTAGTATTGTTAGGTCCTTCAACAGGTATTAAAGAAGGTTCAACTGTGAAAAGAACACAACGTATTGCATCATTAAAAGTTGGTGAGCAAATGGTAGGTCGTGTTGTAGATACATTAGGTTTCCCTATTGATGGTAAAGGACCAATTGGTGGTGATTTATATGAAATGCCATTAGAGCGTAAAGCTCCTGGAGTTATCTTCCGTCAACCAGTAAACGAACCATTACAAACAGGTATTAAATCTGTTGATGCTATGATTCCTGTAGGAAGAGGGCAACGTGAGCTAGTTATTGGTGACCGTCAAACTGGTAAAACTACAGTTTGTATCGATACTATCTTAAATCAAAAAGAATTTTACGATGCTGGTAAACCAGTATTCTGTATATATGTTGCAGTAGGACAAAAAGCATCAACTGTTGCTGCTATTGCAAAAACATTAGAAGACAAAGGAGCAATGGCTTATACAGTTATTGTTGCTGCAAATGCTTCTGACCCTGCTCCAATGCAAGTTTATGCTCCATTCGCAGGTGCTGCTATTGGTGAGTATTTCCGTGATACAGGTCGTCCTGCTTTAATTGTTTATGATGATTTATCTAAACAAGCAGTTGCTTACCGTGAGGTATCATTATTATTAAGAAGACCACCAGGACGTGAGGCTTATCCAGGAGACGTTTTCTACTTACACTCAAGATTATTAGAGCGTGCTGCTAAAGTTATCGCAGATGATGAGATTGCTAAAAACATGAACGATTTACCAGAATCTTTAAAATCTATTGTTAAAGGTGGTGGTTCATTAACAGCTTTACCAATTATCGAAACTCAAGCTGGTGACGTTTCTGCATATATCCCAACAAACGTAATTTCGATTACTGATGGTCAGATTTTCTTAGAGTCAGATTTATTCAACTCAGGTGTTCGTCCAGCAATTAACGTAGGTATTTCTGTATCGCGTGTTGGAGGTTCTGCTCAAATTAAATCAATGAAAAAAGTAGCGGGTACTTTAAAACTAGACCAAGCACAATATCGTGAGCTTGAAGCTTTCGCTAAGTTTGGTTCTGACTTAGATGCTGCTACAATGAATGTAATTGAAAAAGGTAAACGTAACGTAGAAATCTTAAAACAAGCTGTAAATGATCCTTACACTGTTGAAGATCAGGTTGCAATTATCTACGCAGGTTCTAAAAACTTATTAAGAAACGTACCTGTTAACAAAGTAAAAGAATTTGAAAAAGATTTCTTAGCTTTCTTAAACGCAAAACACAGAGATACATTAGACGCTATTAAAGCTGGTAAAATTGATGATGCTGTAACTGACGTTTTAGAAAAAGTATCTAAAGAAATTTCTGCAAAATATTAATATAAGTAAACGGTGAATAGTAATTAGTGAAAAGCTAATTACTATTTGCTAATTACTAATTACTTAAGAAAAATGGCAAACTTAAAAGAAATTAGAAATAGAATTAATTCCGTTCAATCTACGATGCAAATTACATCGGCGATGAAAATGGTTTCTGCTGCTAAACTTAAAAAAGCGCAAGATGCCATTACCGCTATGCGTCCGTATGCTGAAAAATTAACGGAATTATTACAAAATTTAAGTGCTACTTTAGAAGGTAATACTGGTGGAGCTTTTGCTGAACAAAGAGAAGTTAAAAAAGTATTATTAGTAGCAATTACTTCTAATAGAGGTTTGTGTGGTGCATTTAATACTAATGTAATTAAAGAAGTTAAAAACAGAACTAATTTTTATCAAGGAAAACAAGTAGATATTTTAGCAATTGGTAAAAAAGGAAACGATGTGTTACGTAAATCATACAACGTGATTGAAAACCATAGTTCTGTTTACGATAATCTTACATTTGAAAACGTATCTGAAATTGCTCAAATTTTAATGGATAAATTTACTGCTGGTGAATATGATAAAATAGAAATTTTATACAATCATTTCAAAAATGCAGGGACTCAAGTTGTAAAAGCTGAACAATTTTTACCATTAGAACCAATTGCAGGTGGTGAAGCAATTGCATCTGATTATATTTTTGAACCATCAAAAGAAGAAATTATTTTAACATTAATACCAAAATCACTTAAAACTCAATTATACAAAGGGGTTCGTGATTCTTTTGCTTCTGAACATGGTGCACGTATGACAGCAATGCATAAAGCAACTGATAATGCTACTGCATTAAGAAATCAATTAAAATTAACTTATAATAAAGCTCGTCAGGCAGCAATTACTGGAGAAATCTTAGAAATTGTTGGTGGAGCGGAAGCATTAAACGGATAATTAGACTAAACGTAGTGAAGTCAAATAACCAAAATGCGAAGCATTGAACGGATAATTCGACCGCACGCTGAAAGAGGTCAAATTAATCAAAGTGAAGCATTAAACGGACAATTAGACTAAACGTAGTGAAGTCTAATTAACAAAATGCGAAGCATTAAAAAGATAATTTTAAATAATATATTAAAAAAAAGTGCCAAACATTAGTTTGGCACTTTTTTTATTTGTTCAATTCTTCCCAAATGAAACTGTAGAATTCAGCATCATATTTTACCCTATTATTATAAGTGGAAACCTTACCATAGTGACCTGCGTTCTCATTAACTAAAAGATAAATAGGATTCTTTTGTGCTTTTCTATTTTGAAGCTTTGCAGCAAATTTATACGAATGAATTGGTGGTACTCTATCATCATTTTCACCCGTAACAATTAAGGTTGTTGGATAATTAATATCTTCTTTGATGTTATGTAAAGGAGAATACTCCATTATTTTTACAAAATCATCCTCTTTATCTACACTGCCAAATTCATCTACATGGAAACGACCTACGGTGTATTCTTCAAATTTAAACATATCGAAAACTCCTACTTCTGGAATGGCTAACTTAAATAATTCTGGACGTTGAGTCATCGCCACACCAACAAGCAAACCTCCGTGTGAGCCTCCATTAATAGCTAATTTATTTGGAGAAGTATATCCTTCTGAAATTAGAAACTCAGCAGCATCAATGAAATCGTTGAAACAATTCATTTTATTTTGTCCCATTCCGCTTTTATGCCAATTATCTCCTTTATCTCCACCTCCTCTTACTTCTGCATAAGCATAAACACCTCCTTTGTCTAGAAAATGTAATAAACCTACGTCATAAGTAGGATAACTAACTGAACCGAAACCACCGTATGCTTTTAACAAAGTAGGGTTGCTTCTGTTTAATTCTAAACCTTTTTTATGTACAATAGTAATTGGTACGTCTTTATTATCTCTAGACTTATATGTAATCGTTTTATAATCGAAATAATCAAAAGGAAATAAAGTTGGCTTAGGACGAATAAAATCATTGTAATAAACTCTACTTTCTCCTGTAGTAACATTTAATCTATAATTTAAAAAAGAAATTGTATGAGAATAAAAAACCACATATAAATCATCTTTCTTTTCATCGTAAAAACGAACTGAAAAATTCATACCATATGGTGCCTCAAATTTTCTTATAAAAGTTCCATTTAAATCGAAAACATTAATATGATATTTTCCTAAAACTTTATACTTTGCTATTATATACTTTCCAAAAAATTTACAATCTAAAAGTAATTCATTATAATATTGAGGAATTACAGTTGAAATTTCAGTAGGATTATTTATATTGAACTTACTTAATGAACCCCAAGGATATTTATCGGTTTTACAATAAACAAAACCATTTCTATATTTTACAAAATCAAAATTTAGCTCATCAGACGTTAAAAAAGGAACTAAAGCAAAATCATTATCACCACTTTGATTAATATAATAATAAGTTTTTGAAGTCGCTTCTTTGTTAGTTTCAATTAAGAAAAATTTATCGTCTTGACTAAAAAAAGAAAACGAACCTTCTGATTTTGTTGCATCAAAAACTAATTTGTCATTTTCTTGAACATCACCAACCACATGATAAAACAGTTGAAAAGTCGAATCCTTAGCAGTAAAATTCTTGTTCCCATTACGTTTATAGAAAATCCCTTCATCACCTTTCCAAACTAAACTAGAAAATTTAACATCTGTAATAACATCATCTAAATATTCTTGATTAGGAATATCTACAAATCTAATTTGATGACGATCACTTCCATTCACACTCATCTTATAAGCTAAAATTTTAGAATTTTTAGAAGGATTGAAATTTAGCATAAAAACATTCTTATCCTTATAAACTCTATATGGATTTACCAATTCCTTTGGCATATCATTTAGATTTTCTGTATAATGTAACACCGATGGTTTATCTTTATCTAAACGATAACTTGTGTAAAAGTATTTACCAATTTTACTTGGTAAACCATTTGTAGACAAATAGTTATAATCTTTAATTTTAAACAAGAAATTGTTTGATTTAACGGCTTCATCCAGAATTGGTTGAGTAATTTCATTTTGTTGAGTTACCCAAGATTTAACTTCAGGATCATTTAAATTTTCTAACCAAGCATAATCATCTACATAATTAAAATCAAACTTGTTTAGTGTTACTGGAATTTTTTTGCTTGTTGACCAAAAACTGAACTAAAAACAAAAACAAAGAGTAATAAAAAAATACGCATAAAATATAACTGTCTTAAAACATAATAAGTTTTCAAATATAAAATATTGGCGCAGTATTTGAGATTAAATTCGTAAATTTATTATCATTAAAAATAGTCATGGTAAAATTTATAAGTTTCATATCAGTTTTAGTAATGTTGTCATGCAGTTGCAAACAAAATTTAGATACTTCACAAAAGACTGCTTTTGAAGTACAAGAAATTATAGTAGAGAGTCTAACCTATCAAAGTTGGGTTGCTGGAGTACAAGGTGGAGGTAGCGGAATAAATGTTACGGTGAATTTTAAAAACGCTCTACCAAAAGATGTTGTACTAAAATCTTTAAAATTACTACAGTACACAACTTATAACATAACTGCCCAAGATGAAAAAATCTATTTAGGTTACATTAGAACTGAAGCAAATCAAAGAAATTTCGACGAAAAAATAACTGATGAAGTTAAAGTCCAAACTAAGCCAATAGAAAACGGAAAAGCAATCTTAGTATTTGAAAAAAATGGAAAAGTTTTTGAAAAAGAAGTACAAAATGTAAAAAAATTGGAAATGTTAGCATACCCAACAGCAAAACCTAGAAATTAATTACATTTGTTCTGTAAAAAACATTCAATTTGAGCCTTTACAAAAAGTTATTTCAACAAACTGCAATTTATGGCTTGGCTACAGTTGTACCAAGACTTATGAGTTTTTTGTTAAACCCATTATATGTCTATTATCTCTCTGATAAAAGCAAAATGGGAGAAGTTTCTGTTATATTTTCTTACTTAGTTTTCTTTAACGTGGTACTTTCATATGGAATGGAAACAACATTTTTCCGTTTTTATAATACCGAAGAACAAAAAGGAAAAGTAATATCGACATCGATGATTTCTTTGCTGATTACTTCCACTCTATTCTTAATTATAAGTTATTTATTGAAAGAAAACATTGCAAACCTAATTGGTATTGATACTGAATTCATAAAGTACACGATATTTATTTTGGTATTAGATGCTTTAGTTATTATTCCATTTTCAAAACTTAGAGCTGAAAGTAGACCAATAAAATATGCTGTAATAAAGATTGCCAATGTTGGCATCAACTTATTTTTAAATGTTTTTTTCTTAGTCTTTTTACCAAAATGGGCTTCTGAAAACTCATTTTTATCTTCAATATATTTCGAAAATTTTCAAATTGGGTACATTTTCATTTCAAATGTAATTGCAAGTTTATTCACGCTTATAGTACTTTTTCCAGATTATATAAAACTGAATTGGAGTTTTGATAAAGTACTTTGGAAAAAAATGATAACCTACGGATTTCCAATTTTAATTGCAGGAGTAGCTTTTGCAATAAACGAACATTTTGATAAAATTCTACTAGATTGGTTACACGTTCCACTTGCACAAATTGGGGCATATTCGGCATGCTACAAAATAGGAATGTTTATGGTTTTGTTCAGAACCGCTTATACTTTAGGAATCGAACCATTCTTTTTTAGTCATGCTAAAAATGAAAACGCACAAAAAACATATGCAGAAATAACAAAATACTTTGTCATTTTTGGCTCATTTATGTCGCTCGGAATAATTGTTTTTGCCGATGTATTGAAAATATTTTTAGTTCCTAGAAAAGAATACTGGGAAGCTATGGATATTGTTCCGTTAATTGTTATAGCAAATTTCTTTTTGGGAATTTATACAAATCTATCAGTTTGGTACAAATTAATAGATAAAACAAAAGTCGGAGCTTATATTTCGATAATTGGCGCTATTGTAACTTTAGCATTCAACTTTGCATTAATTCCACAACTTGGTTATTTAGGATCAGCAATCGCAACTATTATTGCTTACGGAACCATGATGTTTATATCTTACAAACTTGGTCAAAAAAAATATCCTATTCCTTACGAAAAAAAGAAAATTTCAATTTACCTCACACTTTCCATAACGCTTGCATTTATATCATTCTATATACCTTTTTTAAGAAACACCTATATATTTGGTGTGCTCAGTTTACTATTTTTTGCTTACTTTGTATATAGAAATGAAAAACAATTGTTTGCCAAAATTTTAAAAAGAAACTAATGCAAATAAAAATTATAAATAAATCCAATCACGAACTGCCTAGTTACGAAACTTTAGCGTCTGCTGGAGTGGATTTACGTGCTAATATTACTGAATCTATAATTTTAAAACCTTTAGAAAGAACTATTGTGAAAACTGGACTTTTTATAGAATTACCAATAGGTTACGAAGCTCAAGTTCGTCCAAGAAGCGGTTTAGCGGCAAAAAAAGGAATTACTGTTTTAAATTCACCAGGAACTGTAGATGCCGACTACAGAGGAGAAATTGGCGTAATATTAGTAAATCTTTCGAATGAAGATTTTACAATTGAAAATGGAGAAAGAATTGCCCAATTAGTTATTGCTAAACACGAACGCGCAGAATGGATTGTTACCGAAGAATTAACAGAAACTTCTCGAGGCTCAGGTGGATTTGGTAGTACAGGAACTCGATAGTGAATAGTGTTCAGTAGCAGTAATCAGTAGGTTTGTCACTTCGAGCGGCGTCGAGAAGTCACATTATAAAAAATTAAAACATTTAATGATTAAAAGATTTTTTAATCTTTTAATTTTTCAATCTTTAAATTAGTAACATGAAAATAATTGTCCCAATGGCAGGACGTGGTTCTCGCCTTCGTCCACATACATTAACTGTTCCAAAACCATTAATTCCAGTTGCTGGAAAACCAATCGTGCACCGATTAGTTGAAGATATTGCAAAAGTTTTAAACCAACCTATTGAAGAAGTTGCTTTTGTTATACACGAAAGTTTTGGGAAACAAGTAGAAAATGATTTAGTTGCAATTGCAGAAAAATTAGGTGCAAAAGGAACTATTTATTATCAAAACGAGCCTTTAGGAACAGGTCATGCTATTATGTGTGCCAAAGATTCACTAAGCGGTCCAGCAGTAATTGCCTATGCTGATACATTAATTCGTGCTAATTTTGATTTGGATACTAATGCCGATAGCGTAATTTGGGTAAAACAAGTAGATCAACCTGAAGCTTTTGGTGTAGTTCAAATGAATGAAGCTAATGAAATTATAGAATTAGTTGAAAAACCACAAACTTTCGTTTCTGATTTAGCGGTTATTGGAATATACTATTTTAAAAATATAAGCGTTTTAAGAGATGAGCTACAATTGGTAATCGATAACAATATTATTCATGGTGGAGAATACCAAATTAACGATGGTATTAAGCAAATGATGGCAAAAGGAATGAAGTTTGTTCCGGGTCAAGTAGAGGAATGGATGGATTGCGGTAATAAAAATGTTACGGTTGATACCAATTCGAGAATGTTAAATTTCATTCATCAAGATGGCGAGGAAAACATGATTGCCGAAAGTGTAAAAATTGAAAATTCAACTATTATTCCGCCTTGTTTTATTGCTGATGATGTTATTTTAATAAACTCAACTGTTGGACCAAATGTTTCATTAGGAAAAGCAACACATGTTAGTAATGCAACTATCAAAAATAGTTTAGTTCAAACTCATGCACACATTAGAAATGCAAATCTAGATAATGCCATGATTGGTAACCACGCCACATTCGATGGTGAATTTAAAAGTATAAGTATTGGCGATTACTCTGTATTAGAATAATGATTAAAAAAACTGTTATATTATTTATTCATTTTGGATTTTTATTAGTTTCCAATGTTAATTGGGCACAAGAAAATCCAGATGATATTGCTGTTGTTGATAATGAAATCGAAAATAATTTTTACGATGCTTTACGAGAACGAGCAATTGAAAATTATGACAAAGCTATAATTGCACTTGAAAAATGTATTGCTAAAAATCCTGATGATGCCGCAATTCATTATGAATTAGGTAAAAACTTTTTAGATTTAAAAAAGTATGCAGAAGCAGAACAATCTTTTCAAAAAGCAGTAGACTTAAATTCGAAAGAGCGCTGGTATTGGAACGGATTATACGATGTTTACTACATCACTAAAGATTTTCAAAAATCGATTCCGATTGTTCAAAAATTAACCGAGTTTGATCCAAACATGAGAGAAGATTTAGTTTCTCTTTATGTGTATACCAATCAAAATGAAAAAGCTTTAGCGCTTATTCAGGAAATGGAAAAAAACACGGTTATTAGCGAAACTTTAAAGAATTATAAAAAACATTTATCGCTTGTAAGAACAACAAATTCAAACGAAAAATCGCTAATAGATGCTATAAAAGCTAATCCAAAGAACGAACAAACTTATATTGATTTAATGGTTTTCTATTCGCAACAAAATCAAGAAGAAAAAGCGATTGATGTTGCAAAACAATTAGCTAAAGAAATTCCTAACTCAGAATGGGCTGCGATAAGCTTGTTCAAATTGTATTTAAATGAAAATAACGGAGTGGGCGCAGCTGATTCGATGCTTAAAGTGTTAAAAAACAAAAACGTAGAAAAATCTATTAAACATAAATTTCTTAACGAGTTTTTAATTTATACATCCAATTCTACTCAGTTTGAGAAAGAATTAAACCAAGCCGTTGATATTTTATCTTCCGTTAAAAGTATAAATGTGGCTAAAGAAGTTGCTAAGTTTTATTACAACAAAAAGAATTATGAAAAAACATCTTTCTTTTTAGAAAAAGCACTTACAAATCAACCAGAAGATTGGGAAGCTATTGAATTGTTATTGGATAATTTATCAAACGCTAAGAAATATGAAGAATTAGGCAACCGAGCAGAAATCTTCATCGACTTATATCCTGCACAGCCAAAATTATACTACTATGCTGGTTATGCTAAAAATAAAGCGCAGAATTACAAACAAGCGATTGATTTCTTAGAAACTGGCTTAGAGTTTGTAGTAGATGATACAAATCTTGAAAAATATTTTTGTATCCAATTAGCTGAAGCTTATGCCGAAACGGGCAATTCTAAAAAAACTGAAGAGTATAGAAAAAGAGCTGAAGCACTTTTAAAAAAATAAAACATGCTGAAGAAAGTATCTATTTTAATTATAATCACATTATTATCTTCTTGTAAAGCAAAAAAATCTGTTGGTGAATTAGCAGCCAACGAAGAACTTGCTGCAACTAAAGTTATACAAGAACATTATGCTAATGCACAAAATTTCAAAACTTTAAATATTAGAGCAACTGCTAAATACAAAGATGAAAAGCAAATGCAAAGTGTTTCAGCAGATATTCGCATTATTCGAAATGAAAAAATTTGGATTAATGTTAAGTTTTTAGGTTTCCCCGCTGCAAAAGCATTGATTACACCCGATAGAGTTCGTTATTATGAAAAAATCAACAACTCTTATTTCGATGGAAATTTTGACATGTTGAGCAATTGGTTAGGAACCGATTTAGATTTCAATAAAGTACAAAATTTGTTTTTGGGGAAAGCTTTAGACGATTTAACCAAAACAAAATATGTTGCCACTATTGAAGACGAAATGTACAAATTAACAGAAAAGGAAAAATCTTCTACAGAAAAGACGTTTTACTTTGAAGCAGCAAATTTCCTTGTTAAGAAAGAAAAAGTGGCGCAAAAGAGAGAAAATAGAAGTTTAGAAATAGAATATCCTTCTTTTGGGAAACAAAACAATATGTTTTTACCAAATGAAATTTTGCTTAAAGCCTTACAAGAAGATCAAGTAAATATTGAAATACAATATAAGAATATTACCTTTGACGAAGATTTAAATACATCATTCTCTATTCCTAGTGGATATGAAGAAGTAAAAATTAATTAAAAACTTACATGAACCGAATACATTTTGTAATACTATTATTTTTAAGTAGTCTTCTATCTTATGCTCAACCTTCAAAACAGCAGAAGTTAGAAGAACAAAAAGAGCAAATTCAAAAAGAAATTGCGGCTTTTAAAACGCTTTTAAATGATGAGAAAAAGAAAGAAAAATCGGTTTTAAGTCAATTAGCCGAGCAAAAAGCTCGCATTCGCTTAAGCGAAAAATTAATCAACACAACGGCAAAACAAAAGAGATTACTTGAAGACGAAATTTATTTAACTCAATTAGAAGTAAACAAACTGAATCGCGAGTTAAAAATCTTGAAAGAAGATTACAGCAAAATGATTGTAAAATCATACAAAAGTCGTAACGATAAAAGCCGCATTATGTTCGTTTTATCGTCGCAAAACTTTTTACAAGCTTACAAACGCATTCAATACATGAAGCAATATGCAAGTTTTAGAAAAATGCAAGGCGATGAAATTGTAGAAAAACAAGAAAAACTAAATACTGCCAAAGTAAAACTAGAAAAAGGCAAAAAAGAAAAAGAAAAAGTTATTGCTGAAAGCGAAGCAGAAAAAGTAGAACTTGAAAAGCAAAGAGTAGAGCAAGAAAAACTTGCAAAAGAAGTTCAAAAGAACAAGAAAAAATATGCAGCTGAAATTGATAAAAAACAAAAAGCTGCAAAAGAAATTGATCGTCAAATTAAAAAATTAATTGCCGAAGAAATTGCTAAAGCAAACAAGAAAAATGAAGCTAAAACTGGTGTTAAAGCCTCTAGCTCTACTTCAAAATTTGTTTTAACGCCAGAAGGCAAAATAGTATCGGATAATTTTAAAGCCAATAAAGGTAAATTACCTTGGCCTGTAGAAACAGGATTTGTACAACTGCGTTATGGAGATCAACCGCATCCTGTTCACAAAAACCTTACAGTTCACAATAGTGGTGTTGAAATTGCAACCGAACCAGGAAAGTGGGCAAGAGCCGTTTTTGATGGTGAAGTTTTACAAGTGCAAGTGGTGAGTGCAAACAACAAAGCTGTTTATATACGTCATGGAGACTTTGTAACGGTTTATTTAAACTTACAAAGCGTTTCGGTTAAACCAGGCGATAAAGTGTCTATAAAGCAAAATATAGGTAAAATTCATACCGATCCTTCAGGTAAAGCTGTAGTTAAATTTTTAGTATTACAAAATACTACTACTCTTAATCCTGAGCAATGGTTATCGAATATGTAAAAGTTATTTAAATTCTAATAAAAAAAGAGAGATTTTGAATCTCTCTTTTTTGTTTATATAAAATTATTATTCCACTTTTTCATAATAGTTCTTTTCTAGACTTTTAATCGATTTTACTCTCTTACTATACAATCTATTCTTTTTAATTTTCCATTTTTCATTATTAAAAAATAGATAATCTACTTTATCTAACATTTCAAATTCAAAAAAATTGAAATCTTTATATTTTAGTAAATAGATAATCTCTTGTTTTCCTATAAAAGTAATTTTAATTGTATCAAATTTTTGTTTTGAAATCATTACAATGCCATCAGAATTTGATGTACTAAAAGCAACATTATTTCCTTTAAATAACAATTCGCAATTAGCTCCAAAAACTGGCCCATATTGATCTACAATCTTAACTTCTATAAAATCCTTAGAGTTAACAAGTTCGTTTAAAACAACAAAATTCAATGTATTGCTAGATTGGTTAAAGCTATTAAGAACTAAATTTCCATTATTAACTTTCCACTTCCCTAAAGTTATACCTTCACCTGCTAAACCAGCATGCCAATTAAATTCAAATGTACTGTCAGATTTAATTTGAATAGACTCATATACATCATATCCGCCATCCCAAACATATTTCCCATAAATCATATTCTTATTAGTTGTACAATTATAAAATAAAATAGATACAACGATAACGAAAAAATGTTTCATACAATTAAATAACAATGTTGCATAAAGTTATACTAATACTAATATAAAGAAATAAAAAAGGAGAACAAATGCTCTCCTTTTTTATTTTATTGAAAGTGTAAAATTACATTTTACCTCTGTTATCTTCAATACTAGCTTTTTCTTTTAAAGCTTGGTATGCTCTCATTTGAGCTGAGTTTTGTTGTTGCATGTTTTCTTGAGCAACTTGTGAATTATAATTTGGAGCTGCAGCCTCATTTTTAACTGTTTTGGTTTTAATCATAAACACTCCTGTATTTCCATCAATTAAGCTAGAAACTTTTCCTGAAGCTAAATTGAAAGCTGTTCCAACAACTTTTGGCTCTTGACCAACATTTGGAATTGCAGAGTTTGCTAAAATTACATCGGTAGCAGTAATAACAGAACCACCAGTAGCTTTTGCAACTTCTTCTAAAGAGTTTCCTTTCATTTTTTCATGAATTTTAACTGCTTTTTTCTCGTTCATTAAAGTAACACCTACTGATTGTCTTGCAATATCTACAGATAATAAACCTGTATCGTTTTTTGTTGTCATTTTTGCAATTACATATCCTTGAGGAACTTCGAAACGTTTAACATCACCTACTTCAGTATCGTCATTAAATGCCCATAAAACAATAGCTCTTTGAGCTCCTAAACCAGCAATATATTCATCAGTAACTTTAAAGTTCGTTGAAGGCACAACATTCGCATTTACAGTTTTTGCTAATTCAGCAAAATCTTTATCAGCAGCATCTGCTTCAAACTTAACCGCCTTAGAATAATTAGCATCAATTGTAGCCTCAGATGGTTCTACTCTTTTAGCAACAGTAGCTAATAAAACAGCATCGTATTTTTGCATAACTTTGATTACGTGGAAACCATAATCGGTTTCAACTAAACCAATTGTTCCAGGAGCGTTGTTGAATACAAAATCATTAAATTGTGGAACCATTTGTCCTGGTGCAATGTTATCATACTCACCATTGTTATTTTTAGAACCTGGATCATCAGAATTTTCTAATGCTAATTTTCCGAAATCGTTAGGATTAGCTTTTGCTTTAGCTAATAATTCATTTGCTAATGTTTGAGCTTCTTCTTTTGTTCTTGTAACTGAAGCTTGAGGTGCACCAGCATAAGAAACTAAAATATGACTTGCTTTTGCACTTGCATTAGATTTTCTAGCAACCATTTTAGAAACATTTTGGTATCCATTATTTGCATAAGGACCAAAAACTTCACCTGTAGACAAGTTAAATAACTGCTCTTGGAATTCTAAAGGTAAATCTTTCTTAGTTACGTATGTTGAATCAAACTTAATGTCAGAATTTTTATTTACATATTCTGCAACATTAGTAATATCTTTAAATGGAGCAATTGTATCGTTAGTGTTTGTTTTACTGTTGAATTCAACTTTACCAAACATTACATCATTCATTGCTTTTTCCATATCTTTCTCATCAGCATCAGAAGGTTTGTTGTCGAATAAAACATACTCGATACTTCTTGTGTTTTCTGATTTGAATTTTTTAGGAGTTTTTTTCATGAAAGCAATAATTTCATCATCCGAAACTTTTACTTCATCATCATTAATTGTAGTATAAGGAACAGTAACATAGTCAAAATCTACTTTTCTGTTTTCTGCTACATATTTAAATTGACCTTCAGCTTTAGTTGTGTAAACCCCACCTTTTAACATGTTGTAGTACATGTTTTGAACAGATGAAGTTACTACTTCATTTTCGAAGTTTTTCCACTCTAACCAACGATCTTGGTTTGGATCATTTTTAATTGACTTTACAAATTCTTTGAATTTGTTTTCGTCGAACTGACCTGCAGCGTTTAAAAATTGTGGATTTTGAGAAAAATAAGGATTTTTCTTAATCTCATTAATCACTTGCTCATCTGCAATACCTAAACCTAATTTCTCAATTTCTTCGCCTAAAAGAATGTTTCTCACTTCTTGTTCCCAAACGTTATTGATAGCTTGAGTATTAGTAGTATTTTGGTTTTGTTTTTCAACTTGAGCAACTTTTCTCATAAATTCTTGAGCGTCTATATCTGTACCATTTACAGTACCAATATTATTAGCATTAGAACCAAAGAAACCGTTTTGAAAAGCATCTTGAACTAAAAACAAGATTAAGGCTAAAGCAATTAAAAAGATAAGTAATCCTGTCTTTTGTCTAATTTTTCCTAAAACTGCCATTTTTATATAATTTAACTTTTTTCAGAGGGCGAAAATACAATTATCTATTAAATAATAAAATAGCAAATTCATAAAATTCACTATTTTTTTTATTTTTTTATTGTTTTTCTTCAAGAATTGTAAGTCTTACCAATTCTATTTTATTACCTGAAGCCGAATGAATTGTAATTTCGAAGTTTTCGATTCTAATTTTTTCTTCATTTTGAGGAATTTCTTTTGTATTGTGAACAATGAAACCTCCTAATGTACTGTAAGAATCTGACTCAGGAATATTTAGATTGTATTTCTCATTTATAAATTCCACATCTAGTCTAGCCGAAAACAAATAAGAGTTCTCCTCTATGATTTCATCTATCAATTCTTCGTCTAAATCGTGTTCGTCTTCAATTTCACCAAATAATTCTTCAATGATATCTTCTACTGTTACAATTCCAGATGTTCCGCCGTATTCATCTAAAATTACCGCCATACTTTTACGCTTTTTCGTTAAAATATCTAGTAAATCTTTAATGTAAATAGTTTCTGGAACATATTCTATTGGAATCATTACAGACTTGATTGTTTTCGGTTTTTTGAACAATTCAAATGAATGCACATAACCTAGAATATCATCAACCGAATTTTGGTACACAATAATTTTAGAATAACCTGTATTAATAAACAAGTCTCTTAGTTCTTGAACAGAATCTAAAATATCGACACCTGCAATTTCAGTACGCGGCGTCATAATATCGCGTGCTTTTAAGTCGGAAAATTCTAAAGCATTTTGAAAAATTTGAATTTCTGAATCAATTTCATCATCTTCTGAAACTCCATTCATTTGTTCTGTAATGAAATTTCCTAATTCTACTTTACTGAAATAATCTTGAACTTGATCGCCCTCCGTTTTAAAGAATTTCATCAATATAAAATCGGAAATCCAAATGATTAATTTGGAAACCCAAAAAAACAACTGATAAAAAAAGTATGCAGGTAAAGCTAATGTCTTAATAAAGCTATTCGCGTAAATTTGGAAGAAAACTTTAGGTAAAAATTCGGCTGTAATTAAAATAACTAAAGTCGAAATAATAGTTTGTAAAATTAAATCGACAAATGGGCTAAAAGCATAATTTAAAGATTCTATCCAGTTCATAATTAAATCACCTGAATAAATACCATAAATTACCAACACCACATTATTACCAACCAACATGGATGTAATAAACTGTGAAGGTTTCTCGATTAATTTAGCAAGTACTTTTGCATTAAAATTGTTTTGTTTCTTTTCAATAGAAAGAAACACCTTGTTTGAGGAAACGTAGGCAATTTCCATTCCTGAAAAAAAAGCAGAAAGTAGTAAACAAACTATGATTATAGCAATTTCCATTGCCCTTAATCTTTAGGTTTTTGATATTTCTTATAAAAATGTCTTCTAAAAAAGAACATTCCTATTGCTACTAATGCAATAATAACACTTAACCAATAATTTTCACCAGCAAGCGCTTTTGCATAAGCATCGTAAATAAAAAATGCCGCAAAAACCAAGTACATGTACTGTACAATTTTTAAATAAGTCATTGTTGTAAACTTTTAGCCAAATGTAGCTAAAATTATTTGAAATTTAAAGAAGAACTATTCAACAGATTTAACTTCTCCGTTGCTTTGTTGCATATTGAAGATTTTAAAATCTTTACTAAAGTCAACTCCTGGACCTTGAAGAAATCCGCCTTCACCATCAGTAAACTTAAAGAATTTTTCGGTAAAAAACCATTCATTTTTTTGGTCAAAATACAATTGCGAAGTTTCCATTTTTTTACCATCGTTTGAAGCGATTACAACATTACCTTGCAAATCGATGATATCGGTTTTTTTATATGAAATTGCATAATCTGAACGAATTGTTGTAGTTACAGTTCCGTTTTTATCATACATTGAAACAAATACCCCTTTCGGAAATTCTACAAAAGGATTTTCAATATTTGAATAATCCAACATCTTTTCACTCTTAAGAGTTGTAAGTACTTTTCCAGAATCAGTATATCTTAGATTAATAGAATCTGCTTCACCAATTGGGGAAAAAGTCGACATATTTGCTTTTTGGACGTTCTTTAAAGAACCTTCACAAGAAAAAAACATAGCCACAGCAAAAACCGTGACTATGTTTAATATTATATTTTTGAATTTAAAATTCATTTATTTTAATTAATCCAAGCTAGGAACTACAATACTTTCTCCTACCCAACAGTTAAAAGAAATTCTTTGTCCAGCTTTTCCTGATTGGAAAATTTCAGTTCTAGAAGGCGCCGCTTTTCTATAACCAGCAGCCATATTTGCAGCCGAACTCTTAACAGAAGGATCAACCGCTGCGGCTTTATCAGCATATTGAGCGGCTAACCAATACATTGCTCTTTTTTCGAATGGATTAGAACCACAATCGTTTATACTATTACCATATAACTGTGCAATAAACAAATATGCAGCACCATAAGAAGGCTTAGCAGCTAAAGCTTTTTTTGCATATGTTCTTGCCTGACTTTTACTTGAGTTTTTGTAAGCATAAGCCATTTTCATATAAACAGCTGCTTTTTTAGTATTATCTGTATACATACCAGCCGCTTGGTTGAAATAATCCATAGCTTTAGAAGTATTTTTTCTTTGTAATTCTACTACACCTAACTTGTATGCAGCATCTGCACTTGGGTTAAGTTTGTATAAAGCTTCAGAAATTTTAGAGAATAATGGATCACTATCACACTCTTTTGCTTCTAAACGGTCAGCTGCACGTTTTAACCATTGCTCGTTTGTTTTATTAGCCTCGAACGATTTTTGATAGAAAGGAATTAACTTTTCGCAAGTAGATAATTCTACAATAATTCCATCCATACTTGGTAAAACCACAGCTATCGCTTCTAAATTTGCATCTAATTTTCTTTTCGCTTTTTCTTCTTTAGAGTCAAGTGGTGTACCTGCTTCTTCTTTAGTCAATAGAACGTCTAAAGCATCAGAATCTTCTTTAGAAAGAGCCGAAAGTTTTTCAGAGATATCATCATATTTATCAAAAACATGTTGTAAATCGATTCCTTTATTACCTGCTTTATAGTCGTTTACAAATAATTCGAAATAAGCATATAAAGCTCTTGTATCATTAAAATTTGAAAAATCATTTTTAAAGGCTTTATCAAACAAAGCAAAGATTTCTTCTTTTGAACCAACATTATTATCGAATAAAGCTAATCCTTTTTTTACATCCACACTTTGAGAATATACTGATGTTGGAAAATTTGTATAATATTCGTCATATAGTTTCATTAAATCACGAACATATTTCTCTTTTTCAACTTTGTTCTCACCTGCAGCTTCAATTTTTTGTTTAATTGCAAATTCACCAAATCTGTAAACTCTTTCGTCAAAATTTGCACAGTTTTTTCTTAACGTAGTTAAATAATCGTATGCCGCAACATCTTTTGCTTTAACAGAAGTTGCCATTAAGCTTAATGTTTCTGTACAATCTTGTGCAGAGGCAAAAAAGTTAACTACAGCGAATAAAACTAAAGTTAATTTTGTTTTCATTTTCATTTCTATTTATTAGTCAAT
Source organism: Flavobacterium haoranii (assembly GCF_009363055.1). NCBI lineage: Bacteria > Pseudomonadati > Bacteroidota > Flavobacteriia > Flavobacteriales > Flavobacteriaceae > Flavobacterium > Flavobacterium haoranii. The sequence continues at coordinate 2,390,265 of NZ_CP045292.1, read as the reverse complement.
TAAAGTTTTCTTAAACCATTTATCACTTAATGATAATCCTATGTTTATGTTGAAATAATTTTCAAAAACCAATCCTTTTAAAGTGGTACCTCTTTGTCCAAATTCGAATCCGATATCAATTTTTGAAAGCCCAACTGGTAAACCAAAACCAAAATTCATGCCATAATCATCGATATTCTTTCCATTTATTTCTAAACCTGTGTTTTCATATCTAAAACCGGCTCTGTAAACCACTCTACTTAAATAACTTGAAAATGAATCATACTTAGGAATATAATATCCTCCCAAGATGTATCGCTGACCATTTTTATATTCATAATTTAAACCATCATCAAATCTTTTCACTAAACTTTTGTTTCCTAAGAAAGAAACTTCTGTACCAACAAACCACTTAGTTACTTTACCAATTCCGAAACCTAACCCTAATTTTGAAGGAATTTTTAAATCGGTATCAGCTATATCAACTTCAATTGGAGTACCAACAGGTATTTCCGAACCACTTAATGAATAAGTTACAGTTCCTAATGTTCTAGAGTTTTTTGACGATAGTGATGCTTCAGGCACATAAGTCAAGCTTGAAAAAATCTTTTTATCGCCATTTATCTTTTTGCTATATAAGGCGCCGAAGTTAAAACTCACCCCTCTAACCTCTGCAGTGTTTGTTTCTTTACTTGACAACTGTACACCGGCAATAGACTCAATAAGATTGTTCTCGATTTGCCCAAAATTATAATCAATCCCAGCTCCTACACTAAATTCATTATTAATTTGACACGAAAAACCAGTAAAAAAACGATTAATATTTCCTGACCCGTTAAACCTTTTCACTCGCTGAAGATCACCATCTGTTGAACTATTTTCAATTTTATAACCAATTGCACTATAAGGAGCTAATCCAACTACCGCCCCAAATTTTCCCATTGGAACTCCAACTGCTATATAATCGAAGGCTGTACTTTTCGCTTTTTCTTGTTTTTCCATAGCATTTAGAGTAGTAAAGTTTGTACTTCCTCCTACACTAAACGTTGTTAATTTTAAACTCGAATATGATGCGGGGTTATTTAAGTTAATAGCAATACTATCTCCAGTAATTGCTAGACCACCCATTGCCTTTGCCGCTTCAGTTCCTTTAAAACGAACTTCTCCAATACCGTAATAAGAATAAGCTGATGAAGTATTTTCTTGAGAAAACACATTAAAACTTAATAGGCTAATACCTAAACAGAAAAATATCTTTTTTATCATTTTGTATTTTTACTATACCTGAATAATGCATTCAAACTTTCTAATAAAAAATTTGAATTGGCAAATATGGTGCTTTTTAAACTTTTAGCCAAAAAATCTGCATCGCCTCCTGTTAAAATTATTGTTAAATCTTGAAAATTAACTTGATATTGGGAAATAAAACCCTCTATTTCATACAAAACACCATTAACAATTCCTGAATGGATAGCATTTTTTGTTGAATTTCCAAGATATGAATTTGGTGTTTCTTTTTCTAATAACGGCAACTTAGCTGTATAATTGTTTAAACTTTTGTATCTAATTGTAATACCCGGAGATATTGCACCACCATAGTACTCATTTGTATCAGTTATTAAATCATAAGTAATACAAGTTCCAGCATCTATTATTAAAACATTTTTTTGAGGATATAAAATTGATGCTCCTGAAACCAAAACCATTCTATCGATTCCTAAAGTATCTGGTGTACTGTACTTATTTATAAATGGGAATAAAAAATCTCGCTCTATCTCAATAAAATTTACCTGAGATTTGATGAAATTTTTTACTTCGGGACCAATTTTTCCTACCGAAGATGACATACAAGCACTAATTGAAGTAAAATTTTTAAAAATTTTTTTCAATTCAAAAATTGCGTTTTCTTTCTCAAAAACTACTTTTTCTACAATACTATTTTCCTCAAAAACAGCACATTTAAAAAAAGTATTCCCTACATCAAGAGTTAATAACATATTAGCTTTTTTAGCGCTTGCAAATATACAAATACATTTTTTTTTAAAATTGTTTTGGAAAATATAAAATTGGCCCTATATTTGCACCCGCAATCAGCAAGTACTGCTTCTGATTACAAAGGTACCTTAGCTCAGTTGGTAGAGCAACGGACTGAAAATCCGTGTGTCCCTGGTTCGATTCCTGGAGGTACCACAAAATAAGCCACTCTTAAGAGTGGCTTTTTTGTTTTGTTTTGGTTTTATTCTTACTTTGGTCGCCCCAAATTTAAAAATAGTATGAAACTAAAATTACTTTTATTACTCTTTGCAAATACATTATTTGCACAAATACCTACTTATTATAGTACTATTGATTTTACTCAAACTGGAAATACTTTAAAAAAACCAGTTAGCAACGCTAATTACAAATACTCACACAAATCAATTGCCCTACACCTCATCATCACCAGATGTATGGGATGCTTTACAAGCTGGAGATGTTACCCCTAATGATGCTTCTAAAGTTTTTTTAATTTATGGCTTTGATGATTTTGATGCTGCTTACAAAAATGACAGAACAGATATTGTGACCAACATCTGTAGTAGTTCTTGTCCTACAGGCGCTTGGAATAGAGAACATACTTATGCTTTATCTTTAGGAACTCCTGCATTAGTAACTTCTTCTCCTGGTCCAGGTACAGATGCTCATCATATTAGAGCGGCAGATGTAACCTTTAACGCAGATAGAGGAAATAGACTATATGCTGATGGAGAAGGCGATGCTGGACCCGTAAGTACTTTTTGGTACCCAGGAGATGAATGGAAAGGTGATATTGCCCGAATGATGATGTATATGTATGTGCGTTATGACAGTAGTTGTCTAGCTAACAATGTTGGCTCTGGTGGAAACACCTATCATGTTGATATGCCAGACATTTTTCTCGAATGGAACGAAGAAGATCCTGTAAGTGATTTTGAACGCACTAGAAATAATGTTATCCAAAGTTTTCAAGGAAACAGAAATCCGTTTATAGATAATCCATATTTTGCCACATTAATTTGGGGAGGACCTCAAGCACCTGATACTTGGAATACAATTTCTTGTTCTGCTGTTACAACTTGGAATGGAAGTTCATGGAACAACGGAACACCTAATAAAGATGTTAGAGCAATATAAATGGTAATTACACATCAAGTGGTGATTTAGAATGTTGTTCATTAGATATAATAGGAACATCTCAAGTTACATTACAAACAAATCACACCTTTACAGTTGTTAGAGCAGTTAATGTAGATGCTACTGCAAATTTTACTATTCAGAACAATGCAAATCTTATCCAAATTAATGATATTGCAAACACTGGAAACATTACTTATATTAAAAATAGTGCACCAATTATAAGGCTTGATTATACGTCATGGTCGTCTCCAGTTAGCGGACAAAACTTGTTAGCATTTTCACCGCAAACATTACCTAATCGTTTTTATGAATATGTTACTGGTGGCACTACTCCAGCAAATGCCTATGCAGCAATTGACCCCTCAACTAATGACTTTGTACCAACAAAGGGATATATTATAAGAGCGCCTAATAACTGGTCTTCTAGTTCGGCATCTTCTTATTTTAGGACAATTTACAGGAATTGCAAACAACGGAACTTATGAAGTAAATGTTTCTACAGGATTCAGTATGTTAGGTAATCCATATCCAGCAACAATTGAAGGAAAACATTTTATTGCATCTAACAGAACTATAGAAACTTTATATTTCTGGACACATACTGTTGCTGCTTCAGGCGGATCATATGCACAAAATAATTTTGCTTCTTATACTACTCTAGGTGGTGTTGCTTCTGCTGCAGGCGGACAAATACCAGATGGAACTATAAAACCTGGGCAGGGATTTTATTTTTATTCTTCTGAAAACGAAAAAGTCTTATTTCATAATGCACTTCGATATGACGTAAAAAACACGCAATTCTTTAAATCATCAAATGAAGTAAAAATTGCAGAAAATGACATTTTTTGGATTGAATTTATACCAAAATGAAAATCCACTTAACCAAATTTTAATTGGCTACAATTCTAAATCTTCAAAAGAATTTGATTTAGGTATTGATGGAAAAGCATTTGATACAAGTAATTCTATGATTTATACCACTATTAAAAATGAGAAATATGTAATTAATGGTCGCGGAAACTTCGATGCTGATGACATTTTTAATTTAGGTTTTAAAGCTAATGCGAAAGGCTTCTATAGTATTACTATGGAGAATAAAGCAGGTGCTTTTGAAAATATGCCTGTTTATATAAAAGATAATTTTACTGGAACTGTTACCGATTTAAACATTTCCTATTATATGTTTCTATCGGAAGAAGGAGATTTTGAAAAGAGATTCGAAATTTTTTACACGCAAAAACAAAACTATACAGGTAACAAAAATACTTTTTATGTTTACAGCGAAGGAAACAATATTTACATAAATTCTTTTGAAAAAGAAATCTCACACCTTACTATTCATGACATCAGCGGAAGAATTCTTTACAACCAACTAGTAAACGGAAATACTTTTAATATCTCAACAATTAATAAAAATAATACTGTTTTAATTATTGACACACACTTTAAAGACGGTTCAAATATTAGCAGAAAAATGATTCATTAAAAATAAAAAAAGCCACTCATTGAGTGGCTTTTTTTTATTACTATGTTTTCTTATTCAAAATTTTTATCCGATACTCCTTCGTTAATTTTAACTTCCGAAGCTGTAAATTCAATTTCAGCTCCCATATTTACAATTGTTTTATATGGAAACTTTACTCCTTTTACATCTTTATAATCTTCAAAATAAGTTGTTTGTTGCATTTTTTGCCCCATTTGTTCAACTTCTCTAGTCTCGGCAACTTTAAAACCTGAAACCATATCATAAAAATAAGTTGTAGTTCCAAAAACTAAAGCATAAGCATCTTTATCTTTAATAGTTTCAATTCCCTTTAAAGTAACTTCTTTATTATTTAACAGTTTTAACTCTTTAAAAGTTCCTGCAACATCTTGCATTCTTTTTAAATCTTCACCATCAAAATCTTTTCTTTTTCCTTGCCCCATAGAATATGCACCTTTTTCAGTAATTACAGTTCTAGACATTACCATTCCCATTGCTTTAACTTCGATACAAGCTCTTTTATCAGTGTATTTTTGGTGTAATTCAAGTGGCGTTCCTTGTACAAAACCTGTTGCAATTGCATATACCGATTTTATATCTTTAACTTTTTGTTCACCACCAATTGCTCCTATATATTTTTGCAAAATAGTTTGAGTTGTTACGCCAGCAGGAATTTCTTTTTTAACAACTGGTTTCTCTGTTGGATTACCAAATTTATCAAAATAAAAAATTGGTAATTTTTGAGTTTTACTCATTTTTTCTAAAGCAGGTAATACTTCCGAAGCTTTTCCTACCACTACAATTCTAGCATTTTCAGCTTTAAAATATTTTTGCGAAGCATTTAAAATATCTTGCGACGTTACTGCATTAATATTTTGCATATACTTCTCGTAAAAATCGTCTGGTAAACTTTGTGTTTCTTTATTTAATGCATAACGTGCTACAGTAGCAGGTTTTTCAATTTGCATTACGAAATTACCTATATATTTTGCTTTTGCATTTTTTAATTCTTCATCAGAAACTAAATCAGTTCTAATTCTTTTTACTTCATTTAAAAGCTCTACAATGGCACTATCTGTAACTGCATTTCTTACAGAAGCTCCTGCTCTAAATTTCTTAATATACTTGTCTGCAGCAATTGAAGAATAAGAACCGTATGTCCAACCGTGTTTTTCTCTTAAATTAAGAAAAAGTCTTCCTTCACCGCCACCACCAAGAATTTGGTTTGCCAAAATAATCGCAAAATAATCTTTATCGGTCATTTTTAAATTTGACAAATTCACTAAAGAAATTTCCGATTGTACAGCATTTGGTGTGTCTACAAAATTAATTTGCGTATATTGAACATCTTTTGGATCAGAATATGTTAAAATAGGCGCTGTAGCTTTCTTCCATTTTCCAAAAAGATCTTCAACTTGTTTTTTAATTTCTTTATAATTTACATCTCCAACGATTACTAAATAAGCATTTCCAGGAACAAAATAAGTGTTATAATTTAACTTTACATCTGCCAATGAAACATTATTAAAAGTCTCTTCAGAAGTAAATTCTCCATTATAATGTTCTTTTCCGTAAGCTAATACATTCTCAACTCTTTTAGAAATTGAAGACACATTTTTCTCATCAGCCTTTAAAGCTTCAATAGCTTTCGCTTTTTCTTTTTCAAATTCGTCTTGTAAAAAAACTGGATGCAATGCTCCTTCAGCCATTAATTCTAATATTCTTGAAGAATATCTTGACAATCCTGATGCAGAAGCTCCAGAATCCCAGAAATTAATTTTGGCACCTAAAAAATCAATCTCTTCATTAAAAGCATCTTTTGAAATGTTTTCGGTACCATTACCTAACATGGCACTTAATAAATTTGAAACACCTTTTTTAGAACCTTCCACATAAGGTGGATTATCTAATGTTAAAGTATAAGAAACTCGAGGTAATTTATGATTCTCAACAATTAAAACCTTTAATCCATTTTTTAAAGTAAACGTTTCAGGTTTTTTAATGTTAATTTTAGGCGCTGGACCTGCCTTTGGCATTGATCTATCTTGTGCTTGCATAGTTATTGTTAAAAATAAACAGGCTGCTATATATATTATTTTCTTCATTTTACTAAATTAGTTTTGTGATTTTTCTTGTGCTGGAAGATAATCTAAAATCATTCTTTGGCTTGGTTTCAAATATTTATTTGCCACCTCTTTAATTTCTTCTCTTGTTATAGAACGATAAATATTAATCTCTGTATTAATTAAATTAATATCGCCGTATAGCAAATAGTATGTTGCTAAGTTATTCGCAATTCCTTCAACACTAGCGTTGCTGTTTACATAATCGTTTTCAAATTTATTTTGAAGTTTTTGATAATCTTTTTCAGAAATTAATTCTGTTTGAAGTTTTGTAATTTCTTCATCAAACTGACCAATAATGGCGTCTTCAGAAGTATTTCCCATTGGCATACTATAAATAAAGTAAGTACCATAATCTTCTTGACTATAATTAAATGCTCCAACTTGTAACGCCATTTTCTTTTCGTCAACTAATTTTTTATATAATTTAGAACTTTTACCGTCCGATAAATAAGATGAAATCATATCTAAAACTCTAGCATCGCGAGTTTTCATCGATGGTGTTCTATAACAAGTAACATACATTGGAATTTGAATGTTTGGATCTTCCCATGTTGCTTTAAAAGATTCTGTAATAGGTTTTTCTTCATAAGTTTTGCGCGAAACAGGAGTTCCTTTTGGAATAGCGCTGAAATACTTATTGATCCATTCTTTAGCTTGAGACTTATCAAATTGACCTGCTACAACTAAAACCGCATTGTTTGGAATGTAGAATTTTTTATTAAACGCTTGAAACTCTTCTAAAGTAGCAGCATCTAAATGTTCCATTTCCCCAATTGTTGTCCAACGGTATGGGTGAACTTTGAACATATTTTGCTTTACAGCTTTAATTAGGTTTCCATAAGGTTGGTTGTCAACGCGTAATCTTTTTTCTTCTTTTACAACTTCATTTTGAGTGTCAACACCAATTTGGTTAATTACCGGATGCATTAAACGTTCAGATTCCATCCAAATAGCTAATTCTAAATTGTTTGAAGGAAAAACCTCATAATAATAAGTTCTATCATCGGTAGTATTTGCATTATTTTGTCCACCATTGGCAGTCACAATTTTAAACCACTCGCCTCTTTCAATATTTTTAGTTCCTTCAAACAAAAGGTGTTCAAAAAAGTGGGCAAAACCAGTTCTATCTGGTTGTTCATCTTTTGCACCTACATGATACATAACTGAAGTAATTACTACAGGTGCCGAATTATCTTGATGCAATACAACATGAAGTCCGTTTGGTAAGTCATATTCTTCAAATGTTACTTGTTGTGCGCTAGTTACATTTCCTATTAAAGTTGTAGCACTCAAAGCCATAAGAAAATTTTTCATAAAGTTAATTTTAGTTTTATAACAAAAATAAGTCGCAATATTAGTAGAAATGTTACAATTTTCAGGCATTTTTAACTTGTTTTTAAGCCTCAATTATTATTGAAAATCAAAATGATAGATATAATATTGTATATTAAAATTTTAATTGTATATTTGCACTCCTTAAATTTTAAATAAATTTATATGTACGCAATCGTAGAGATAGCAGGGCAACAATTTAAAGTAAGCAAAGACCAAAAAGTTTTTGTACACCGTTTAGCAGAGAACGAAGGAAATAAAGTTTCTTTTGACCGCGTTCTTTTATTAGACGATAATGGTACAGTAACTTTAGGCGCCCCAGCTATAGAAGGTGCTTCTGTAGAAGCTAAAGTGTTACAACACTTAAAAGGTGACAAAGTAATCGTTTTCAAAAAGAAAAGAAGAAAAGGTTACAAAAAGAAAAATGGTCACAGACAATCTTTAACTCAAATCATTATTGAAGGTATTGTAGCTTCAGGTGCTCCTAAAAAAGCAGCTAAGAAAGAAGCTTCAAAAGCTGAAGCTCCAGCGAAAACTTCAAAAAAAGGTGACGATTTAAAGAAAATCGAAGGAATCGGTCCTAAAGCTGCTGAAGTATTAGTTGCTGCAGGTATTGACACATTTGCTAAATTAGCTGAAGCTTCTGCTGACAAAGTAAAAGAAGTATTAGATGCTGCTGAAGCAAAAGTTCAACATTTAGATCCTACTACTTGGGCGCAACAAGCACAATTAGCTGCTGATGGTAAATGGGATGAATTACAAAAATTACAAGATGAATTAAACGGCGGTAGAGCAGTTTAATTTTAGTATTAACTTAAAAAACTCATAACGTCATGGCTCACAAGAAAGGTGTCGGTAGTTCGAAGAACGGTAGAGAATCAGAATCGAAACGTTTAGGCGTGAAGATTTTTGGTGGTCAAGCTGCTATTGCAGGTAACATCATCGTAAGACAAAGAGGTTCTAAACACAACCCAGGTGAAAATGTTTACATGGGAAAAGATCATACTTTACATGCTAAAGTTGATGGTGTTGTTCAGTTCCAAAAGAAAAAGACAACAAGTCTTATGTTTCAATTGTTCCATTTGAAGCATAATTTCTTAAAAATATCTTTATAAAAAAAGGCCACTTCAATGAAGTGGCTTTTTTATTTATATATAAACTTAAAATTTACCCTTTTACGAAGATTTTCTACTTGAAAAATAAACTCCAAGTAAGACTACTAAAGCTCCAAAAACTTGAAATATATTAAGTGTTTCATTCATAAAACTAAATCCTAAAATAAAGGCCACAACAGGAATTATATAAGTTACCGATGAGGCAAAAATAGGTGAAGAAAGCTGGATTAATTTAAAGAATAAAATATTTGAAAATCCCGTTCCTACGATTCCTAAAATCGTAATAAATAATAATGCGTGTTGTGTTTTTTCTTCAGAAACAATATCAAAAAAACCTGAAAAGAACAAAATTAAAAATGCCGGAATTAACATAATTGTAAAGTTCCCAACGCTAATGGTTAAAGGCTTTAAATCAGATAGATACTTCTTTATAAAATTAACATTTAGACCATACATTATTGAAGCAATAAAAATTAGAATTGCATATAAATAATTTTCGGTTGTATTGTCGTTATTACCAAAGTAAACTAATAGTAAACAACCTAAAAAGCCCATAATTACACCTATAATTTGTCTTCTTTCTACTTGTATACTAAAAAACAACAATCCAATTATAAGCGTATTTAAAGGAGTTAATGAATTTAATATTGAACTCACCGAGCCATCAATATGTTTTAAAGCAATAGCAAATAGAAATGCAGGAACAAAAGTGCCACACAAAGCCGTTAATGCAATATATTTCCATTTATAAGAAGGAATTTTGGTAAGCTGCTTAAATCCGATTGTTATTAAAAAGATTCCTGCAAAAAGAATTCTTAAAGCTCCTAGTTGAATTGAATTAACTCCTTTTAACCCTAACTGCATTAAGATAAAAGAGCTTCCCCAAACAGAACCCAGAAAAAACAAGAGCAACCACTTTGTGTTTTTATTTTCCATAAATAATTTATTAAGGCAAAATTCGCATTTTATTTCCAATTAAAAGCGTAACATTTAGTAATTTTGCACTATAAAAAATATTATCATGAATAAGTTAAATAAAATATTAAGTCTTATCATTTTATCTTCGTTAACATTAACTTCTTGCAAAAAGGAAGACAGCAAAACTAACGAAAGCAAAAACTCTACTGAAGAAGTAGCAGTTATGGATGAAAATGCAAAAATGGAAACAGCAAATTTATCAATTGAAGGTATGACATGTGAAATAGGATGTGCTAAAACAATTGAAGATAAATTAGCGCACTTAGATGGTGTAAAAGAAGCAAAAGTAGATTTTGAAGGTAAATTAGCCACTGTTTCATTTGATGCAAACAAACAAAATTTAGAATCTCTTAAAAACACAGTAGAAGCTGTTGCTGGAGGCGACACCTACACTGTTACTGATTCGAAAATTATTACAAAATAAAAAAGAGGCATAAGCCTCTTTTTTATTTTTATCTAAAAAGTATAGGTTAAACCTACGCCTAATATTTGTTTTAACTGAACTTTAGGTCCCACAGTTACTTGTTCTCCATCTACTTCTTCTTTTGCTTTAATATCATCATCGTAAACTAAATGCGTTCCCAAATTTGCTTTAACATAATCATTTACGGTCATTTCAAGTAACAATTGCCAATCGACATCTATATTTCCGAAATTATTAATGTAATCCGTATATAAACTCAAACGATGTTCTAAATTAATGTTTTTATACACTTCTTTTTCCCATTGATTCGTTACCAAAATACCTATTTCAGTTCTCGATAATTTACCATGAGAAATTAATTCTCCAGTAACCTCATCATAAACAGCACCATCAACTCCAAAAGCACCTTGATCTGCTAATTTTCTATCTAAAACTAAAGTTGTCTTTTGAGTTAAAGGCGACAGATAAAGGTTAAAATTTAAATCTTTTCTAATATATTCGGCACCAATACCTAAAAATATATAAGCTGGAGCAAAAGGTTTTGAAATAGGCTCATCAGTATTTGGATAGTTATAACCATTAGTAAACTGAGAACTAAAAGTAAATTTACCTGCATAAAACCAGTTTGAAATTGTATCCGTTCTATATCCAAAAGTGGAGTTAAACTGAACTTGGTCATCTGTTTTACGCAACTCTTGACCTTCTTGCTTATTGATTCCGTATTTACTGATTAATTCATTTTTCCAATTCACATTCTTTTTAGAATATTCTCTAATAAAATTTCCTCTTAAAATTCCAGAAATTGAATTGTTTCCTCCAGCATTCCAATTAACAAAAGTAATTTGAGAAATTGCTAAACCAATTTTATTTGTACTTTTCCAATACGTTACAGTATCAATTTTTTTTGTATTAACAACTTGTCCCGTTGCATTTAAAACAAAAGCAAATGCTACAAAAAAGGCAAAAAATGTGTTTTTCATAGAGTTGGGTAAATATGCGTAAATTTGAGTGCAAAAGTCGAAAAAATTCTATTCAGAAAAAAACTTTTGTAAAGTAATAACGTCTATTCCTGCAATTTGTTGTTGTTCATTTACTGTAGCTTGCTCTATGAAAAAATCTGGAATACCTAGTTTACTAATTTTAATAACCAAACCTTTCTGTTCATAAAAATTAGCAACAAGTGAACCAAAACCTCCAATAATAGTTCCATCTTCAATGGTAATAATTTCTTCATACTCGTTGAAAATATCTAAAAGTACTACTTCATCAAGTGGTTTTATAAACGGAAAATGATAATGTGAAAAGTTATTATTAGAAATAGAATTTAAAGCTTTAGTAACATTATTGCCTATTGTTCCGGTAGAAAGTATTGCTTTTGTACCTCTTTTTTGCAAACAAATAGCTTTGCCTATTTCAATTGCTTCAAATGGTTGTTGCCAATTTACAATTTCGCCTCTTCCTCTCGGGTAACGAATTGCAATTGGATGTTCTAAACCTAATTGAGCAGTATACATTAAATTACGCAATTCAATTTCATTTATAGGTGCCGAAATTATAATATTTGGAATACAACTTAAATATGCAATATCGAAAACACCATGATGAGTTGCTCCGTCTTCTCCTACAAATCCAGCTCTATCTAAACAAAAAATAACAGGCAGGTTTTGCAAAGCTACATCATGAATCACTTGGTCATATGCCCGTTGTAAAAAAGTAGAATAAATATTGCAAAAAACTGTCATACCTTGCGTTGCCATCCCTGCAGCCAAAGTAACAGCGTGCTGTTCTGCAATTCCAACATCCAAAGCTCTATCAGGAAATTTTTCCATCATAAATTTCATGGAACTTCCTGTTGGCATTGCTGGAGTAATTCCAATAATTTTAAGGTTTTTTTCTGCTAATTCTACTAAAGTGTGCCCAAAAACATCTTGATATTTTGGAGGCAAATTTTCTTGATTACTTGGATAAATTTTCCCAGTTTTAGCTTCAAACTTACCTGGCGCATGATATTTAACTTGATCTTCTTCAGCTAATTGCAGGCCTTTTCCTTTGGTAGTAATCACATGTAAAAACTTCGGTCCTTTTATATTTTTTAATCGCTCTAACTCGGAAATTAATTTTGGTAAATCATGACCGTCAATAGGACCCGAATAATCAAAATTTAAAGATTTTATGATGTTGTTTGCCCTTGGATTTTTTCCTTCTTTAACAGCTGTTAAATAATCTTTCAATGCACCAACACTTGGATCAATTCCAATAGCGTTATCATTTAAAATTACTAACAAATTAGCATCGGTAACACCTGCGTGATTTAGACCTTCAAAAGCCATTCCGCTTGCTAATGAAGCGTCGCCAATAACTGCAATATGTTGTTTATCAAAATCTCCTTTTAGTTTTGAAGCAATTGCCATTCCCAAAGCAGCAGAAATTGAAGTAGACGAATGTCCAACACCAAAAGCATCATACTCACTTTCACTTCGTTTAGGAAAACCAGAAATTCCATCTTGTTCCCTATTCTTATGAAATATATCTTTTCGGCCGGTTAAAATTTTATGCCCGTATGCTTGGTGACCAACATCCCAAATCAATAAATCTTCAGGCGTATTAAAAACATAGTGCAATGCAATTGTTAATTCAACCACTCCTAAGCTAGCGCCCAAATGACCACCTTTTTGTGAAACTATATCGATGATAAAGTCACGCAATTCTTGAGCAACTTGCGGTAATTGATTTATTCCAAGTTGTCTTAATTCGGAAGGAAAATTTATTTTGTCTAGTAATTTTGATTGCATGTAACAAAAGTAGTGATTGAATTTGTAATTTTGTGCGTATGGAAAACATTTTCACAGACGAATATTTTATGAAAAAGGCTTTAGCCGAAGCTGAAAACGCTTTTGAAAAGGGTGAAATTCCTGTTGGAGCTGTAATTGTAATCGACAATAAAGTCATAGCAAGAAGTCATAATCTTACAGAACTTTTGAATGATGTTACCGCTCATGCCGAAATGCAAGCCATAACGAGTGCTGCTAATTATTTGGGCGGAAAATATCTAAAAGACTGCACGCTATATGTAACATTAGAACCATGTCAAATGTGTGCTGGAGCGTTATATTGGAGTCAAATTTCAAAAATTGTTTACGGCGCTTCCGATGAAAATAGAGGTTTTTCAAAACTAGGAACTCAATTACATCCTAAAACACAGGTAGTTAGTGGCGTACTAGAAAATGAATGTTCTTTATTGATGCGTGCTTTTTTTAGAACGAAAAGGTAATAGTAACTTCATATATTTTATCAAAATTTTTCCTACCTTTAAGACAATATTTTTTCTTTCTTTTGAGTTGTAAAGGTATTCTCTATTTAAATTCTTTCTTTATTATGAAAAAACAACGAATTTTATCGGCTGTAATGGCTTTGCTATTGTTTGTAAGCTGTTCAAAAAAAAATGCAGAAAACTTTAATTCCGAGTATTCTCTTTTCAAAGATTATATTCTTAATTATAGTCCAAGTATTATATCCAGTTCCGATGATATTAGAGTTGTTTTGGCTTTCGATAACCAAGATTGGAGCGAAAATAAAGAGTTAGATCAAAACTTATTCAAAATAAATCCATCAATAAAAGGTAAAGTTGTGGCTTTATCTTCAAACACTGTTGCATTTATACCAACAGAAAAATTAAATCAAAATACATCTTATCAAGTAAGTTTTCAATTGGGCGAATTAAAACAAGTCGATAAAAAACTAAAAGAATTTAATTTCACTACAAAAACCATTAAACAAGATTTTATGGTTTCTGTTATCGATTTACAATCGTATAGCAAAGATTTTCAATATATAAATGGCGTTTTAAACACTAGTGATAATTTAGATTTTGAAACTGCAAAAAAATTAATTCAAGTTTCTCAAAAAGATAAAAAGTAAATGTAAAATTCAATAAAGAACTGAGCACTTCTAGAGAGTTTAAATTCGTAATCGACAGCATTCAGCGTTTTGTTGAGGATAGTAAAATAAACATATCTTGGAACGGAAAAGATTTTGATATTGACCAAAAAGGAGAAATGGAATTTGATATTCCTGGTAAAAACAATTTCAAAATTATTTCTGCCGAGTTTCAAGAAGGCGATAATCAAGTTTTATTATTAAACTTTTCAGATCCACTCAAAAAAGGACAAGATTTAAACGGTTTAGTAGAAGTAGAAACTGCAACCAACTTGAAATTTGCAACGGCAGGAAATCTTTTAAAAGTATTCTTTAACGAGCCCTTAAAAGGAGAGTTATTAGTTGAAGTTTTCCAAGGAATTCAAAGTGAAGACGGTTATAAAATGAAACAAAATTTTTCTCAAAAAGTTTCATTTGAGCAAATTAAACCTCAAGTCCGTTTTATAAAAAGCGGAACTATTTTACCAAGTTCAAATAATTTAAAAATCAATTTTGAAGCCGTAAACTTAAAAGCAGTTGATGTAAAAGTGTATAAAATTTACAAAAACAACATTTTACAATTTTTACAAGACAATGAAATTAATGGTAGTCGAAATCTTCGAAAAGTTAGTGCTCCAATTGCAAAGCAAACATTGTATCTAAAAAAGAATAATCTTGCCAATTATAGTAAGTGGAATGCTTATGCTATCGATTTATCTAAAATTATTCAACCTGAACCAGGTGCAATTTATAGAGTTGAATTAACAATTCTTAGAAAATATTCTCTTTTTAAATGTTCGACTGGTGATGCAATTGAAGAAGAGGAAGAAGAAGAAAATTTTGAATCCGATGAAGTTCGTTCTACAGAATATTACTACGATGACTATTATGATTACGATTGGTACGAAAGAGAAGATCCTTGTTCATCATCCTATTATTACAACAATACAATTGGAACAAATGTTATTGCTTCCGATTTAGGAGCTATTGTAAAAAGAGGCGAAAACGGAAGTTATTTTATTGCAGTTAATAATATTGTGGATACCAAACCAGTTTCGGGAGCTAATGTTGAATTATATGATTATCAACAGCAAAAATTAGCTTCAACAACAACTGATGTGGATGGTTTTGCAACTACAGAAACAAAACGTTATGCCTTTTTTGCCATCATAACTAAAGATAAAAGTACAACTTATGTAAAACTCGATGAAGGTCAATCTTTATCTGTTAGTGATTTTGAAGTAGGCGGCATTACTTTAGAAAAAGGTTTAAAAGGCTATATTTATGGTGAACGTGGTGTTTGGCGTCCTGGAGATACTTTGCACATTGCTTTTATGCTAAATGATAACGAAAGTAAACTCGAAAAATCGCACCCTATTAAATTCAAACTTTCAGATCCAAGAGGAAAACTTTCTTATCAAGCAGTTCAAAAATATAAAGAATCAAACCATTATAAATTTACAGTTGCCACAAAACCAACAGACATTACAGGTAATTGGGAAGCCAAAGTAAGTGTTGGAGGCGCTAATTTTTATAAGAATATTAAAATTGAAACCATTAAACCGAATCGTTTAAAAATTAAAAACAGTTTTGCAGGCGCTACAATTTCTGGAAGCAATCCAAATAAAGGAACATTAGAAGTAGCTTGGCTACATGGTGCTGTTGCTAAAAATTTAAAGGTAGAAATGCAGGCTAAATTTATGAAAGAAGCTACTACTTTTAAAAATTACAGCAATTATGATTTTGATGATGATGTTAGAGATTTTTACACCGAAGAAGTCAATGTGTTTTCCGGTAAAGTAAATGAAAATGGAAAAACAGATGTAACTTTAAAGCCTACGATTTCAAGTCAAGCACCTGGTAAATTAAAAATTGTAATGCAAACCAAAGCCTTTGAAATGGGTGGTGATTTTAGTACCGATGTAGTTTCGGCTTCATTTTCTCCTTACAAAACGTATGTTGGTTTAAAAAGTCCAACAGCAAACAAATACGGATTTTTAGAAACCGACAAAATCAATAAATTTGAAGTGGTTACACTTTCTGAAAACGGAAAACCAAAAGCGGTAAAAGATTTAGAAGTTCGAGTGTATAAAGTGGATTGGCGTTGGTGGTGGAATTCATCTGGAAACGATTTGTCAAAATACAATTCAGATAATGTAACAACAGCTTATAAAAACTTCACTATTTCTACAAATTCAAGTGGAAAAGCAAGTTTCCAATTTTCAGTTCCTGAAGGCGATTGGGGAAGATATTTAGTACGTGTAGTTGATCCAAACGACGGACATGCAACGAGCACAACAGAAATTATCGATTGGCCTTACTGGTCGGGTAAAACTAAAAATGGTGATGCTTCAGCAGCAAACATGCTTGTATTTACTTCTGATAAAGAGAAATATGCTGTAGGTGAAAAAGCTATTGTTTCTTTCCCTTCAAGTTTAGGCAATCGCGCTTTACTTTCATTAGAAAACGGAACTAAAGTAGTAAAAACACTTTGGGCTGATACACAAAAAGGTGAAACCAAAGTTGAAGTTCCAGTTACTGCTGATATGGCGCCAAACGTGTACATCAACATTACATTATTGAAACCACACGCATCAACTGTAAATGATGCACCAATTCGTATGTATGGAATTTTACCAATTGAAGTGGTCGATAAAAATACAATTCTAGAACCTGTTTTAACCATGCCAGAAGTGCTTCGTCCCGAGCAAAAAGCTTCTTTAAAAGTTAGTGAGAAAAATGGTAAGGCAATGAGTTATACTATTGCAATTGTAGATGAAGGTTTACTGGATTTAACTCGTTTTAAAACGCCAAATGCTTGGGATAAATTTTATTCTAAACAAGCACTTGGTGTAAAAACTTGGGATATTTATGATGATGTTATCGGTGCTTATGGAGGAAAAATAAATCAAATTTTCAGTATTGGTGGTGATGAAGATTTAGGAGGCGGAAGCAATAAAAAGGCAAACCGATTTAAACCTGTTGTCATTTATCTTGGACCATTTAAACTAGAAAAAGGACAAGCCAAAACGCATTCGTTTGAAATGCCAAATTATATTGGTTCGGTTCGAACAATGGTAGTTGCAGGAAATGATGACGAAAATGCTTATGGAAGTACTGAAAAAACGACTCCTGTTAGAAGTCCGTTAATGGTTTTAGCATCTGTACCGAGAAAAATTTCTCCGAACGAAAAAATTACGTTACCAGTTACGGTTTTTGCAATGGAACCAAAAGTTAAAAATGTTACGGTTCAAGTAAAAACCAACAATGGAATTCGAGTGGTTCAGCCTTCGCAATCGGTTAGTTTTAGTTCTCCAGATGAAAAAATGGTATATTTCGATTTAAATGTTGGCGAACTAACTGGTTTAGGAAAAATTGAAGTAATCGCTACTTCTGGAAGTGAAAAAGCATCTTATCCAGTGGAAATTGATATTGTAAATCCAAATCCAGAAACTACTGATTTTGTTGATGTAATTTTGGAACCAAATAGTACAAAACAAGTCAATTGGACAACATTTGGCGTAAACGGAACGAACAAGGCTTCCGTTGAAGTTTCATCTTTCCCAACAATTGATTTCAATAGAAGATTAAAATATCTAATTCAATATCCTCATGGATGTGTGGAACAAACTACTTCAAGTGTATTTCCTCAACTATACTTAAACGATATTGTATCTATTGATGATGGTAAAAAACAACAAATTCAACGTAATATTAATATTGGTATTCAACGATTGGGTAATTTCCAATTAGCTGGTGGTGGATTATCGTATTGGCAAGGAAATTCTCATCCAGACGATTGGGGACATCGTATGCAGGTCATTTTATGATGGAAGCGGAGAAAAAAGGATATGTGTTACCTATTGGTTTCAAACAAAAATGGATTTCACATCAACAACGAATGGCTAAACAATGGCGCTTCGATGCTCGTTATCATAACGATTTTGCACAAGCCTATCGTTTGTACACTTTAGCGCTTGCTGGTTCATCCGATTTAGGCTCAATGAACAGACTTCGTGAAACGGTTGGTATTTCTAACGAATCGAAATTCCGTTTAGCGGCAGCTTATGCTTTAATTGGTCAGAAAAAAACGGCGTTAAATTTAATTAACGGATTAACTGTTGAAAACAACAATTATTACTATTACTATGGTTCTGAAGAGCGAAATAGAGCGATGTTATTAGAAACCTATTTATTAGTTGGTGAAAAAGCAAAAGCCTTTGACGTAGCAACTAAACTAGGCAAAAACTTATCTTCAAGCAATTGGATGAGTACACAAACTACGGCTTATAGTTTATATGCGATGTCTAAATTTGCAATGGCAAATGGTGGTAAAGGAATTTCTGTTTCGTTAACTCAAAAAGGAAAAACACAACCTTTAACGACTTCAAAATCAATTTTAGATAAAACGTTAAATGTAAGTACCGGAAACAATTCCATTTCATTAAAAAACAACGGAAATAACACATTGTATGTTCGCGTATTGAATAGTGGAATTTTACCTGTTGGAGAAGAAAAAGAAGTGTACAAAAACATTAGTTCTGTTATTACTTATAAAGCTAAAAATGGTACTACTTTAAATCTTTCATCGGTAACACAAGGCACAGAAATTGTAGCAAAAGTAATCGTAAGAAACACCTCTAACGAACGCGTAGAAAATGTAGCTTTAACTCAAATTGTTCCGTCAGGATTTGAAATTTTGAATTCTCGATTTACTGATTTTGGTAATTCAACAGAAAACAAAGCCGATTTCATAGATATTCGAGATGATAGAACCAATTTCTATTTCGACTTAAATGCAGGTGAAACCAAAACATTTACCATGTATTGGAATGCATCTTATCTTGGAAATTATTATTTACCTGGTGTTCAATGCGAAGCCATGTATGACGATAATTATCTAGCACGAAACAAAGGACAATGGATTACAATTGTTAAAGAATAATGTTTTTAAATCGCTTTTGGCAATACATAAAACGTAATAAAATAAAAACTACCACAGGAATTATTCTTGTGGTAGTTTATTATTTTTCGTTACCAAAAGTCTTGTTTAAAAACGATTATGCAACTGTAATTGAAAGTAAAGAAGGGCAACTTTTAGGCGCAAAAATTGCAGATGATGGTCAGTGGCGATTTCCAGAAAGTGATAGTATTCCACATAAATTTAAAACATGTATTGTAGCTTTTGAAGACCAACATTTCTACAAGCATTTTGGCTTCAACCCTATTTCAATGTACCACGCTTTTTTACAAAATAGAAAAGCCAATAAAGTAGTTCGAGGTGGAAGTACGTTGACACAACAAGTAATTCGATTACATCGAGAAAATCAAAAAAGAAGCTATTTCGAGAAATTCATAGAAATAATTCTGGCGACTCGTTTGGAGTTTCGATGCAGTAAAGATGAAATTTTAGGATTATATGCCGCACATGCTCCTTTTGGAAGTAATGTTGTAGGATTAGAAATGGCATCTTGGCGTTATTTCGGATTACAACCACATCAATTATCATGGGCAGAAGCTGCTACTTTAGCCGTTCTACCTAACGCGCCTAGTTTAATTTATCCAGGTAAGAATCAACAACGATTATTAGATAAAAGAAACCGATTGTTAAAGAAACTTTGGCAAGACAAGATAATTGATAAAGAAACTTATGAGTTGGCTTTATTAGAAAATTTGCCTCAAAAACCCTTCGATGTTCCACAAATTGCTCCGCATCTTTTACAAAAAACTGCAAAAGAACATAAAGGCCAAAAAATAAAAACAACACTATCAATTTATCATCAAGAGCGCGTAAATGATATTGTAAAACAATATTACAATTTGTACAAACAAAATGAAGTGTACAATATTGCGGTTCTTGTAGTTGATGTAAAAACTCGAAATATTATTTCATATGTTGGGAATAGCCCAACCGATAAAAATCATCAAAAAGATGTTGACATAATTGAAGCACCAAGAAGCACTGGAAGTATTTTAAAACCTTTTTTGTATGCTTCTATGCTTGATGATGGTGATATTTTACCTGAATCATTAATTCCAGATATTCCAACACAAATTTCGGGTTATTCGCCACAAAATTATAACCTAACATATGACGGAGCTGTTCCTGCAAATAGAGCTTTAGCGCGTTCTTTGAATATTCCAGCAGTTTTGATGCTTCAAGAATATTCTGTAAATAAATTTTATGAGCAATTACAGAATTTAAAATTACGCAATGTGAATCGCCAACCTTCAAATTATGGTTTGTCGCTTATTTTAGGCGGTGCTGAAACCAATTTATGGGATTTGTGCCGTGCGTATTCATTTATGTCAGGAACTGTTAATCATTTTACTGCTACCCAAGATGAATATCGAACCAATGAATTGGCTAATTTGAATTATAATTGGGATGAAAAAGTAAATTTTGGAAAATCTGTTCAAAATAAAAACATTTGGAATGTTGGTGCCATTTGGGAAACGTTTGAGGCTATGAAAGAAGTAAACCGACCAGAAGGAGACGAAGCATGGCAATTTTATGATTCATCTATTGAAATTGCTTGGAAAACAGGAACAAGTTTTGGTGGAAGAGATGCTTGGGCTGTTGGCGTAAACAAAGATTATGTAATTGGTGTTTGGGTTGGAAATGCCACTGGAGAAGGAAGGCCTTTATTAACTGGTGTTGAAAGTGCAGCTCCTATTCTATTTGATGTTTTTAGAATTTTCCCTAGAAGTAAATGGTTTGAAACACCTTATAACGATTTAGAAGAAGTTAGTATTTGTAAAAACTCAGGATTTTTAGCAACTAATACTTGTCCAGGTGAACTAAAATGGGTTCCAAAAACAGCTAAAAAATCGAAAAACTGTCCGTACCACAAATTGATTCATTTGGATCAAACCAAACAATATCGTGTAAATAGTAGCTGTGAAGCTATTGAAAATATGGTTACCAATTCTTGGTTTGTGCTTCCTCCAGTGATGGAATGGTATTACAAGAAAAAAAATATCGATTACAAACCACTTCCACCATTTAAAGAAAACTGTGAAAATAATGATGTAAGCAAAAAAATGGACTTCATTTATCCTACAAGTTTTACCAAAATCATTTTAACTAAAAACTTTGAAGGCAATACGCAACCCACTATCTTTAAAGTAGCGCATTCTAATCAAGAGGAAGAGCTTTTTTGGTACTTAAATAAAAAATACTTAGGAAGTACTAAAACCTTTCATGAAATGGCTATAATAGCTTCTTCAGGAATTTATACAATTACAGTTATAGATCAAGAAGGTACTGAAATTAAAAGAAAAGTTGAAATTGAGAAATAAAAAAACCGCCAATCTTACGAAAAGCGGTTTAGTTTTATTTAATTTCATTTCCTTCTTTGTCAAAGAAATGGTATTCTAAATACGTGTAAGCGTCACGAGGTATAATTTTCACCCATTTTTTATGTTCGATGAACCACTTCATACGAACTGATGGAAAACCTTTTTCAAGGTATGCTGCCACAAAAGGATGTGTGTTAAGCACAACTTTCTTATGGTCTTTTAAAATTCTTTCAACGTTATCAGTTATTTTGTCTATAATTACAATTGGAGCTTCAATTTCCCCATTTTCATTATTTGGGTTTTCTTCCCTAGTTTTTATAGCCACTTCTGGTCTAACGCGTTGTCTAGTAATTTGAATTAATCCAAATTTACTAGGAGGCAAGATTTTATGCTTAGCCTTATCGTCACTCATTTCTTCTTTCAAGAAATCATACAATTGCTTTCTATTTTCAGCATTTTGCATATCTATGAAATCAACAACAATAATTCCTCCCATATCACGTAAACGCAATTGTCTTGCTATCTCAGCAGCTGCAATCATATTTACTTCTAGAGCAGTTTCTTCCTGACTTTGAGCTTTGTTTGATCGATTACCGCTATTTACATCTACAACATGTAATGCTTCGGTATGTTCAATAATTAAATAAGCTCCTTTGGGCATTGAAACAGTTCTACCAAAAGAGGTTTTAATTTGTCTTTCGATATGATATTTCTCAAAAAGAGGTAATTCTTTACTTTGATAGTGTTTTACGATAGACACTTTATCCGGAGCTATTTCTTGCAAATAGTCCTTCGTTTGTAGATACAACTCCTCGTCGTCTACATGAATACCCGTAAAGGTATCATTAAATACATCTCTTAATATAGAAGATACTTTATTTAACTCTCCTAATACTTTTGATGGGTGATGAGCAGTTTGTAGTCTTTTGCACATGGCCGACCAGCGTTCAAATAAATTTTGTAAATCGCGATCAAGCTCTGCAACTTTTTTGCCTTCGGCTACTGTGCGAACAATAACCCCAAATCCTTTTGGTTTAATAGATTGAACCAATCTTTTTAAGCGCTCTTTTTCTTCTTTAGAAGTGATTTTTTGTGAAACCGACACTCTATCAGAAAACGGAACTAAAACCACATAACGTCCTGCTAATGAAATTTCAGAACTAATTCGCGGTCCTTTTGTTGAAATAGGCTCTTTAACAATTTGTACTAAAACTGATTGATTTGCACTTAGCACATCGGCTATAGCACCATCTTTATCAATTTCAGCTTCAAAAGGAAAATTTTTGAGTGAATAATCTTTTAATTTACCTGCGCTTACAAGTTTAATGAATTTTAATAAAGAAGCTAAATTTGGACCTAAATCATGGTAATGTAAAAATGCATCTTTCTCATAACCAAGGTTCACAAAAGCAGCATTTAATCCTGGTACTGGTTTTCTAATTTTTGCAATAAAAATATCGCCTACCTGGAACTTTGCTCCTTTTTCTTCTTCCTTATGTAATTCAATTAGTTTTCCATCTTTTAATAAGGCAAAATCTACTGCATCAGAACCTGAACGAATAATTAATTCTTTGTTCATGCGGTACATTTTTATCCCAACTATAAAGTTTTCTGTCTACGGTTACAATTCAAGAACTCATAACTTTTAGACTTTTAACTAAATTGAAAGGATGGATTAAACATTTTTTTACAGGTAATTTTACCCGAGAATCGACTGAATCGATTCGTTTCAAAGAACTTTTTAAAAAAAGAAAAGTAGTTTAAAACTACTTTTTCTTTTTATGACGGTTAGCTCTTGCTCTCTTCTTACGTTTGTGCGTTGCTACCTTATGTCTTTTTCTTTTTTTACCACTTGGCATAACTAGTTGGTTTTAATTAATAAATAAATTTTATACTGTAACTTCAGTTTTTGTTTTCACACCTTCAACAAATACTTTTGCTGGTTTAAAAGCTGGAATGTTGTGTGCAGGAATTTTAATCGTTGTATTTTTAGAGATGTTTCTTCCAGTTTTTTCAGCTCTAGTTTTAATAATAAAACTACCAAAACCTCTTAAGTAAACATTATCTCCTGTTTCTAATGAGTTTTTTACTTCTTCCATAAAAGACTCCACAGTTGCTTGAACATCAGATTTTTCAAGACCTAATTTCTCAGAAATTTTCGCTACGATATCAGCTTTCGTCATTTTCTTTCGTATTAATTTTATGTGTTCATTTTTTTGAGAGTGCAAATATACGAATAAAAAAAACAATAACTCAACCTTAATTGATTAAAATTTAACTGTTAAAGTTTTTAATTTTGCTTTTTTAAGCAATTTTAAATGGAATTTTCTAAAGCATTAATTAGTTGGTATTTACAAAATAAACGAGATTTACCTTGGCGAAACACTAAAAACCCATATTACATTTGGCTTTCAGAAATCATTTTACAACAAACAAGAGTTGCACAAGGACTGCCCTATTATTTAAAATTTACAGAAACATTCCCTACTGTTCAAACTCTTGCAAATGCTGACGAAGAAGAGGTTTTAAAACTCTGGCAAGGCTTAGGTTATTATTCTAGAGCAAGAAATCTACATCAAACTGCAAAGAATATTTCACAAAATAAAAACGGAAAATTTCCCGATAATTATTTAGAACTAAAAAAACTAAAAGGTGTGGGCGACTATACAGCTGCCGCAATAGCTTCTTTTTCATATCAAGAAAATATAGCAGTTGTTGATGGAAATGTGTATCGTGTTTTGGCACGATATTTTGGCCTTGATCATGATATTTCGCAACCTAAAACCAAAAAAATATTTCAAGAACTTGCCGACAATTTACTTCCAAAAGGAAAAGCAAGCGAGTTTAATCAAGCCATTATGGAATTTGGCGCTTTACAATGTATTCCAAAAAATCCAGATTGCGAAACTTGCATTTTCAACAACAGTTGTTTTGCATTACAACATAAAAAAGTAGATCAATTACCTGTAAAACTTAAAAAAATTAAAGTAACTAACAGGTATTTAAACTTTGTTGTAGTAAAAGATATTAGTGGAAATTTTACCTTAGAAAAAAGATCTGAAAATGACATTTGGAAAAACTTACATCAATTTCCTTTAATTGAATCATCAACAAAAGATTCACTTGAAAAAACAATTCAAAATATTAAAATAAAATACAAAGTAGAAAACATTAAACTTTTTAACGAAAAAGAAATAATTCATAAATTATCGCATCAAAAATTACATATTCATTTTTTTGAGATTACTTTGGAAACAAATATAGAAAACAGCATTACTTTTAGTGAACTTCTCACAAAGCCTTTCCCTATTGTAATTCACAATTTTATTGAGGCTAATTATTTGAATTGATTAAAAAATAGTATATTTGGTTTACAAATCAACTACACGCCATGAACGGAACTGTAAACAAAGTCATTTTAGTAGGTCACTTAGGAGACGAAGTTAAAATGCATTATTTTGATGGTGGAAACTGCATAGGAAGATTTCCACTCGCTACAAATGAAGTTTATATTAACAAATCTACCGGAGAGAAAATTAATTCTACTGAATGGCACAACATTGTGGTGCGCAATAAAGCTGCCGAAATTTGTGAAAAATACCTTACAAAAGGTGATAAAATTTACATTGAAGGACGAATTAAATCGCGCCAATGGCAAACAGACGATGGTACAACAAAATATACAACTGAAATTCAGGTAACTGAATTTACATTTTTAACAACAAAAAAAGAAACTGAAGCTAGTGATAAGCAAAATTTTAGAGCTCCTGAAATTAATGTTCCTAAAAGCAGTACTTTTGAGCAAGAAAATTTAGGTAACTCAAATGATGATTTGCCTTTTTAATGTTTAACTAATTCAATTTAATTTGGACTCCGACCCTTCCAGTTTGGTTACTTCTTTTGATTTTGAAATACTAATAAGCGTTATTACGGTATTAGTTTTATTGTTATGTTCGGCTTTTATTTCAGGTTCTGAAGTAGCCCTTTTCTCACTTTCTCAAAAAGACATTGACGATTTAAAAGAAACCGATTATAGTAAAGGAAATTTAATTACTAATTTACTAGAAAGACCAAAAAAATTACTAGCTACTATTCTGGTGGCTAATAATTTCATAAACATTGCAATTGTTATTATTTTCTCTTCATTTAGCGAAAGAATTTTTGGCGCTGTCGCTTCCGAAATAATTCGATTTATACTTGAAGTTGTCGTAGTAACTTTCTTAATTCTACTTTTTGGAGAAGTTTTACCAAAGATTTATGCTAATAGAAATAATATTGCCTTTTCAAAATTAGTTGCAACACCTATTTCAATACTAGAAAAACTACTTTCACCATTAACAATTCCAATGCGAAATGTAACGCTTTACATTGAAAAAAATTTAGCGTTCAAAAAGTTAATTTTTCTGTAGACCAATTATCGCAAGCATTAGAATTAACCAATCAAGAAGAAACCACTCAAGAAGAACAGAAAATTCTAGAAGGAATTGTAACTTTTGGAAACACAGAAGTAAGACAAGTTATGAGTCCAAGAATTGATGTTTTTGCACTCGATTTAAGCGAAACTTTTGGAGAAATTTTACCTAAAATAATCGATAAAGGATATTCAAGAATACCCGTTTATAAAGAAACAATCGATCAAATTGAAGGAGTTCTTTTCATCAAAGATTTAATTCCACATATCGACGAGAATAAAGATTTTCAATGGCAACAATTAATTCGCGAACCTTTTTTCATTCCCGAAAATAAAAAACTTGATAATCTATTAAAAGAGTTCCAAGGAATGAAAAATCACTTAGCAATTGTAGTTGATGAATATGGAGGAACTTCAGGTTTAATTACACTTGAAGATATTTTAGAAGAGATTGTAGGAGACATTAGTGATGAATTTGATGATGAAGACATTATTTTTTCTCAAATAGATGAAAAAAACTTCGTTTTTGAAGGAAAAATCAGCTTAAAAGATTTCTTTAGAATAGTAGATATTAATGAAGAAGAATTTGAAAATTCTAAAGGAGAAGCAGAAACACTTGCAGGATTTATTCTTGAAATTTCAGGGAATTTCCCAAAGAAAAATCAAAAAATTCATTTCAAAAATTACACTTTCACAATTGAAAGTTTAGACAAAAGAAGACTAAAACAAATAAAAGTAACGTTAGAATAAAAATCTTTCTAACGAACAAACTGAAATAATCTGATGAAAAAAATACTTTTCCTTAACTTATTCATATCTCTTTTTTTTGCTTCATGTGGCGACGATACTATTCCAAAGCCAAAAGCTCAATTAAGATTAGATTATCCTAATTCAACTTATGGAAAACTAGAAGGCAGTTGTCCGTTTACGTTTTCAGTAAACAATACTGCCAAAATTAAATCAGGACAACCTTGTGCATATGAGATTCATTATCCTAAAATGAAAGCTACTATTTATGTTACCTACAAACAAGTAAACAACAATATAAACGATTTGCTTCGTGATGCACAAAAACTAACTTATGATCACGTAATAAAAGCCGATGATATTTCAACCCAACCTTTTATCAATAAAGAAAAAAAAGTGTATGGAATGTTTTCTGAAGTTGGTGGAAATGCCGCTACAAATGCACAGTTTTACGTAACGGATAGTACAAAAAATTTCCTTGTAGGAAGTATGTATTTTTATGCAAAACCAAATTTTGATTCAATTCTTCCCGCTGCAAGTTATCTAAAAGATGATATCAGGAAAATTATGGAAACCATTGAGTGGAAATAAAACTTTATAAAATAAAAAAGCCTTTCAAATGAAAGGCTTTTTTTGTGCGGGTGAAAGGACTCGAACCTTCACACCTTGCGGCACCAGATCCTAAGTCTGGCGTGTCTACCAATTTCACCACACCCGCAGTGGTTTTAATTATGGGTGCAAATATAATTATTCCTTTCTTATAAACAAACTGATTCAAAAAAATAATTTTATATCAAAATTTTTATAAATTAGCAATATTAATCCCAAAAAATTAAAACCTAACCGCTTAAAAATGATAAAAAATTACATTTTATTGTTTTTTTTCTTAATTAGCTAGTTTGTTAAATCTCAAACTCCTGAGCAAGTAAAACAAATTATTGCTAATTATGATCTAAAAAAAGGAGAAGAACTTTATAAACAAGTTAAAGCTAGACAAAAAGCCGACAAAGAAAAAGCAATAACTTTTGCAAAAAAAATAACATTCCAGTATATCGAGAAAACAAAGATGGTAGTTTTGACGAACTGATGTATTTACTGCCAAGTGGCGAACCTATTTATTTTTCAATTGACAATGCACAAGCCGCAACATCCACTCGTGTTGATTTTTTAAGATCTGGTGGTGGTTTAGGGTTAAATTTAACAGGCTCAGGAATGGTTCCAAGAATGTGGGACGGTGGACCTATTCACAATCATCAGGAATATGCTGGAAGAATTACAATGGTTGATGGCACTACTAGAAATGCAAATAGTTTTCATTCTATTCACGTAATGGGAAACATAATTGCATCTGGAACTTTTGGTGGTAGATCTGATGCAAAAGGAATGGCACCCGAAGCTACAGCTCGTTCATTTGATTGGAATGATGATGAAAGTGAAGCAATTTCAGAAGCTATGAATGGTATGCTATTATCAAATCATTCCTATGGCGTTCCAATTGCCAATGTTCCTGGAGCTTGGTACATGGGCGCTTATACTCAAGATTCCTACAATTGGGATGTTATTGCATACAATTTCCCATATTATTTACCAGTAATGTCTGCGGGAAATGATGGGACTACAACAAACCCTAGTCCCACAACAACCGGATATGATAAATTGAACGGTAATAAGACTGCAAAAAATATTTTAACCGTAGCAAATGCTCAAGATGCTACTGTGAATACAACAACTGGTACAATAACAGCTGGCGGAACTATTCACTCGTCTTCAAGTCAAGGCCCTACAGAAGATAGAAGAATTAAACCAGATATAACAGGCGATGGTGCTGGAACTGGCTCAGGAATATATTCATGTGGAAATGGTTCAGGAACTGGTGGAACGACATCACAATACACAACAATGCTTGGTACTTCAATGGCTGCCCCAAATGTTACAGGTACTTTAACATTAATTCAACAGCATTATTATAATGTTAATGGCTCTTTTATGAAAGCTGCTACTTTAAAAGGTTTGGCTTGTCACACTGCGACCGACAGAGGGAAACCTGGACCAGATGCTTATTATGGTTGGGGATTTTTAGATGCAAAATCATGTGCGGAAGCTATAACAAATAATGGTTTAACTTCGTGGATTTCCGAAGAAACTTTAAATCAAGGACAAACATTTACCATGCAAGTTGTTGCTCAAGGTGGTGGTGTACCTCTTTTGGGATCAATAACTTGGACCGACACTCCTGATGCAAGTAAAATTAACAATGGTACTTTAAACGAATCAACACCCGATTTAACAAACGATTTAGATATTAGAATTACTCAAGCCTCAAACACTTACTATCCTTGGCGTTTACAAAGTAGCGCTACAGCAAATGCAACAAGAAATAGTGATAACAACGTAGACAATGTTGAGCGTATTAACGTTGATACTCCTACTGCAGGAACTGTTTACACAATTACTGTTACTCACAAAGGTACTTTAGTTGGTGGTCCTCAAGCTTTTTCATTAGTTGTTACTGGGGTAACTTCAAATTTCACTTTTAATACAACTGCGAATACTCAAACTGTTTGTTCAAACGATCCAGATCCAGTTTATAATTTTAGCTTTAAAAAAATTGGTGGAGCATCTGTAAATTTATCTGCCAATAATGTACCAACAGGTGCTAATTTAAGTTTTAGTCAAAATTCTATAAACTCCGATGGAACTTTTTCGGTAACATTAAGTAACTTAACTAATGTAGCAGCCGGAACCTATGAAATAGAAATAATTGGAAACAATGGATCAGAATCTGAAAATAGAAAGATATATTTAACCATTTATCATTCAGATTTTACAACTTATCCTCAAATAACAAATCTGCCCTCAAACGGTTCGACAGGGATTTCAACGTCCCCAACGCTTTCATGGACAGGTAATACTAATGCAGAAAGTTATACTTTAGAAATAGCTACGGATGCTAATTTTAGTAATATAATTCATACTTCAGTAGAAAATGGAACTTCAATTCAAGTTAACGGATTAAGTGATCAAACCGTTTATTATTGGAGAGTTACGCCGTCAAATAGATGTGCTGCGGGAAATCCATCATCGCCAAAAGCTTTTCAAACTGGAATTCTAAATTGTAGTTATTCCTATACTCAAGGAAATGATGTAGTAATCAATAATACAGTAGATAACTCAGGAATTGGAATGGGTGCAGGCTGGAGTATTTCAACTGTAAATGTTCCAGATAATTTTACTGTTGGTAATGTAAATATGGATTTAATTCTAAATCACACATACATTCAAGACTTAACATTATATCTAGAAGACCCAGTTGGCAATTATATTATTTTAGCAGAAGAAGCTTGTGGTGATAATGACAACATTAATGCTAAATTTATAGATGGCGGCTTACCAATTACTTGTACTACCTCAGTTCCTGCATTAACTGGAAATAGACAGCCTAATCAACCTATGAGTACTTTTCAAAATGTAAACTCAAATGGTAATTGGTTATTATATGTTAACGACCCTTATAATGGTGATAATGGAATTATTGATAGTTGGACTTTAAATCTTTGTAGCATAGCACCTATTACAAATGTTCCAAATTTAGTAAACAATGGAATTGTAACATTAACTAATACATATCATCAAGTTATAACTTCTGAAATCTTTGCATCAACTTCATCTGAGTCTGCATCACAACAAGTATTTACTTTAGTTGAACTTCCAAATATTGGAGAAATAAAACTTAACAATGTTATATTAGTTATTGGCGATACATTTACTCAACAAGATATTGATAATGGTAATCTAACTTACACTAATACAGAATCTGTAGGTAATATTACTACTATGACAGTAGATGTTAAGAATTCTGGTAATGGATGGATTGGAAACCAAGTAGTAAACATTACTATTGTAGCTTGTGGCGAAATCAGTACGACATGGAATGGTTCATCATGGTCAAATGGAGCTCCTTCAAAAGTAAAATCTGCAACATTTACGGGTAATTATTCTTCAAGTTCGAGTATTGAAGCTTGTTCTGTTTCAGTAACTAACAATGCTCAAGTTACAGTTAATGCTGGTCATACTTTTGTGGTAAATGGTGCAGTTAATGTTGCTGCTGGTTCATTATTAACAATTGAAAATAATGCTGCTTTACGTCAAATTGATGATACTGCTGTAAATACTGGTGCTATTTTAGTAAAACGTAGTTCATCTCCAATGATTCGTTTAGATTATACAGCTTGGTCTTCACCAGTTGCTTCACAACAATTACAGGCTTTTTCGCCAAATACTGTAGCTACTCGTTTCTACGAATATTTATATACAGGATCAACTACTCCAACAGCTTATCAATCGGTAACACCAACTAATAGTTTTGTGGCTGGAAAAGGATATATGATTCGTGTGGATAATACATGGCGTTCATCTACCCCTTCAGCATATAATGGAGAGTTTAATGGCGTTCCTTTTAATGGAATAGTTAATCAAAGTGTTGGTACAGGATACAATTTATTAGGAAATCCTTATGCTTCACCTATGAATGCAGATATTTTCTTAAGTGATAACACTAGTATTAGTGCACTTTATTTCTGGACCAATACAACTCCAGCAAGTGGCGGCGTATATCTTCAAAACAACTTTGCTTCGTATACAACATTAGGAGGTGCTGCTGCCTTTGCTAGTGCTAAAGTTCCAAATGGAACTATTCAAACAGGACAAGGATTCTACATTCAAGCTTCGGCTGCAGATGGAATCGTCTTTAACAATGCACAGCGTGTAGATGCAGTTGCAAGTACTCAATTCTTTAGAACATCTCAAGCTAATGCTACTACGATGGCACCAGTTGAAAAACATAGAGTTTGGTTAAACTTAAATGATAACAATACTTCTTATAACCAAATTCTTGTAGGTTACATGGAAGGTGCAACAAACGCTGTTGACAATACAATTGATGGTAAATTTTTAGACAATACTAAACCAATGATTTACTCAGTTTTAAATAATGAAGCTTATGTAATTCAAGGTAAAGCATTGCCATTTAACGATGAAGATATTGTACCTCTTGGATTAAAAGTTCTAGAATCGGGTAATTACAACATCGCAATTGAAACTTTTGATGGCTTATTTGACACTCAAAATGTATATTTAAAAGACAATCAATTAAACATTGTTCACGATTTAAAACAATCGGCATATAACTTTACAAGTACTGCTGGTGTTTTCGAAAATCGCTTCGAATTGGTTTACAGATCAACATTATCGCAAGATGAAGTTGTTGGAGAAAACCATGTTTCAATTTATACAAACGAAGAAGGAATTCAAGTTTCGTCAAGTAAAACAATTCAAGAAATTGTAGTGTATGATGTTTTAGGTAGAGTTTTATATCAAAACAACGCAATCAATAAAGAAACTTTTGCTGTACAATCAATCTTAAAAGCGAACCAAGCTTTAATTGTAAAAGTAAAAGACAATAACGGCATTGTAAAAACAGAAAAAGTAATTTATTAAGAATCAATTATTTTAATAAAAAAGTAAAAGGCTAGTAAATATTTACTAGCCTTTTGTTTTTACTTAATTTGTTCCAAAAATGGAATATCTGGATTTAGAATTTTATTTAAAAGGTCAATTAAAGTTATTTTAAACTCGTTTAAAGCACTTTCGCTTATTTTTGAATCATCATTATATAAGAAAGGTAAAAAACCAGCTCCAAGGTTTTTAAATGAAATAATTCCAGCTTCTACTTCATAGTCTTTAAAATCATCATTTGATGATAACATTAGAGCATAACATAGTAACTGAATTATTTTATCATTTTTAATTTCATCCATTAAAAAGGAAAAATCTTTTAATTTTAGACTTCTAGCTTCTACCTTACCAGTTTTGTAATCTATTATTCGGATTTTATTATTCCTTTTTTCAATTCTGTCTACTTTACCAGCAATTTTTATTTCGAAAGGTAAATTCTCATCCTTTAAAATATAACTCAAATCTTTCTCTAAAGCTAAAATTTGAATTTCTTCCCCATTGAGCACCGCTTCTTTTTCTAATTGTAATAAATTGTAAATATTTCGCTTTGCTACTTCAAAAGCAATAAAATTCTTCCCTTTTCTAATATTTCCTTGTTTATAAACAATTTTAAATTCTTCTTCAACCAATTGATCAATTTTGGAAATCATATAATCAATATCACTAATATCAATTACTTTTCCACTTTGTTCTAAAGGCGTATATAATTTTTCTAAAGCATTATGAATAATTGTTCCCAAAGTGTTCACAGCAATATTTTCTTCTACATCATCAACATCGTTAATACTCAAAACACGTTGTAAATAAAATTGTTTAGGATCGCGAATAAAATTCGTCAAAGATGAAGGAGAAAAACCCTTTTCAGTTGCAATACTTTTTAGTCGTTCTAAAAGTAAATCTGATTTTAGAATTTCAAATTTTTCATAAGCTCGTTCTGGCAATACAGCGTTGTAAGTTGTTTTCTTTAAATTATGTTGTGGTAACGTTTCAATTTCTAATTGTTGTAAAAATCTACTTTTCTCGCCTGCATCAATTCCTTCAGAATCTGTATTATAGAGTAAATAAACATTTTTGGCTCTAAATAATAAATGATAAAAGTGATAACTATAAATAGCGTCTTTTTCTTTGTTTGTTGGTAAACCAATTTCTCTTTTTACATCATAAGGAATAAATGACATTTGCGCTTTCCCCGAAGGAAATTTTCCTTCATTTACCGATGTAATAATAACATTTTCAAAATCTAAAACCCTAGATTCTAAAACACCCATAATTTGTAAACCTGTTAAAGGTTCACCTTCGAAAGAAACTTCGGCTAAATCTTGAATTTGTTTAAAAACAACTTGTAAATCATCAACATTATTAATGTAATTGTATCTTTCTTGATAAGAAATTATTTTATTAAGCTCTTTATAAACCGAATGCAAAAACGTGATATTAATCCTTTGGTTTTCGACATCAAGAATAAGATCTTCTCTAACAAAATCTAAAACTAATTTTAATCGATTCAAAATATCAAGAATAGTAGTATCGTTCCACGGTTGAAATAGAACTTTAAAAAAATCACTCTCAACACAATGAGAAAATTCTTTAATAGAAATAAAAGTCTCATAATTAAAGAAAGTAAAATTATTTTGTTTTATAAATTTAACTCCTTCATGAGCGTTTAAAATAGGCTCAACGAAAACATTATTTAAAACCGATAAAACATCTCTATAATAAAAAGTATAAGAAGAATTACTTCTGTTTAAAGCAGTAATGTGCAACTTCAAAATATTATTTAACAGCAATTGAATAGGATTACTTTTAGCAGAAAAGCCCATAGTAATATTCAATCCACTTTCAATATTTGGTAAATTATTAAGAACCGGCAACAATAGATTTTCATCTCCTAAAACTATAGCTGTTTTTTCAATACTACTTCCACTATTGATTAAATCTTCTATAATTTTTCCAGCAATTTTAGCTTGACCAATAGATTTTGGAGTACCAATTATTTCAATATTTTTTTTGTTTTGAAACTCTTGATTGATATAATCAAATGGATGTGATTTATAAAATTTCCAATCTTTCTTGTATCTCCTTAAAAAAAGACCCACATCGTGATGATCGTTCAGCAAAAAATATTCATCAATATCCCAAATAATTTTAGCTCTTTCCGTTTCTAAAAACTTCTGTACAATGATTTCTTCCGCATTATTTAATGCATTAAAACCAGCAAAAACATAATATCTATTCGTTTCTTCAATAAATTTTTCTAAAGCCGAAACAGACTCTCTATAAATAAGCCCTTGATAACCAACTCTTTTAACTCTTAAATGTTTGTAAAAATTATGATAATATGTAGGTAATTTTTTCCAAAAAACAAAGTTGTCATCTATCAGTTTTGTCTTATTCTCAGCGTCTAAATCCCACCTTTCTAAAGCCTTTATTTCCGATAAATAAGAAAATATATAATTTGGATCAATTAAATATCGATCTATTTCATTAAAATCTTGAATTAATGTTTTACCCCATTTTGTAAACTCGTTAAAAGACTGATTGGTTTCATCTAATTTTAAAGATAAATAAACATGGTACAATTCAAACAACAACTCAACAGAATCAATTGCTCTAATTTGAGCTATATTTTGAATTAACTCATCAATACTAATAACGATTGGAGCAAAAATTGTTTGCGATGCATTATTTTTTATTTTATCTAATAAAAATATTTTTGCTCTCTTATTAGGCAAAACGATAGTTAATTGATCTTTATAAAGATTAAAGTCTTTTAAAAAACTAGCGGTTAATTGATCTAAGAATGTATTTGTATTATTCATTTTATAAAAATAAAAAAACGCCCCTAATTGGGGCGTTTTCTTTAGATATATTTTAATTAAATTATTTTACTAATTTAACTTCAACTCTACGGTTGTTAGCTCTACCTTTTGCAGTTTTGTTTGTGTCAATTGGTTTTGACTCACCAAAACCTACTGAAGATAATCTAGCTGTAGAAATTCCGTGCTCTACTAAGTAATCTTTAACAGCAGCAGCTCTAGCTTCAGATAACTTTTGGTTTAAAGCATCAGCACCTTGGCTATCAGTGTGCCCTTCGATTGAGAAGTTAGCATTTGGATATTCTTTTAAGATAGCTGTAATAGCTTCTAAAACTGGGAAAGTTTGTTTTTGGAAAGATGATTTACCTGAATCAAATAATATTGTTTTAGCATAATCATTTAATTTTTTAATAGTTTCTTCAGAAACTTCAGGACATCCATTGTTAGCTACAGTACCAGCAACTGTTGGACATTTGTCATCTTTATCATTTACACCATCACCATCAGTATCGGGCCAAGGACAACCACCGTTTTCTTTTGGACCTTTAACTTGAGGACAGTTGTCATCTTTATCAGCAACACCGTCACCGTCAGCATCAGGACAACCATTCATGATTTTAGTACCAGCTACTTCAGGACAAGCATCTTCTGAATCAATGATTCCGTCACCATCAGTATCAGGACAACCATTGAATTCTTTTAAACCAGCTACATCTGGACAAGAATCATCTTTATCAGCGATTCCGTCAGCATCAGTATCTGGACATCCCATGAACTCAACTAAACCAGGAGTTTCAGGACATGCATCATCTTTGTCATAAATACCATCACCGTCCGTATCTTTACCACCAAATTTGAAAGTAAGACCTAACATGTGTTGGAAATGAGTAGGAACGTCTAAGTTTGGCATTCTATTGTCATCAAAAGAATGTTTATAAGTTGTAGTAAAATTAAGACCTACTTGCTCAGTAAACCATAAAGTTAACCCAGCACCTCCGTTTACAGTACCTGCAGAAGCATCACCAACAAATTGGTAACCTCCACCTAAATGTAATGATGGATCTAACCATTTAGTTCCAATCATTTCTAAAAAGCTATACTTAACAGTAGCATCTACACCATAGTAAGATAAGTCACCTGGATTGTAAACCATGTCAGTAGACTCAGTACCAGGAACTCTTTCAATCCATCTGTCAATTTTGTTAACCGATCCCGTTAATCCGAAAGAAAATCCGTCACCAACGTATCTTGATACAGTTAAATAAGACACTGATGGTAAAATATTCCAGTTTTTGTTAGCATTAGCTAACTGTACAAAATTTGGTTTATCATTACCTTCAGCACTAATTTTTGTGTCAACACCGTTTACACCAAACGATACTGCCCATGGGTTGTTGCTATCTTGAGCTTGCGCAGTAAAACCAGCAAACATTAAAGCAGCAGCAAAAAATTTAAGTTGTTTCATACTTTACTAAATTTAATTACAATGCGTTATAATTAGCACAAATGTAGTATTTTTTTTTAAATCAAAAAAGTTTTGTTAAAAATTATACAACAAGAGTGAATTTAATTTATGACTTTTAACATTTTACCAACTTCAGTAAATGCACTTATAGCTTTATCCAAGTGTTCTTTTTCATGAGCAGCCGATAATTGTACTCTAATTCTAGCTTTACCTTGAGGCACAACTGGATAGAAGAATCCAATTACATAAACTCCTTTCTTTAATAGTTCATCTGCCATTACTTGAGAAAGCTTAGCATCATATAACATTACAGGTACGATTGCAGAATCGCCATCTATAATATCGAAACCAGCATTTTTCATTCCTTCTTTGAAATAGTTTGTATTCCACTCTAATTTATCACGTAGTGAAGTATCTTTTTCTAATAATTCAAAAACTTTTAAAGAAGCCCCAACAATTGAAGGTGCTAAAGAGTTTGAAAACAAATAAGGACGAGAACGCTGACGTAAAATTTCAATAACTTCCTTTTTAGCAGTTGTATATCCTCCCATCGCTCCTCCTAAAGCTTTTCCAAGTGTACCAGTAATAATATCTACCCTACCCATTACACCTTTAGCCTCTAATGTTCCTTTTCCTGTTGCGCCAATAAAACCAGCAGCATGGCATTCATCTACCATTACCATGGCATCATATTTATCTGCTAAGTCACAAATATTATCCAATGGAGCTACTAAACCGTCCATAGAAAAAACTCCATCTGTAACAATTAATTTAAAACGATGACCTTTTTCTGAAGCAGCTATTAATTGTGCTTCTAAATCGGTCATGTCATTATTTTGATAACGATAGCGAGCCGCTTTACACAAACGAACGCCATCAATAATTGATGCGTGATTTAAACTATCAGAAATAATACAATCTTCTTCTCCTAATAAAGGTTCAAAAACACCACCATTGGCATCAAAAGCAGCAGCATATAATATTGTATCTTCAGTTCCATAAAAATGAGCAATTTTTTGCTCCAATTCTTTGTGAATATCTTGAGTTCCACAAATAAAACGTACAGACGACATTCCGAATCCGTGTGTATCTAAAGCATCTTTTGCTGCTTGAACAACTTCAGGATGTGACGACAACCCTAAATAATTATTAGCGCAAAAATTTAAAACTTTCTCTCCTGTTGATATCGTAATTTCTGCCCCTTGTGGCGAAGTAATGATACGCTCTTTTTTATAAAGACCATTTTCTTTGATGGTTTCTATCTCTTGTTGTAAGTGTTGTTTGATTTTTCCGTACATAATTTGGTTTTGTTTTTACAAAAGTACTACTTGTATCGATTGGTTTGTATAAACTAATACTTTTTTAATTACTTTAAAGTTCATTTTCTGCAATGTTAATGCGTATTTTTCTAACTGTTTTTTGTGATTATCTGAAAATTCTCCTGTTTTATAATCAAGAATTAAAACATTGGTTCCTTGAATCACAATTTTATCTGGTTTTAGGTTACCAAATTCGGAATCTAAAATTAATTGCTCATTTAAAACCTTATTCTTTCCATCAAAAAAGACTCTAATTCTGGATGATTAATAATTTCTTGAATTGTATTTCTAAAAGCTTTTGATTCATTTATAGTTATAACGCCATTTTCTATGTTTTTTTCTAAAGCAACCTCAACATCATTTTTACTGTAAATTAAAGCCATAATTTCATGTAACGTATTCCCATAATTTATCGCTTCTTGCTGAGCAGTTCCCCAAAGCAAAGCTTCTTTTTGAGCAATTTTAATTTGGTTAAACTCTAATTTGTTCTCAACATTAAGAATGTTTTGCTGAAGACTTTCTTTAGTTTTATATATCGAAATTCTTTTACTTGAACCGAACTCATATTCTAAAATATTGTCATTAAACTTATTAACCGACATTAAATATTCTAGAAAATAATAGGACAAATTCTTTTCGTTAATTACACCTTTTTTAGAAACAATTTTATTAGAAATAATGTACAATTGCTCCTTAGCTCTTGTTAAGGCAACATATAAAACATTTATAGTATCGAATTTTTGCTCTTGATCTACTTTTTCAAAAACCAATTGTGCACTTTCGCCATAATTTATCACATCTTTATTTTTATTTACTAAAGCTTTAGGTAAATCGAATTCGTTACTTTCTTCAAAATCAATCCAAATTTTATCAGATTTATTTCTAGAAAAATCTTCTTCGGCAAAAGGATAAATTACAACCGGAAATTCTAAACCTTTAGATTTGTGAATAGTCATTATTCTAATGGCATTTGTTCCTTCTGGAGACGGAATACTTTTTTCGAAACCAATTTTATCCCAATAATCTATAAAATCGGCAACGCTCGATTTGTTTTTAGCATCGCGCTCTAAAACCAAATCAAGAAAATATTGCACATAAGAATTATTTGATTTCTCTTTTAGAAAAGCATTAATCAAAATTTCAACAACTTCATACAAAGATTTTGTTCGGCACGTTTTAAACGAAATTGAAATTCCAAGATTTTTAAAATTGGCTTCAGTTTCAGCTTCGGTTAATCTTAAATTATGAACTATGAAATCGTGAACAGGTAATTCTTTTTGGAAATATTTGGCCACAAAATACAGAATCATAGCTTTTGATTCTAAATCGTTTGGATTGTTTAAAAACCTTAAAGCCGAAATCAACAGTCTAACTTCAGTAGCATTTTGTAACATTAAAGCTTCAGACGTTAAAATTTGGATATTTTTTTCGGTTAAAAAATTGGCCAACAAAACACCTTCTCGCTTAGCTCGAGTAAGTAAAACAATTTCACCTAATTGAAATCCATTTTCTAGACACTTTTCAATAGTTTCTAAAGTTTTTTCGAGATACAATTTATTTTTATAACTCAAATCTTCCTCCTCGGCATCATAAAATTCTTCATTTTCAGTTGAAATAAAAGATAAATTTACATAACCGCCTTTTCTATTATTTTCTTCTTGAATGGAAGTTTCTTTATATAATTTTTGGTAATCTAAATTCTCGAATTGATTGGCTAAATGATGGAAAAACTTATTATTGAAATCTATAACTTCACTATAACTTCTATAATTTGTTTTTAAATTTTCTACTAACTTGTCTTTGTTAGAAAATGGATTTTGTGTTTTGCTTAATTCTATAAATTGCTCTGCTTTTCCACCACGCCATCTGTAAATAGATTGTTTTGGATCGCCCACTAACATTAAACTTCCTTTAATTCCATTGTCTTCGGAAGAAAGCGCATTATCTATTAACGGAATTAAATTGTTCCACTGCATTTCTGATGTATCTTGAAACTCATCAATAAAAAATGACGGTATTTTTCGCCTAACTTTTCATATATAAAAGGCGATGGTTGATCTTGAATCTCATCGGAAATAATTTTATTAAAATCGGCAATTGATAATGTGTTTTGCTCTTCTTGTATTTTTTTATATTCTTTATTAATTGTGTTTAATAAAGATAATGGTGTAATATTTTTTTGAAATGCACTGTAGAAATAAAGTTTCCCTACAAGTTCATTTATTTTTAAAATTTGATCTAAAATATAGATAGCATTATCGTCAATCCAATTTTTATCTGCCGCTGAAGTAGTTTTAGAGTATCTTGAACTTTCTCCGTCTAAATATTTAACAACAGTGGTATTGATAGATAAATTACCTGAAGCAATTTTTTGTAAAAAGTTTGGAACTAAAGAACGATAAAAAGAATTTATAACACAATTGGCTTCTATAAGTTTTAATGACTTTAATCCAATTTCAATTATTTCATTCTCTAGTGCTTCTTTTTGATGTTTTAATTTTAATCTAACTTCAACAAAATCATTGAACGTTTTTCCATCTAATTGATTTACTTCCTTCGCGTGAATTTCTTTTGTAAGTAACTCGGCTATTTCATACAATTCATAAGAAATATCCCAGTTTTTATCTTCATCTGTTTTTGTTTTAGAAAAATCAACTAAAAAAGAAGTTAGTTCTTCATCTTCTCCTACTTTTGAAATTACCAAATCAACGGCTTCCTGTAAAAGCGATTTTGTATCTAAAGTAACTTCAAAATTTGAAGGTAAATTTAAATCTTGAGCAAATGAACGAATTACTTTTAAAGTAAATTTATCGATAGTAGAAATTCCAAATGAAGAATAATTATGAATAATATTCTTTACAATTGCTTTCGATTTATCTCTAATTGTTGCAAACGACAAACCAGTTTCGATATGAATAGCTTCTAATAAATCTTGAAAATCATCATCTACCACATCTTTAGAAAAAGCCAACAAGCTATTTAAAATTCTACTTTTCATTTCTTCTACTGCTTTATTAGTAAAAGTGATGGCTAGAATTCTTTTATAAGCATCGTCATTAGGCGATAAAAAAAGAATTTTCAAATATTCTTTAGCAAGTGTAAAAGTCTTTCCCGAACCTGCCGAAGCATTGTATATAGTAAATGAATGTGATTTCAAAATGTTATATTTATCTTAATTATACTACTATAAAAAGTATCTATTTCCAATTGCAAACATTAATTTGTAAATTTGGGAAAAATATTACTAATCTAAAAATATAATATCATGGCTTTTGAATTACCAAAATTACCATATGCATATGATGCATTAGAACCACATATTGATGCTAGAACTATGGAAATTCACCATACAAAACATCATAACGCATATACTACAAATCTTAATGCTGCTATTGAAGGATCTGATATGGCTGGCAAAACAATTGAAAATATCTTAATTAACTTAGATATGAACAATGGAGCTGTTAGAAATAACGGTGGCGGATTTTACAATCACAATTTATTTTGGACAGTTATGTCTCCAAACGGTGGTGGAAAACCAACTGGTGAATTAGCTGAAGCTATTGAAAGAGATTTCGGTTCATTTGAAGAATTTAAAGCTCAGTTTGCTAAAGCTGCAGCAACTAGATTTGGTTCTGGTTGGGCTTGGTTATGTGTTCACAAAGGTGGTAAATTAGAAGTTTGTTCATCTGCTAACCAAGACAATCCATTAATGCCAGGAATTGGTTGTGGTGGAGCTCCAATCTTAGGCTTAGACGTTTGGGAACACGCTTATTATTTAAACTACCAAAACAGAAGACCAGATTATATTGAAGCTTTTTTTAATGTAGTTAATTGGGAAGAAGTTACAAGAAGATTTGCTACTGAAAAATAATCAGTTACAAATAAATTAAAAAAGGCGACAAACTAAAAAGTTTGTCGCCTTTTTTGTACCAATTAACTAATATTTAAAAAAAAGGTGAAATGTTACTTTCACCCTTTTGCCCCAAATCTACCATAAAACTTAACCTACTAATTTTCTGGTAGAGCTAAAGTATAGCGGATATTGTATTCAATCTAAAAAATTTGTTGAACTTCTAAAAAAATCGATAAACGACACAAAAACATGTCATTTTTACTAAAATTATAACAAATAAAAAAGGTGAAATATTACTTTCACCCTTTTTGCCCCAAATCTACCATAAAACTTAACCTACTAATTTTCTGGTAAGGCTAAAGTATGGCGGATTTTATATTCTATCTAAAAAATTTGTTGAACTTCTAAAAAAATCGATTAACCGCATTTTTTAATAAGCTCTAGCGTTATTTCCTTCATAAAAATTAATAAAAGCTTTGTTAACCACACGGTTTCCACCAGGTGTTGGATAATCTCCAGTAAAATACCAATCGCCTAAATTTTTAGGACAAGCTTTATGCAAATCTTCAACCGTTTGATAAATAATACTCACTTTTGCGCCTGTATTTTTTGGTGTTAGCATTTCCGCTATTTTAGCAGATATTTCTTTATCTGCAAAAGGAGCATAAACTTCCTTTACAAAATTAACCACATCAGTATCTGGCAGATTTTCTTGTGCTTTAGATTTTTTATAAACCGCATCAATTGTTTCTTGATAAATTCCTCTATCTTTTAGCAGTTCTAAAGCTGCTTGAAAAGCAATAAATCCATCTAAACGAGCCATATCGATACCATAACAATCTGGATAACGGATTTGAGGTGCCGATGAAACTACAACAATGTGTTTAGGGTTTAATCGATCCATCATTCTAATGATACTTTGCTTTAGAGTAGTTCCCCTAACAATACTATCGTCAATAATTACTAAATGATCTTCTGGTTTTACAACCCCATAAGTTACATCGTAAACATGTGCTACTAAATCATCTCTAGAACTATCTTCTGTAATAAATGTTCGCAATTTAGCGTCTTTAATTGCTATTTTTTCAGTACGAATTTTAACTTTTAGAATTGCATTTAATTCTTCTTCTGTAATTGAAGCTCCTGCATCTAAAATACTTTTCGTTTTTCTCTGATTTAAAAAATCTTGGGCCGCTTCTGTCATCCCAAAAAAGGATGTTTCTGCTGTATTAGGAATGTAAGAAAAAACACTATTATCAGTTTCATAATTAATTGCTTCTAATACTTGAGGAAAAACTAATTTTCCTAGCATTTTACGCTCTTGATAAATTTCTGCATCGCTTCCTCTTGAAAAATAAATGCGCTCAAAAGAACATGCTTTTTTAATTACTGGTGTTCTTACTTCTTTTATTATTACCGAATTGTCCTTTTTTATAACTATTGCGTTACCAGGCTCTAATTCTTGAACAGCTTCAAAAGGAACATTAAATACAGTTTGAATTACAGGTCTTTCAGATGCAACTACAACAACTTCGTCATCTTCATAAAAATATGTTGGTCGAATTCCTGCTGGATCTCTCATTACAAAAGCATCTCCGTGACCTAATAAACCTGCCATTGCATAGCCTCCATCCCATTTTCTAGAAGCTTTTTCTAAAATAGTGTGAATATCTAAACGCTTTTCGATTTCTGGTGAAGCATCTTTTTTAGAAAATCCTTCTTGTTTTAAATCTTTGTAAATATGAGTCACTTCTTTATCTAAGAAATGCCCAATTTTTTCCATTACGGTTACTGTATCTGCTAATTGTTTGGGATGTTGACCTAAATCTACTAAACTGTTAAATAGCTCTTGTACATTTGTCATGTTGAAATTACCTGCAACAATTAAGTTGCGGTGTTTCCAGTTATTTTGACGTAAAAAAGGATGTACATTTTCAATACTATTTTTTCCAAAAGTTC
The DNA here is from genome assembly GCF_009363055.1 of Flavobacterium haoranii. Classification (NCBI taxonomy): domain Bacteria; kingdom Pseudomonadati; phylum Bacteroidota; class Flavobacteriia; order Flavobacteriales; family Flavobacteriaceae; genus Flavobacterium; species Flavobacterium haoranii. The sequence continues at coordinate 2,346,368 of NZ_CP045292.1, read as the reverse complement.
CATAGCGAACATGTCCTAAGAAAACTTCGCCTACATATGGAATATTTGCTTTTTGAGCAGCAACATCATCAATATATTCTGGATTATTTTCTAGTTCTTGATTAATTCGATTATTAATTTGATCGAAAACATCTTTGATAGGTTGCGCTTGATTGGAACGAATTCTACTGATGTATCTATTTCCTGGCTCAATATCTAATTTAATACTTGCTAAACCTGCACCATCTTGACCACGATTGTGCTGCTTTTCCATTAACAAATACATTTTTTGAACACCATAAAAAGCACTTCCGTACTTTTCTTTGTAAAATTCTAGTGGCTTTTTTAATCTAAGTAAAGCAATACCGCATTCGTGTTTAATAGCGTCGCTCATAGTGTTGTGTTGTTGTTGTGTTTAAAATATTTTAAAAAAATAAATGCCCCGCAAAACGAGGCATAATTTTATTCATCTAATTCGATTTCGAATTGCGTTAAAGCTTTAAATTGCTGTAAACGAGATGCTACTTCTTTTTTTGTTAAAGCTTCCATTCTTTGAGTTCCAAATTTTTCTACACAAAATGAAGCTAAATTTGAACCGTAAATAATTCCGCTTTTCATATTATCAAAAGAAATATTTTCGCTTTGTGCAATATAGCCAGCAAAACCTCCAGCAAAAGTATCTCCAGCTCCTGTAGGATCAAAAACTTCTTCTAACGGTAATGCAGGTGCAAAGAATACTTCTTTATTATGGAACAATAAAGCACCGTGTTCACCTTTTTTAATTACCACATATTTTGGTCCCATTGCGTGGATTTTCTCAGCTGCTTTAACTAAAGAGTACTCACCCGATAATTGACGTGCTTCTTCATCGTTAATTGTAATAACATCTACTCTAGCAATTACACTCATTAATTCTGGTAAAGCGCAATCCATCCAAAAGTTCATAGTGTCTAAAACTATTAATTTTGGTTTTTCAGTCATTTGGTCTAAAACTCCAGCTTGAACAAGTGGATGTAAATTTCCTAATAAAACTACATCTGAATTTTTATATTGTTCAGGAACAATTGGGTTAAAATCAGCTAAAACATTTAATTCTGTTACTAAAGTATCACGTGAATTTAAATCGTTATGATATTTTCCGCTCCAAAAGAAAGTTTTTCCTCCTTTAACAATCTCGATTCCTTCAATATTTACTCCTTTGTTTTCTAATAAATCAAGGTATTCTTTTGGAAAATCTTCACCAACAACAGATACTACAGCTGCATCAACATTAAAAAAGTTTGAAGCTAAGCCAATATAAGTTGCGGCTCCTCCTAAAATTTTATCAGTTTTTCCAAAAGGTGTTTCAATAGCATCAAAAGCTACTGTTCCTACAATCAATAATTTGTTCATTGAATTTCTATAAAAAAATAAGGTGCAAAGATAATCTTTTAGTTGCAGAGTTGCAAAGAATTAGAATTGCAAAGTTTATATAAATTCAACTCTTGTAATTTTTAAATATGTAAATCCAAATCATGCGTGATAATCGGATATTAAAAAACATCAAAGCTAAAAGTACAATCATAATAAAAGGAAACATATTAAGATCGAAATTTTTATCAAAAAAAGGCCTCATTATGAAATATGTAATCAATGCTTCTGCAACACCTAATGCATAACTCACAAACATAGCGCCAAAGAAAAATCCTGGTTCTTTTTCAAATGTAAATCCACAATTTTTACAAGCCTTGTTCATTTTTGGAAATCCTAGACTAAAATAAAAACTCTTATCAGCAAAAACTTTACCTTTTGAACAATTAGGACATCGATTTGTGAAAATATTTTTAATTTCAACTATCATTGTTTAATTTTAGCAAAATTAGAGACATTAAATCTGATTAAAATAAACTAAATTCGCATATTCTATAACAAAAAGGACATTTTGAAAAATCATCCTATATATGAGATAAATAAATTTAATTACAACACTTTAATTGAAGATGTTTTCATTAACACATTTAAAACTCATCTGTTAACCAATAGTTTTATTGAAAAATCTCATAGTCATAATTTTTATTTATTAGTTTTATTTACTGAAGGTTCTGGAAAACACACGATAGATTTTAAAACCTATAAAATTAAACCCGGTGCTTTCTTTTTACTACAACCAGGACAAATTCATAGTTGGAAACTCTCATCTGATATTGAAGGTTACATTTTATTTTATACTAGCGAATTTTATAATTTACATTTTGCTAAAAAAAGAGTTGACCATTATTCTTTTTTTAATTCAACAAAAAGTAATCCCGAAATTAAATTAGAAACAGAAGAAATTAAAACAATAAGCAACTATTTTCAGCAAATTTTAGAAGAAAACAAAGCTCAAAATTTATACAAAAAAGATAAAATTACACTTCTATTAGATATGCTTTTAATTGAATTAGCAAGAAAGTATCGTTTTACAGAAACACACTTAAGTTCTTCATATCAAAACAGAATAGAGCAATTTGAAAACATATTGGAAATGCACTTCAAAAACGAAAAATCACCCTCATTTTATGCTTCAAAATTAAATATTAGTTTAAAACACCTGAACAGAGTTTGTAAAGAAGTTTTAAATCAAACTGTAACTGAAACTATTAGGAAAAGAATTATTTTAGAAAGTAAAAGAATGCTTGTGCTAAAAAAATATACAATAAGTGAAATTGCTGACGAATTGAACTTTGAAAGCCATTCTTACTTTGCCGAAATATTTAAAAAACAAACTGGCATAAGCCCCAAAGAATTTGTGAAAAAAAATTAATTTAACTAATTACACTCCTTTTTCTTCTCTCTCATAAAACTCGTCTACAGATAACTTTTCTTGTTGCGATGCCATAACAGCTAATGCATCGCAGCGTTCGTTTTGAGGATGATTATTGTGTCCTTTAATCCATTGAAAGTCGACTTGGTGTTTGCGGTACACTTTTAAGAATCGCATCCACAAATCGGGATTTTTCTTAGCTTTGAAATTGATTTTTTCCCACTGAAACACCCATCGCTTTTCCACCGCATCCACGACATATTTTGAATCGGAAATTACTAAAACTTTCGTTTTTGGTTTTTTTAATTTTTCCAAACCTACAATTACGGCTAATAACTCCATCCTATTATTAGTCGACAATCGGAAACCTTCAAAAAATTCTTTTTTATAAGGAGTTCCCACCATTTCCATAACAACACCATAACCACCAGGACCTGGATTCCCTTTAGATGCACCATCTGTATATATGTGAACTTCGTACGACAAAACTTAAGCTTTAGAATTTAAAATTTCTGAAATTACTTCTGGAAAAAACTCATGTTCTAACAAATGAACTTTCTGAGCAATTTCTTCTGGAGTTGTGCAATCTTCAATATTCACTGCTTTTTGAAAAATAAATTCACCTTCATCATAATGTTCATTTACATAATGAATTGTAATCCCTGTTTCGGTTTCTTTATTGTTTAAAACTGCTTCATGAACAAATTTACCATACATGCCTTTTCCACCATATTTTGGCAACAATGCAGGATGAATGTTGATAACTTTATTTGGATACTGTTTTATAATAGCACTTGGAAACATCCACAAAAAACCAGCTAAAACTATTAAATCTGGTGTAATTTTATTTATTTTTTCTAATACAGAACCTTCAGTTAATTGTTGTTTATCAAACAAAACAACATCGACATTATTATCCTTTGCTCTCGTAATAACTTTTGCATTTGGATTGTTTACAAAAACGGCGCTTACAGTTCCCTGACCAGAATTTTGGAAATATTTTATAATATTTTCGACGTTAGTGCCATTTCCAGAAGCAAATAAAATTATTTTTTTCATTATTTATTTTTTTACCGTTAAGACGAAGTGAATTCGCCGTTCATATTAGTAAAATTCAGCTTTTACAATGATTTTCATTACGCAAAAAAAAGAATAATATTTGGTAAAAAATAGAAAAAAAGAGTCTTTGTGAATTATTTTTTTTAAATTCGTAGTCACATTTAATCACAAAAATGTTGTTTTAAAATAAAGTTTTTTATTTTTGCCAACAAATTAAATTAAAAATTAAAGATTATGTCAGACATTGCATCAAGAGTAAAAGCGATTATCGTAGACAAATTAGGTGTTGACGAAAACGAAGTTGTAGCTGAAGCAAGCTTCACAAACGATTTAGGAGCTGATTCATTAGACACTGTTGAGCTAATCATGGAGTTCGAAAAAGAATTCGATATTCAAATTCCAGATGATCAAGCAGAAAACATTGCTACTGTTGGTCAAGCTATTTCTTACATCGAAGAAGCTAAGAAATAATATTAAACACCCGTTATCTATGGATTGACGGGTGTTCTAATTTTATTACATTAGTTTACAATCTTTTACTTAGATTTGTAAAAAACATTGATTGTATTACAATCATTAGAAATAAATCATATGTAATACCCATTGTTTCTTTTAGTTTTTATTAAAAGCACTATGGGTTTTTTTATATAACACTAAAATCAATTCTATGCAACTAAAGCGTGTAGTAGTAACTGGGCTTGGAGCCTTAACCCCTATTGGTAATAATCTTCAAGAATACTGGGAAGGTTTAATTAACGGGAAAAGCGGTGCTGCACCCATAACATATTATGATACCGAAAAGCATAAAACTAAGTTTGCTTGCGAAGTAAAAAACTTAAATATCGAAGATTTTATCGATAAAAAAGAAGTAAGACGCTTAGATAAATTTGCTCAATATGCAATTGTTGCAAGTGATGAAGCAATTAAAGACGCTGGTATTACATTAGAAAATGTAGACAAATACAGAGTTGGTGTTATATGGGGTGCTGGTATTGGAGGTTTACAAACTTTCCAAGATGAAGTAATGAATTATGCAGCTGGAGATGGAACTCCTCGTTTTAATCCATTCTTTATCCCAAAAATGATTGCTGATATTGCTCCTGGACACATTTCTATGAGAAATGGTTATATGGGACCAAATTATACAACTGTATCTGCTTGTGCTTCATCTGCGAACGCATTAGTAGACGCTTTCAATTACATTCGTTTAGGTATGTGCGACGTAGTAGTTTCTGGTGGTTCTGAAGCCGCTGTAACTATTGCAGGTATGGGAGGATTTAATTCTATGCAAGCTTTATCTACACGCAACGACAGTCCGGAAACGGCATCTAGACCATTTGATGCAACAAGAGATGGATTTGTACTTGGTGAAGGAGCAGGAGCTCTTGTATTAGAAGAATACGAACATGCGAAAGCGCGTGGTGCTAAAATTTATTGTGAAGTAGGCGGCGGAGGTTTATCATCAGATGCTTATCACTTAACTGCTCCACATCCAGAAGGAATTGGTGTTATTGCAGTAATGAAAAATTGTTTACGCGATGCAGGTATGAATCCTGAAGATGTAGACCACATCAATACTCACGGAACTTCAACACCTCTTGGAGATGTTGCAGAATTAAAAGCAATTAGTGCTGTTTTTGGTGATCACGCCAAAAGCTTAAACATAAATTCAACTAAGTCGATGACAGGCCACCTTTTAGGAGCAGCTGGTGCTATTGAAGCAATTGCATCTATTTTAGCAATTCAACATGGTATTGTTCCACCAACTATTAACCACAGCGTTGTTGACGAAAACATTGATCCTTCGTTAAACTTAACTTTAAACAAAGCTCAAAAAAGAGAAGTTAAAGTTGCTATGAGTAATACTTTTGGTTTTGGAGGACACAATGCATGTATGTTATTCAAAAAATACGAAGGGTAATATATAAGCATGCGCAGATTACTTAGTAAAATATCAAAAAATTCCCGTTCCCCAGAAGACGGGATTTTTTTTGAAAAAATCTACAAAATACTAGGATTTAAACCTTCTGATTTAAAATTCTACAAAAACGCTTTTACACATCGCTCTACAAATAAGACTGACGAAAAAGGAAATCCGTTTAATTATGAACGTTTAGAATTTTTAGGAGATTCTATGCTGGGAAGTGTAATTGCAGCACATTTATACAATGAAGTTCCAACTGGAGATGAAGGTTATTTAACAAAAATGCGTTCAAAAATTGTGAGTAGAGAACATTTAAACGAATTAGGACGCGATTTAAGACTCATCGATCTTGTTGAAAGTAAAGTTAACCCGCAACATTTTGGCGAAAATATACACGGAAATATTTTTGAAGCATTAATTGGTGCTATTTATCTTGATAAAGGTTTTCTTTTTTGTGAAAAATTTATTCAAAATAGAGTAATTAAACCTTATGTTGATATTCCTAAACTTGAAGGAAAAGTCATCAGTTATAAAAGTTTGATTATTGAGTGGTGTCAAAAAGAGAAAAAAACTTTTCAATTTGAAACTTTTGAAGATAATGGAACCGAAGAACAAAAATATTTTGGTGTAAAACTTCATATTGACCAAAAAGTTATTGCTCGAGCTCGAGCTACTTCAAAAAAGAAAGCTGAAGAAAAAGCTTCTCAAAGAGCATATTTTGCATTACAAGCTCAAATTGAGAAAAAATAATTTTTTTAGGGTAGCTATAACGTTTTCGTTAAAAAATAAGGCTGTTTTATGAATATTTTATCAATTTTGTAGCTAATTAATACTATATTTGAACAAATTTGTGTGTAAAAATGGCAATTCATAAAATTCTAATCGACGACTTATTAAGTTCAGATTACGAACTTATTGCAATTCATTCAAATTTAGAAGATTATAGACTTGCTTATTTAATCAATAAAGTACTAGAAATAAAACTTACTAAAAACGATTTTGATGTCGAATTAAAGTCAAAAGACGGTAAATCAATTTTCGAACATTTTATTTTTGATGATGAATTGCAAGATTTATGCTGGCATTTAGTAAGTAATAAAAGTAATTATATTTCTAAAAACAGTAATTTAGGTTTATTTGATGATGTTAATGCAACAATGAGCTTGATTCCTGAATTTAAAACTGCAGATTATATCTTGAAAATAGATAATACAGATGATTATTTTGAGCCAGAAATTATCTTAAAAAAACTAAACGAAATAACCAATGTTTCATTGGTTTACAAAATAGAACAAAACAAACTAAAATCTAAAAACAATTTAATTTTTTAAAAGTAATGCCAACAAACAAAAAAACTAAAATTGTTGCCACTTTAGGCCCTGCTAGTAATGAGAAAAGCATCATGAAAGCAATGATTGACGCTGGTGTAAATGTATTTCGAATTAATTTTTCTCATGCTGATTATGAAGATGTTAAAACTAGAATCGCATATATTAGAGAATTAAACGAAGAATTTGGATACACTACTTCAATTTTAGCCGATTTACAAGGTCCAAAATTACGCGTAGGCGTAATGAAGGAAGATGTTGTGGTAAACAAAGGCGATAAAATTACATTTACAACTGCTGAAGATGTATTAGGAACTGCGGAAAGAGTTTACATGAATTACAAAGAGTTCCCAAGAGATGTAAATGCTGGAGAACATATTTTATTAGACGACGGTAAACTAATATTTGAAGTTGTAAAAACAGACAAAAACACTGAAGTAGAAGCTGTTGTATTACAAGGTGGACCTTTAAAATCTAAAAAAGGAGTAAACTTACCAAACACAAAAGTATCGTTACCGGCCTTAACAGAAAAAGATATTCGTGATGCTATTTTTGCTATTGAGAATAAAGTTGACTGGATTGCACTTTCGTTTGTTAGAACTCCAGAAGATTTAGCAGATTTACAAGATTTAATCTCGAAACATTCAGATCATAAAATTCCAATTATTGCTAAAATTGAGAAACCAGAAGCGGTTGAAAACATCGATAAAATTGTTGCTTTTTGCGACGGTTTAATGGTTGCTCGTGGAGATTTAGGAGTGGAAGTTCCTGCTGAAGAAGTTCCATTAATTCAGAAAAAATTAATTAACCGCGCTAAAACTGCACGTATTCCTGTAATTGTTGCTACTCAAATGATGGAAACAATGATTACAAGCTTAACTCCTACAAGAGCTGAAGTAAACGACGTTGCAAACTCGGTTATGGATGGTGCTGATGCTGTTATGCTTTCTGGAGAAACTTCTGTAGGAAACTATCCAGTTCAAGTAATTGAAACAATGACTAGAATTATCGAAAGTGTTGAACACTCTCCATTAATTAAAGTTCCGTTAAACGCTCCGCACATTAGAACCAAACGTTTTGTAACAAAATCTATTTGTTATCATGCCGCAATTATGGCCGATGATATTAATGCAAAAGCAATTACTACATTAACAAATAGTGGTTATACTGCATTCCAAATTTCTGCTTGGAGACCAAAATCACACATTTTAGTATTTACATCAAATAAATATATCTTAACGCAATTAAACCTATTATGGGGAGTTCGCGCATTTTACTACGATAAATTTGTAAGTACAGATGATACTATTGATGATTTAAATAAAATTTGTGAAGAAAAAGGTTACCTACTAAAAGGCGATATGGTTGTAAATCTTGCAGCAATGCCAATTATGAAAAAAGGTATGGTAAATACTTTACGTATTTCGGAAATTGAATGATTCATTCTTTTTATACATAAAAAAAACCAGCTTTCAGCTGGTTTTTTTATTCTTTAAAGTCAAATTTTAATTGAACGGATATACTTTTTTGTGGTGGCTCTTTTTCTTTTTTAGATTCGGTATTCAAATTATGTAATGAAAGTCCAAGTAATCGAACCGAATTTTTCAATCGCTCTTGATATAACAATTCTTTTCCAACATCGATAATCAAATTTTTATCAGCAACAAAATAAGGCAAAGTTTTACTGCGAGTTTGTAAAGTAAAATCGGAATATTTTAACTTTAACGTAATGGTTTTTCCTGCGACTTTACTTTTTTGTAAACGCTTTTCAAGTTCATTTGCAATACTGATTATTTTCTCTTCTAAAAACACTTCGGAAGTTAAGTTTTCAAAGAAAGTGCGTTCAGCTCCAACCGATTTCAAAGTTCTATTTGGCTTAACCTGACTTTTATGAATTCCGCGAGAAATTTGGTAATAATACTGTCCGCTGTTACTAAAATGTTTCTCTAAAAACTCCAATGACTTTTGTTTTAAATCGTAACCCGTAAAAATTCCTAATTGGTACATTTTTTCAGCGGTAACTTTACCTACACCATAGAATTTTTTACGTCGAGTTTCTCCAAAAAATCTTCAACTTCATCAGGATTTACTGTTTTTTGACCATTTGGTTTATTATAATCAGAAGCTACTTTTGCCACAAATTTATTCACTGAAATTCCTGCAGAAGCTGTTAAACCAACCTCATCGTAAATACGTTTTCTAATTTCTTGAGCAATTAAAGTAGCGCTTTGCAAGTTCTTTTTATTTTCAGTAACATCTAAATAAGCTTCGTCTAAAGAAAGTGGTTCAACCAAATCAGTATATTCTAAAAATATTTTTCTAATTTTTTTCGAAATTTCTTTATAACGATCAAACCTTGGTCTCACAAAAATTAATTCGGGACATAAACGTTTTGCCTGAACAGCACTCATGGCGCTTTTTACACCAAATTTTCGTGCTTCGTAACTCGCTGCCGAAACTACGCCACGAACTTCGCTTCCGCCAACAGCTAAAGGTTTTCCTTTGAGTTCAGGATTATCCATTTGTTCTACAGATGCATAGAATGCATCCATATCTACATGAATAATTTTTCTATGTTTTTCTTCCTGAAGCATGTAACAAAATTAGTTTATTATTAATTATCAATTTTGCAAATCTCACTCAAAATAAAAATTAGAAGCTATTATTTTAACTATTCATTTTCTTTGCTTGTCCAAAGAAAACGAATCAAAAGAAAGGACACTTTTACGAGAAATTTTTAATCTTCGATTAAAATCGTTTGAAAAACTCTGCGTTGCTTTGCTCCTGTTTTCAGAGCTTTTTCAAACTATTTTGCGTAAAAGAATACAAAGCTTCGCTTTGTTTAAAAAAACTAAAATAAATAAAGTATTTTTGAGAAAACATCTTTTATGATTGAAATTGAACGCAAATTTTTAGTTAACAACAATTCGTTTTTAGACGATTTTAGTCGTAGTAACAGAATTGTGCAAGGTTATTTATCATCTCACCCTGAAAGAACGGTTAGAGTTCGAATAAAGGGCGAAAATGGTTATTTAACCATAAAAGGAAAGAGCGAAGGATTTTCTCGTTATGAATGGGAAAAGGAAATTGCTATTGAAGAAGCAGAAAAGCTATTACAACTTTGCGAAACGGGAGTTATTGATAAAATTCGTTACGATGTAATTGTGGGAACTCATATTTACGAAGTTGATGTGTTTTATGGCGAAAATGAAGGTTTAGTTTTAGCCGAAATTGAATTACAAACTGAAGATGAAACTTTTGAAAAACCTAATTGGCTAGGAACAGAAGTAACTGAAGATGTAAAATATTACAATTCTTATTTAAGCAAACATCCTTTTAAAACGTGGTAAGTAATACTAAATTGGGATTTGTTGCTATTCCTTTTAAGCGATATGTAATTAAATAGTTTACTATTTCGGTTTCCGAATGTTGGCTGATAATTTTTTCGTACCAAATACGTTTATCTACATTTTCAAAATTTACTTCAATAAAGAAGTCGATGTCTAAATTGGCTTCTATAAATCCTTTTTCCTGCGCTTCAATTAATAAAGGTTTGATAATTCCTTTACTGAAATGTTCTCTGTTTGAAAGAAAACTTTTCATAACTTTATTTTGATATTTCTGTAAACTTTGAATAAAAACAGGATCGATTGACTTTATCGTCCTAATTGAAAAAGTATAAATCTTGATTATTTTTTGTAACGGATTTAATTCTTCTACTTCATTTATGACTTGAACCTCAACTAAAAAGTTTTTCCAAAGCTCATCTACTGTTTCAAAAAGCAAAGTTTCTTTATTTGTAAACAAAGCATACAAAGTTTTCTTAGACACACATAACTTTTCTGCTATATCATCCATTGTAAAACTTTTAACGCCATATTTTAAAAAATAGCTTAGCGCTTCGTTTACTATAAATTTTCTTTTTGATTCTTCCATAACAAAAAAAGCCCTACAAATGAGTAGGGCAATATTTTAATTATTGGCTTCCGCCTCCTAATGCTTTATATAGTGTAATAACAGCATTTAATTGATTAAATTTATTGTTAATAAAGTTTAGTTCTGTATTTAAAGCATTATCTTTTGCTGTTAACACTTCTAAATAATTAACCATACCATATTTTAATAACTCATCCGAATAACTAGCAGCATTTTTTAACGCGTTTAATTGTTGCTCTCTTAAAACTAATTTATCTGTTTCGTTTTGATAACTCGCTAATGCATCTGAAACTTCTTTTCCGGCTGTTAGAAGTGTTTTCTCATAATTTAAATAAGCTTTTTGCTGATTTGCTTTAGCAACTTCTAATCGTGTTTTATTTTGACGTTGATTAAAAATTGGTTGTGTAATACCTGTAATTACATTTGCAAAAATAGAATTAGCCGAAAGCCAATTTTTTAATTCTAAACTTTGGAATCCACCTGTTGCAGTAATGGTTAATGCTGGATAAAAATTACTTCTTGCAACATTAGCTAACTCAAAGGTATTTCTAAAACCCATTTCTGCTGCTACAACATCTGGTCTGTTACTCAATAATAAAGCAGGTACACCTGTTTTAATATCTGCTGAAATATTTTGATCTTTAAAACTTGTTTTAACAATTGTTCCAGGTTTTTTATTTAGCAATAAATTGAAAGAATTTTCCATTACTTTTAAATTGTATTCTAAATCTTTCAACGTAATTTCTGTAGCCCATTTTTGTGCTTCGGTTTGTTTCACCGCTACTTCATTTACACTTCCCGATTTTTTTAAAGCTGAAATTACTTCAACACTTTGAACACGATTTTCCAAGGTTTGCTTTACTACTTTAATTTGTTCTTCGGTAGCTAACATTTGATAATAAAGCGATGCTATTCTTGCAATTAAATCAGATTGAACCGCTCTAGTAGCTGCTTCAGTTTGCAAATAACTAGCTAATGTTGCGCGCTTATTACTTCTAATTTTTCCCCAAATATCAGCCTCCCAACTTAATTTAGAAGACAATTCGTATTGATCGATACTACTAAATAAACGACCAAATTGGCTATTAGCGGATGTTTCTTGATGTGTCCAAGTAGCATTTAATCCTATATTTGGTAAATATCCTGCCTTTCCTTGTTTCATTGTAGCTTCAGCAGCAACCATGTTTTGAATGGCAATTTGAAGATCTAAATTATTTTGAATTCCTTCTTCAATATAACTCTGTAACTGAGCATCAGTGAATAATTCTTTCCAAGAAATCATTCCGATAGATGTACTATCTAAAATTGCTTCTGTTCTATATAAATTCTCGGTTTCTAATTTTGGTTCCTTATAATCTTTAGCTACAAAACACGATTGTAATGTTAGTGAAACTAATACAACCAAAAATCCTATTTTAATTTTTCTGTTTTTCATTTTTATTTGCATTAGTGATTAACTTCTTCGATTGCAGGTTTGCTACTCACTTTTTCTTGTAAATATTGGAACACCACAAATAGAACTGGAATAATTAAAATTCCAATAACAGTTCCTATTAACATTCCGCCAATTGCTCCTGTTCCAATTGCCTGGTTACCAGTTGCTCCAGCTCCTTTAGCTAACATTAACGGCAACAATCCTAAAATAAAAGCAAAAGAAGTCATTAAAATAGGTCGTAAACGCGCTACCGCACCTTGTACTGCCGCTTGAGTTATACTTAAACCTTTTCGTCTAGCTTCTGCAGCAAATTCCACAATTAAAATGGCATTTTTAGCTAATAAACCAATTAACATGATGAGTGTAATTTGTAAGTAAATATTATTACTCACATTGAAAATGTTTGCGAAAATATAGGAACCCGCTAAACCAACTGGTAACGATAATAATACAGCAAATGGCAATATATAACTTTCATATTGTGCTGATAATAAGAAATATACAAACACTAAACATAACATAAAAATAAACACTGTTTGTCCGCCTGCGCTTTTCTCTTCACGTGTCATTCCAGAATATTCATACCCATAACCAAAAGGCAAAGTTTCTTTTGCAACTTGTTCCATAGCAGTAATTGCTTCACCTGTACTATATCCGGGAGCAGGTGCACCAGAAATTTTTACTGACGTAAACAAGTTGAAACGTGAAATACTTTGTGGACCAAACACTTTTTTAAGCGTTACATATTGTGATATTGGCGCCATAGTACCACTACTATTACGAACCATTACTTTATTTAAAGACTCTGGGTTATTTCTAAACTCAGGTTCCGATTGATACATTACACGATATTGTTTACCAAACTTGTTAAAGTTTGAAGCGTAAACTCCACCATAATATCCTTGCATTGTTCCTAAAACATCATTTACTGTTAATCCAGATTTTTTGATTAACGGAACATTCAATTCAATCTCATATTGTGGGAAATTTGGTGAGAAAGAAGTTGCCGCATATTGAATTTCAGGGCGATTATTTAAGGCTCCTAAAAACTTTCCAGATACTTCATTTAACTCTTGAATAGTTCCACCTTTTGATCTTGTAACTGAACTTCAAATCCACTACTAAATCCAAAACCTGTTAAAGTAGGTCTCGCAAAATAAATTACTTTAGCATCTTTTACAGCACTAGTTCTTTTAAAAAGTTCTTGAACAACGGCATCAATATGTTGATTTGTATCTGGTCTATCTGCCCATGGTTTTAATCGTACGATAATCATACCGTAATTACTACCTGTACCACTGATTAAACTTCTACCAGAAATACGCAAAATTTTATCAACTTCTGGAATATCTTGAACAGCTTTTTCTATCTGTAATAATACTTCCTCCGTTCTTTCTAAAGAACTTCCTGGCGGCAATGACACATCAGACATAATTCCACCAGTATCTTCACTAGGTACAAACGCCTTTGGTGTAATGTTCATTAACCAAACAAACAACCCTGCAAATACAGCAATACTTAAAAAGGCTAACCATTTTTTATTAATAAAAAATTGAACCGATTTTTGATATTTACGAGTTGTAGCATCAAATGCAGTATTAAATGCACTGTAGAAACGATCTAAAAATCCTTTATGTTTTTTGTCTTTATCATGCTCTTTTAAGAAGATGGCACATAAAGCAGGCGAAAGCGTTAATGCATTAACTGCTGATAATACAATTGCAACTGCTAATGTTAAACCAAACTGTTTATAGAAAACTCCGGCTGAACCGCTAATAAATGAAACTGGAATAAATACTGCCGACATTACCAACGTAATTGATATAATAGCTCCACTGATTTCATTCATGGCGCTATGCGCAGCCTTTTTAGGATTATGTTCACCAGCCTCCATTTTAGCATGAACGGCTTCTACAACTACAATAGCATCATCCACAACAATACCAACCGCTAATACTAAAGCAAAAAGCGTCAGCATATTTATTGTGAATCCGAAAAGGTTAAGGAAGAAAAAAGTCCCTACAATTGCTACAGGTACTGAAATAGCCGGAATTAATGTTGAACGCCAATCTTGTAAGAAAACAAAAACAACAATAAATACTAATATGAAAGCTTCAAATAGTGTATGAATTACTTTTGAAATTGATTCGTCTAAGAAATCATTAGCATTAACTAATGAAGTATAATTTACTCCTGAGGGGAAATTTACTGAAGATTCTTCTAATACTTTTAAGGAACATTCAATTACTTCTTGAGCATTTGATCCTGCAGTTTGTGCAATTGCAACTGCAATAGATTGGTTTCCATTCATTAAAGTATTACTCTCATAATTAACAGCTCCTAATTCGATACGAGCAACGTCTTTTAATCGTAAAACTTCTCCATTTTGAGTAGAACGAATAACTATTTCTTCAAACTCTTGTGTACTTTGTAATCGTCCTTTATATTTTAAAGTATATTGAAAAGTTTGATTGGCACTTTCACCTAACTGACCAGGTGCAGCTTCAATATTTTGTTCTGATAAAACAGACATAACATCTGAAGGAACTAATCCGTAAGACGCCATAATATCAGGTTTTAACCAAATACGTAATGAATAATCTTTTTGTCCGAAAACCATTGCTTCCCCAACACCTGGAACCCTTTTAATTTTAGGTAAGATGTTGATATTCGCATAGTTTTGTAAGAACGTCATGTCATATTCAGGATTTTCACTATACAAAGAGAATATTAAAATATTATCACTTTGTCTTTTCATAGTTGTTACACCTGCTCTTGTTACCTCTTGTGGTAATAAAGAAGTCGCTCGAGAAACACGATTTTGAACATTTACAGCTGCTAAATCGGGGTTTGTACCTAATTTAAAGTAAATATTTATAGATGCCGAACCATCATTACTTGCTGTAGAAGTCATATACATCATATCTTCAACTCCGTTTATTTGCTCCTCTAATGGTATTACAACCGAGTTCATTACAACTTCGGCACTTGCACCTTGATAATTTGCAGAAACCGTAACCGTTGGCGGTGCAATTTCAGGATATTGAGATACGGGCAAAGCCATTAATCCCAAAACACCCAATATCACAATGATAATAGAAACCACTGTTGACAATACAGGTCTGTCAATAAATTTTGAAAACATATCTTAGTTGATTAGTTTATTATATATTATTTTTTGGGATTTAAGATTTCCTCATATTTAGTGGGAACTGGCTTAATTTCTGTTCCTTCCGTTAAAATACCTACCCCTTCAATGATTAATTGATCATTAATTGCTAAACCTTCATCTACAACATAAAAAGAACCTCCTGGAACTTCACGAACTTTAATTGGCACCGCTTTTACTTTATTTTCTTTATCCACTACAAATGCTAAACGTTTATCTTGCATTTCCATAGTCGCTTTTTGAGGGATAACAATTACATCTTTTAAATTTGTTGGTATTTGTACCATTCCTGTATTTCCAGAGCGTAATATCTTTTCTGAATTAGGAAAACTTGCTCTTACATTAAACGAACCCGTTTGTGTATTTGCTTGACCACTAAATGTTTCTATCTTACCTGTTTGATTGTAAACCTTTTCATTACTTAAAACTAAATTTACAGCAGGCATTTGAGCAATTTTATCTTTGAAAGATTTTCCTTCAGCACTCATTAATAAATCTAATTGATCTTTTTCGTTTAAAGAAAAATAAGCATACATTGTTGAAATATCTGACACTCTTGTTAGTGGCTGTGCAGTTTGGCTATTTACATAGCTTCCTAAACGATAAGGGATTGTTCCTATAATTCCGTTTACTGGACTTGTAATAGTAGCGTAATTAATTTGGGCAATTATACTTTGATAAGTACTTTTAGCACTCGCTAAATTTGCTTTAGCAGTTTGTAACTGTACATCGCTTATAATGTTTCTTTCAACTAAAGGAATCAACCTAGTCACTTCAACTTGAGCGGCATCTACACGAGCTTTTGCAGCAGCAGCGTCTTGAGTTGCAGTTTGCGTTTCTAATTTGAATAAAACTTGTCCTTTTTTAACCTCTTGTCCTTCATCAACAAATATTTTTTCAATATAGCCGTCGACTTTTGGACGAATTTCAATATCGACAACCCCTTCCAAAGTGGTTGGATATTCGGCAAGTAAAGTAGTACTCGTTTTCTCAAGAGGCACTACCTTATAACTTCCCACAGGTTTCGCTGTTTGTTGCTGATCGTTTTTACAAGAAAACAATACCACTGAGGCAAAAACAACTGTTAAAAATCTCTTTTTCATAGCAATTTTGGTTCGTTATTTAGTTTCTAAATCTTCTATTTTAAGTATTAAATCGTTTATTAGGTTTTCAAAATCATTAACATATTCACGGTATAATTCCACAACTTTTTGATCTTTTTCATCAAGTGCTTTTAAATTATATTTTGTTTCATAAGCTTTAATTCTTTTTATTATATTTTGTTCAGATTTTACTATTTGTAGATGGTTTTTGATGCGTTCGGATAAACTTGCCGGTTTAAAAAACTTTTTTCTCTCACCACAAACTGTGTAATAAGTTATTTTATTAGTGTCAAGTAATAAATTAATATTTGTAGAAACGGAACTTTTACTTGCACCCGTAATATTAACTAGTTCTTCAAAAGTTAAGTCCTTTTCTCTATTATTTAAAATGATTGTTGCAAAAATTCTAGCAGCTAATGGAGACATATTATGATGTTTTTCAAAATGAACTCCAAATAACTCAATAACCTCTTCCTTTTCTTTTTCTTTTTCCTTATTTAACATGGGAAACTATAATTTCTTGCAAATGTAAAAAAGGTTCGTTTGGTTCGGTAAAAACCGAACTTAATATTTTGTTAAATTTAATTCAAGCTAATCTTAAGAATTATTCTTCGATAACTTCAATATTAACATCAATAAAACCTCTTGATGTGTTGTGAGAAATTTCCATGAAGGCTTTTTTGGACAAATCGATTTCTCGACCTCTTACAAAAGGACCTCTATCGTTTACTGTTACAACAACAGACTTATTATTTTTAGGGTTTGTAATAAGTAATTTGGTTCCAAATTTAAACTTTCGGTGTGCCGCAGTATATTTAGAATTGTCGAATTTTTCACCACTGGCAGTTTTTCGTCCATTAAATTTATTGTGATAATAAGAAGCATGGACATTATTCTTATAAAGTTTTAAAGAATAATAGGCAACAGAATCTACTCGAACTGAATCGTTTTTTATAGAATCTAGAAAAGTAGCTTTATTACAATCGCTAGAACGCGGCATTGCAATAAAACTACTTGCTAATATAAATACTGCAATTAGATAACCTAATATGCGTTTTATTTTTTTCATTTTAGCTCATCCACTCTAACCAAGGGATACGAGATAATATTAAAATTAATCCAATTGTATAGAAAACTGCAATTTTTTTGAACTTCCCGTTATTGCTTTCTTCTTTTTTATGTTTAGACCAACCCATTGTAATTAAAACTAATGCAATTACATTAATTAACGGGTGTTCTAATGAAGTTAAACGAGCACTTTTTTCCATGTTTCCTAATAAAGCAACTCCTTTGGGAGATACAAAATACAGAATAAGCCCTAATAACAATTGTAAATGTGAAACAATAAGTGCAAATAATGATAAACGTAAATCTTTATCTTTAAATAATCTTTTTCCTGTTAATCCTGTAATAGCATTAAGCGATGCGAAAAATAATAATGCCAAAACGATGTAGGCAAAAATTGAATGTGCTGTTTGAATAGCTGTATACATAAATAGTTAGTTTTAGTACATACAAATATATAAAAATAAAAAAAGCCTTTTGGTGAAAATACCAAAAGGCTTGTAAATAAACTAAACTAGTTTTTAGAAATTATAACGAATAGCAAAGTTCCATGTTCTTCCTAAACCAAAGAAACCAGAGTTTGTAACATTAATACCATTCCAAGTAGTATCTCCAGATGTTGCTTGGTTTGCAGTTGTTAATTCAGATAAATAAACTTCATCAAAAACATTGTTCATATTAAAACGGAAACCAACAGAATTCTTTTTATCTTTTCCTACAAATAATTTATACGATAATCCAGCATCTACTAAATCGTAAGATGGTAATTCAAAATTATCTTTTCTTGCAGAAACGTTTGCATATAATTTATCATAGTTTCTCCAATCTGCATCAATTGAGAAGTTTTTGAATATTTCATATTTAGCACCTAATCCCCAAGTAGTTTGAGCAGCATCACCTACTTTTCCTCCATCAACATCAACTTTAGAAATATCTAAAGGATTTAAATTTTCATCTCTTCTAGTTTGCACAGAATTTCCTTTATATTGCCAATTACCAAAAGATGCAAAACCTTTTACATCTAAACCAGAAAGAGGTTTAACA
The DNA here is from genome assembly GCF_009363055.1 of Flavobacterium haoranii. Classification (NCBI taxonomy): domain Bacteria; kingdom Pseudomonadati; phylum Bacteroidota; class Flavobacteriia; order Flavobacteriales; family Flavobacteriaceae; genus Flavobacterium; species Flavobacterium haoranii. The sequence goes on along the minus strand of NZ_CP045292.1, from coordinate 2,327,544 downwards.
ACAAAATCAACTTCAACACCACTGTGTAATTGCTCGTCATTTTGACTTGATGTATATACTAAATCACCTGCTAATAAATCTGTAGTTCCAATTGTAGTATCAGCTGCTAAAACAGTTGAAGTTGTAGTTACTCTGTTTTTCCAAGAAGTTCTGTAAACATTAACATTAGCAACAAAAATATTTGAAGTAAAACTATAACCTGCTTCAATACCTAAAACATCTTCATTAGAAGTTAATGGGTTAACAGCATTTGTATAATTTAAATAAATATTATCGTGATAAGGTTGACGAGAATAGAAACCTGCATTAGCAAAAAAAGCATGTTTTTCAGTAACATTATAAGATGCCCCTCCTTTTACATTAAATCCAAAGTTATCAACTTTTTTAGAATCTTTTGCTTCAGGTAAATAATCATAACGATCAAATCTTTGGTGATATTGTTGCGAAGCTGAACCTTGGAAGAAAGCTGAGAATTTATCTGTAGCATATTCTAATTGACCAAAAACTCCACCGTAAGAAATTCTTTCACTATAATCGTAATCAATTCTTTGATCTTCTCCTATAGTATTAAACATTGCTTCCCAAGGTCTAGCAATACCATAATCTGTTACTGTGTTCGACACAACATTTCCAGAAGGTAAATCAAAACTATTTTTAAGATTTCTAGATTCTGTCCAAGAATTTAACCCTAAAAAGTTAGCAACTTGTCTATAGTGTGTACCATAATAAGAACGAATATCTAAACCAGCATTAAAAGATAAATTTTCAGATAATTTCTTCTTTAAATTAGTTACCATACCATACCAAGCATGATTGTTCATAGAAGCTCTAATTAAATATGTTCCATTACCAAACATTCCTTCTCCATTAGCAGATTGATTATTTGCGTAAATCGCATCAAAATCAACATGTCCATCAGCGGTTCTTACTCTCGAACCGTAATTACCAGTTCCGCCACCTCTTCCCCAAGAAGCATATAATACTGTTGATAATTGAGTTTTCTCACTAATATTATAATCCCAGTTTAAGTTAGCAACTGGTTTGTGATAGAAATTTGTTCTCTCAGATAAATATTGTCCGTTTAAATAACCATAATTATCATTATACTTTCTACCATATTGTAAATATTTACTAATTGACTTAGTATAATTTTGATCGTGATATTGAGGAGCTCCTGTTAATAAGAAATTAAAACTATGCTTTTCACTTGGTTTGTAACCAAATGATATAAAATAGTTTTGACCTTCTCCTTTAGTTCCCATATTGTATCCATCACCTTGCCAATGAGACAACATAACACTGAAACCAAATCCTTTTTTAGACATCCCTGTATTATAACCAACAGTTGATTTAAAATAATCGTTATTTGCTACACCCATAGATGCAAAACCACCTTGTTTTTTATCAGTTGCTTTAGTTACAAAGTTCACAGTTCCTCCTACTGAAGAAATAGCTAATTTAGAAGATCCTAAACCTCTTTGAATTTGTATAACATTAGCAATATCAGACATTCCTGACCAGTTTGACCAATACATTTTACCATCTTCCATTCCATTAATTGGTTGACCATTTAATAAGAATGCTGTATTATCTTGTTGGAAACCACGAACCGTAATTCTAGAATCTCCATAACCACCAGATTGACCAGCAACATAAACTGAAGGCGTATTAACTAATGCTTGCGTTACATCAGCAGTACCAACTTTAGCTTGAATTTCCGCTGCCTTTACAGTAGAAACTGCGATAGGCGTTTTTCTGTCTTTTGCTAAGTCAATAATTCCAGAACCTACGACTACAACGCCTTCTAACTGATTTTCATCAGCTGTTAAATTTACATTTCCTAAGTTAGCACTACCATTAAAAGAAACTGTAGATTTTTGAAAACCTAAATAAGTTACAACAATTTGTCCTGAAGTTTGACTTGTTGTAATTTCGAATTTTCCATCAAAATCTGTTGTAGCACCATCTGTAGTACCTTTTACTACAACATTTGCACCTGCTAAAGGTTCATTGAATTCTCCATCTAAAATTACTCCAGTAATTTTTGTTTGAGAAAAAACTGTTAAGGATGTTAAAAAGAACAATCCAAATAATAATTTCTTTGTAAAACTTCTCATTTGTCGTTTTTTAAATAATTTTTTTGCAAATTTCATTTAGTTTGACAGAATAAAAGTTAAGAAATTGTTAACAATAAACAACTTATTAAAAACTTAAAAAAAATAAGCCTTTTAACGATTTTTTTAAATATTTAATCGATAAAAGACTTATAAGATATATTTAATGTTTTTATAAAGACAGAAAATTACGAAGTAAAAATTCAGTTGAGGCATCATGCGCATTAACTTTTGCCTCATTTATTTCAGATAAAATAGAATTAGCCAATTGTTTTCCTAACTCAACTCCCCATTGGTCATAACTGAAAATATTCCAAATTACACCTTGTACAAAAATTTTGTGTTCATACAATGCAATTAACGAACCTAAAGTTTCTGGAGTTAACGAATCGATTAACAATGTATTCGTTGGTTTATTTCCAGCAAACACTTTAAATGGTAAAAGATACTCGGCAAATTCTCCAGAAATTCCTTGTTTCTCAAATTCAGCTTGTACTTGTTTTTCGGTTTTCCCCATTAGCAAAGCTTCGGTTTGAGCGAAGAAGTTCGACATCAATTTATTGTGATGATCTTCATTTCCGTAAAGCGATTTTTTGAAACCAATAAAATCTGTTGGAATCAATTTGGTTCCTTGATGGATTAATTGGAAAAATGCATGTTGTGAATTAGTTCCTGGTTCGCCCCAAATGATAGTTCCCGTTTGATAATTTACTGGATTTCCATCTCTACCAATACTTTTTCCGTTACTTTCCATAATTCCTTGTTGTAAATAAGGAGCTAATTTTTGCAAATATTGGGTATATGGAATTAAAGCTTCTGTTTCTGCACCAAAGAAGTTGTTGTACCAAACGCTTAACAATGCCAACACAACTGGAATATTCTGTGAAAAATCGGCTGTTTTAAAATGTGTATCCATTTTGTTGGCGCCCGTTAATAAAGCATCGAAATTGTTGTAACCAACACCTAATGCAATAGATAAACCTACAGCGCTCCAAAGCGAAAATCTTCCACCAACCCAGTCCCACATCGGAAAAATATTATCTTCTGCAATACCGAATTCGGTTACTTTTTGAATATTGGTTGAAACAGCAACAAAGTGCTTTGCAACATCTTCTTGTTTTGCTGATTGTAAGAACCAACTTCTAATAGTTTCAGCATTAGACAAAGTTTCTTGCGTAGTAAAGGTTTTGGAAACAATTACAAAAAGTGTCGTTTCCGGATTTAATTTTTTGATTACTTCTTGAACATGATCACCATCTACATTTGATACAAAATGTACGTTTAAGTGATTTTTATAAAATTGCAAAGCCTCAACCACCATTGCCGGACCTAAATCGGATCCACCAATTCCAATATTCACTACATCAGTAAAAGCTTTTCCTGAGTAACCTTTTGCATTTTCTGAAATAATTTTTTCTGAAAAAACTTTAATTTTTTCTTTAACTGCATACACCTCTGGCATTACGTTTTCACCATCAACTAATACTACTTCGTCTTTTTTGGCGCGTAAGGCTGTGTGTAATACGGCTCTTTTTTCAGTTTCATTTATTTTATCTCCACCAAAATAACTTCCGATAGCTTCTTTTAATCCAATTTCGTTTGCTAATTCTAAAAGCAAAGCCAATGTTTTTTCATTGATTTTATTCTTCGAATAATCTACTAAAAACTTTTCCCATTTTATATGGAACTTTTCGGCACGATTAGCATCTTCTTGAAACATTTCTTGCATAGACACATTGTACATTTCTTCGAAATGCTCTCTAATTTTTTGCCATGCCACTGTACCCGACGGATTAATAGATTCTAAGCTCATTATTGATTGAATTTAACTTTTAAAATACTATCTAACTCTTTTTTATAAGGTTTTATATACTCCAAATATTTTTTTCTTTCTCCCTCTTCCATAGGTTCAGCATTGGGTAAATTTTGTCTAAAAGGATCTACTTGCACACCATTTTTCCAAAAACGATAACAAACGTGAGGACCTGTAGCTAAACCAGTACTACCAACTTTACCAATAGTTTGTCCTTGAGAAACATATTGCCCTTTTTAACCAAAATTTTTGACATATGTAAATATTGCGTAGAATAAGTACTGTTGTGGCGAACTTTTACATAATTTCCATTACCAGCAGTATAACCAGTTCTTTCTACCACACCCGCAGCAGTAGTTTTAATTGGCGTTCCGTGAGGTGCCGCATAATCGGTACCATTATGAGCTTTCCATCTTCCTTGAACTGGGTGAAAACGACGTGCCGAAAAACGAGAAGAAATTCTAAAGAAATCTAATGGTGCTTTTAAAAACATTGATTTAAGAGCTTTACCATTTTCATCGTAATAACTTTCTCCTTTATCTTTTTCTTTTTATATGGAAATGCAAAATAATCTTTTCCTTTATGCTGAAAATAAGTAGATTCTACTTTCTCAATTCCAACATAAATAGAATCTTCAATAAATTTCTCATATAATGTTACCGCAAACTTATCGCCTTTTTGAATTTTAAAGAAGTCAATAGAATAAGCATAAACTCCAGCTAATTTTGGAGCCAAAGACGCACTTGCACCCGCTTTGTCTAAAGTTTCAGAAAGCGAACCTTCAATTTCAGCAGCAATAGTTCTTTTTCTAATTGAAGTTGGTTTTTGTTTATTTTGAACAACTACAGAATCTCTTAAATCTATAACTGTATAGTTAATTTTATCTTTTACGTAAACAAATGCTTTTAAATTTTTAGGATTTTTTTTGTCTAAAAAAACTATAAAAGGTTTACCTGCTTTAATTCCTCTAAGGTTGAATGAATCTTTAACTTTTTCGGTTAATTGGTGCACATTCATACTATCAGGTAAAAAATAATCTTGCAATAAAGTTCCAAAAGTATCTCCCGAATGAATTGTATCTTCAATTACTTTAAAATCGTTGTAAACGAAATCGTAATTTTTTACAATAGGTTCTGCTTTTATGTCTTCAACGCTTCTCTTAACAGGATTTTTTTTATCAGAATTACAACCAATTATTAATAAGGCAAATACAAAAGTTAAATATTTCAATTCTTTTATTTTTAATTTTTTAAACATTTTCTCCCCAACTATCTAGCTCCTCTTTTGACCAAAGTTCAGGAAAGAAAATTCTTCTTTGATACTTTGGCAACATATATTTCTTCCAATCACTACCTCCAGTTGCTTCACCATTTCCGGTTTTATCACTTTCAATATATTTCTTAGCAGCATTAAAATGTCCCATAACCCAAGTAATGTTTACAGTTTTGTCGTAATGACGCATAGCTTCTACTAAGGCAGGATTTTTTTGATCGTTTTCTGGTAATTGTTTAAATTTTCTCCAAATATTTATGGTATTATATTCTTCCATAAAATCTAGAAATTCTTTTTTGTATTTCTTTTCAAATTGTTGAATTAAATACGATTTTTCACCAGTTTGATAATCTTTTCCTGCTGCTTGCCAATATAAATGTTCGAAAGCATGTTCGTATGGTGTATTTCTATCAATTGTAGCTCTAAAACGATAATCAATTAAATTAATTAAATCGGTAGAAGCAAATTCAATTAAACGGTATTGAGCACTTTGAAAACCACTAGCTGGCGTGAGAGTATGGCGGAATTTTAAGTATTGTTCTGGCTCCATACCATCTGTCATAATCGTAAAAGAAGTCGTTAACATATCAAAATAACGACTAATTCTTCCCATTTTTTCAGTAAAATATTCTGTTAAAGGCTTTTCTGTATGACACAGTTGATCAATTTCCCATAGTATCATTTTAAATAATAATTCATTAACTTGATGGTACATGATAAAAACCATTTCATCAGGTAAAGTTGTTCTTTGTATTTGTAAATTTAGTAAAGCATCCGTTTGAATATAATCCCAATATGTAATAGGTTTCGACCACAAAAGACCTTCTAAATGCGTTTCTGTACTTTGATTTATTTTCTTGAATTTATCTTCAAGTTTATCTATTTGTTCTAGATACTTTACTGTAGTTTCCATTTATTCTGCAATTACTTTAAATGAATTCTTCAACCCTTTAAAAGCATCTAAATCGGCTTTAAGCGAACCTACTGCCAAACTAGCTTTTAATCGGATAGGAATTCTATTGTTATCATCTGATATCCAAACAGTTAAACTCTCTTCTTCTTTAAAAACTCGACCTGCTTGAACATATGGACGAAATACCATACATGAAATTTTACCAAATTTAGTACTTATATTTTCTCGTCCAATGAATTTTAACTTAAACTTGGTTGTTTCATCATCAAAAAACATATCAATATTTACTGATTGTCCAACTTGAAGTTTATCAATTCCTGGATAATTTCTTAGGTAATAAAAAGACGATACTATATCTTGAACATTTTCAGGAACAGAAAATGTTTTTTCGGTTTTCTTTTTGTAGTCTTTTACAAGTACAGTATTTTTATCTTGATTAAAAAAACCTTCTTGATTTTTAGTGTAGCCTCCTTCATCAATCTTGCGAACAAATTGATAAGGCTTACCTGTTTCTTTATCAAAATAACTTTGATAATCGTCTTGGACTTCAAAAAACATTTTTGTCATACCTGTCGTCCAGCCTTTACCCAGAACATGATGTACCTTTTTACTGTTTTTGGTTGCTTCTTTAATTTCTAAAGTAGCATAACCTGCATTAACAAAACCATAATGAATTCTTAGTCGAAACCATTCGCCAGTTGTAAAAACATCTTGTTGACTTACAAAAGAATTGGTAGTAATAAAGATTAATAAGAGTAATGCAATTTTTTTCATGTTTTTTGTTTTTTAGTTAGAAAATTGCAATTTTCGTTCCAAAAATACTAAACAAAAAAACCCAGCCAAAATTAATGACTGAGTTTTTATGCTATTAACCAACCAAAAACTATAAATTATGAAAAACTTATATACAAAATGGAAAATTTTACCTTTCTGTTTTGCGAGTGCAAAGGTACAGCTATTTTGAATATTTTTTAATCAAAATTCAACTTTAACACTTTTAACACAATAAATGTTTTTTTTAGATTGGTTTTATTAACAATTTTTCAATAAAACGTTTTTTTTATAATGTACCTCTTAAAGCTTGCTCTCTTTCAATTGACTCAAAAAGGGCTTTAAAGTTACCTGCACCGAATCCACGTGCCCCCATTCTTTGAATAATTTCAAAGAAAAGTGTTGGACGATCTTCTACAGGCTTAGTGAAAATTTGTAATAAATATCCTTCTTCATCTGCATCAATCATAATACCTAATTTTTGTAATTCATTGATATCTTCTTTGAATTTAGACATATGATCTTTCAATCTTTCAGGAATTGCATCGTAATAAGCTTGTGGTGGAGTACTTAAAAATTCTACGCCACGAGAACGCATATCTGCTACTGTTTTAATAATATCATCTGTAGCTACTGCAATATGTTGAACTCCTTCGTCTTCATAAAAATCTAAATACTCTTCAATTTGAGAACGTTTTTTACCATTTGCAGGTTCGTTAATTGGAAATTTAATTCTTCCGTTTCCGTTACTCATTACTTTAGACATTAACGCAGAATACTCAGTAGTAATTTGTTTGTCATCAAAAGAAAGGAAGTTTACAAATCCCATTACATCTTCAAACCATTTTACAGCTTCATTCATTCGGTTCCAACCTGTATTCCCAACCATGTGGTCGATATATTTTAAGCCAACAGGTTCCGGATTGTAATCAGATTTCCACTCGCTGTAACCAGGCATAAAAATTCCATTATAGTTTTTACGCTCAACGAAAACAAATACTGTTTCTCCGTATGCACCATAAATACCGGCACGTACTACTTCTCCATTTTCGTCTTTCTCTACTACTGGTTCAAAATATGATTTTGCACCACGCTTAGTTGTTTCTTCGTATGATTTACGAGCATCTTCAACCCAAAGTGCAATTACTTTTACACCATCTCCATGTTTTTTTACATGCTCACCAATAGGTGAGTTGCTATTTAATGCTGTTGTTAAAACTAAACGAATTTTGTCTTGTTTTAAAACGTAAGAAGCTCTATCTTTTACTCCAGTTTCTAATCCTGCATAAGCTAATGATTGAAAACCGAATGCTGTTTTATAAAAATGAGCCGCTTGTTTTGCATTACCAACATAAAACTCTACATAATCTGTTCCTAATAAAGGTAAAAAGTCTTGCGCTCCTTCAAATATTTTTTCTAATCCGTATTCTACTGATTTTATTTCGTTACTCATGATATTGCGAATTAATTAATTAGCGTTTTAGCGAATTGTTTTTTTGATGTGCTAATTATTTTGTTTAACATTTTTAATATACTATTTAATTTTTCTAATAACCCAATTGGATTTGGGTAGTTTTCTAAGTTTTCACATAGAAATAACCAATATTCTGTTTCATCAGCTTCTTTTAGGGCAATTTTCAGTTTATGTATAAAATCTGCTTTGCTTTCTGCATTTTGCGCCTCTTTAATGTTTGCGCCTATTGAAGTGCCAGATCGAACAATTTGTCTTAAAATTACAAATTTTTTATTTTCATCTAACAACTCCGAATATTTTACAATCATTAATGCAAATTCAAATGATTCTTTTAAAACAGGGTTGTTTTTATATTTTTCACTATTTGTAAAATTCATAATAATAAATTCGCATATCCGCTAATTGAAACATTAACTAATTATTCTAACCAAGATTGGTAATATTTATCATCTGCAATTTTCATTGCTTCTTCAGTAACCATTAATGGTTTAAAAGTATCTACCATTACTGCTAGTTCTTCCGTATCTACTTTACCAATACTTCTTTCTGTAGCTCCAGGATGTGGACCATGAGGAATTCCAGCTGGATGTAATGAAATATGACCTGCTTCGATATCGTTTCTACTCATAAAGTCACCATCTACATAATACAATACCTCATCGCTATCAATATTGCTATGATTGTATGGTGCTGGAATTGCTTGTGGATGATAATCGTATAAACGAGGCACAAACGAACAAATTACAAAAGCATCTGTTTCAAATGTTTGATGCACTGGTGGCGGTTGGTGAATTCTTCCTGTTATAGGTTCGAAATCATGAATAGAAAAAGCATACGGATAGTTATAACCATCATAACCCACTACATCAAATGGATGTGATGCATAAACCATATCGAAAATTTCATCTTTTTTCTTAATCTTAATTAAAAACTCACCTTTTTCATCATAAGTTTCTAATTCTTCAGGACGACGAATATCTCGTTCGCAAAATGGTGAATGCTCTAATAATTGTCCGAACCAGTTTCTATATCTTTTTGGTGTATAAATTGGTCGGTGCGATTCTACAATAAACAAACGATTATCTTCGGTATCAAAATCTATTTTATAAATCATTCCGCGAGGAATAACTAGATAATCTCCATATTTGAAATCTAAATTTCCTAACATGGTTCTTAATTTACCTGTTCCTTTATGAATAAAAATTACTTCATCAGAATCGGTATTTTTATAAAAATATTCTGTTGTTGACTTTTTTGGCGCAGCCAAAACGATATGACAATCAGAATTTGTTAAAACAATTTTTCGACTTTCTAAAAAATCGTCTTGAGGAGCAACTTGAAATCCTCTTAATCTATACGATTGAATATTGTTTTCTTTAGCAATTTTTGGAGCAACCGAATATTGTCCTTTGATTTCTTTAACCATTGTAGGACGGTGCTCATGATACATATTGGTTGACATTCCGTCGAAACCGATGGTGCCAAAAAGCTGTTCATAATACAAATCTCCGTTTTCTTTGCGGAACTGAATATGACGTTTGTGTGGAATTTTTCCTAGTTTATGATAAATTGGCATCTTCTTTAAGTTTAAAATTTGAAGTTTAAAAGTTAAAAGTTAATACTAAAAACTTTGGTTCTAAATCAAAAAGAAATTAACTCATTCAGGATTTCTCTTGATGAGGAATTTTAAGTGTGATAGTAAACCTTGCCATTTTAGTTGCATCTGTAAATAACTGTTTTATTTATCAATCAGATGGAATTCGCCTGCCAAATTTAATCCATTAATATTTTTTGCCAAAGCGCATTTCATATTTACAAATATCGTAAAAAAAATTGAATTTTTTAAAACCAAAATCCAACACTAAACCAAGTGAAATGTTTATGTGTTTCTGGCGACCAAGAATGCTTAATTTCTACAGGCCCAATAATTGACTCCACACCATAACCGATAGCATAACCTGAATAAGTAGGTTTTGTAAACCAATTCTCTGTTGCATTAAAAATTTTATTACCAACATTTGCATAATTAGCAATCACATTGAAATGATGTTTTTTAAATATTCTGTAATCTAAGGTTACTGATCCTTTTACATAGCTGTCACCTACAATGCTAATGTTGTCGTAGCCATAAAAAGATCTCAAATTATTGACAGGAAAGAATCCGTATCCACCTAAAGCAAAATCAAAAAAATTAGTTGTTTTTTCTCCTACATGAAAACCTCCTTCTGACTGAACTTTTAATGTTATCTTCTTGAAAAATGTTTGAGCAAAGCCCATGTCTGCTTTTGCAATGGTAAACTTTTCAAAATCATTATTATAATCTGAAGAATAAAATAAATACTTTAATTCACCATTAAAATACCAACCTTTTCTTGGAAAGTATTTTTGATCAAATGAATCGAATTTCATGTAGCCAAACAACGATAAATAATCACTATTTTCGAATACGGGTCTAATATTAGCTACAGTTTCTGATTCGATTTTTAATAATTTATGCTCTAAACCAGCTCCTATAGAAAATTTTTGAGCAAATAAAGTTTGAAGATAAGCCTGATTTGTTAAATCTTGATAATCTACATTAATCGAATTTACACCTAAATCACTTAATGTTAGTCCATTATTAAAATCATTTGGTACATTTCTATTAAATTTTTGCATTTTTGAATTAACACCAAAACTCCAATAAAAACCATTATCAATGTAATAATTAAAGTTATAGCGTAAATGGTCGCCTACTACAAAATCGAATGAGAAAACATCATTTTTAGCAATCAAGTTCTTTTTTGTGTAATTTAAAAGTACACCTGTTTTAAATAAATCATCATAGTGAACTCCAAATCGTAAATAGGTATCGTTCTTCTTTTCTGTTAGATAAACGATTAACTTGTCACCATTTTCATTTAAATATTCAAATGCATAATTTATTGCAGAAAAATTTTGTGTAGCATTTAAATTGTTAATTCCTTTTTGTAGATCACGCAAGCTTACTTTTGTATTTTCTTTAATTTTTAATTTCCCCAAAATATAAGCTCTTGTATAATTTTGGTTGCCATTTATTTGAATTTTTTTTATGAAAATTGAATCCTGAAAGTTAGTTACGCCTTCATTTTTATAGTTTATATTTTCAAAATTTTTTAGTTCATCAATATGAGATAATGCCGCCTTAACTCCTTTGGGGATAATTTCCTCACCTTCGTCGAATGAAACCACATTATAACCTTTTATGTCAGGTTTAATATATATATCAGTCAATTTTCGCTTTAACTCCATTTTCTCTATCATCGAGAAATTAGTAATTTGAACCAAAACCCCTGTGGCTCCTTTTAAATTATCTTTGTCTTTTAATCCATCTTGAACATCAACGCCAATTATTATATCAGCTCCTTTTGCCCTTACAAGCTCTACCGGATAATTATTCACAACTCCACCATCAACTAATAATTTACCATCAATTTCTATCGGATTATATAAAGACGGAATTGCACCGCTGGCAATCATACTTTGTGGTAAAATTCCAGATTCTAAAACCACTTCTTTACCAGTCTCAACATCTGTTGCTATACAGAAAAATGGTATCGGTAAATTTGAAAACTCATTAACATGACTAACATGCATTGTTAATCTTGTCAATAAATTATAATTATATAAACCTTTTGAAAGAGCTGTAGGTAAACCAATTTTAAACTTATCAAATGGTAAGGTTAAGGCATATATTTCATCATTACGCTTTTCATAAAACGTCTTGGAATCTCTAGGCGTATAATCTTGAATTAGTGCTTCAGTATCTACTTTACTAAAAATAGAATCTAACTGTTTCGCATTGTATCCAGATGCATACAAACCTCCAATAATTGCACCCATACTTGTTCCCCCAATATAATCTACTTTTATACCGAGCGAATCTATAACTTTGAGCACACCAATATGCGCCAAACCTTTTGCACCACCACCACTTAGAACAACTCCAATTTTGGGTTTTTTGGTATTTAGATTTAACGAATCAATGTCTTGTGATAAGCTGATTTGGGGAATCAATAGTAGGCTTAAGAACAAGAAAAAATGTTTCATTCCTTTTTAGGATTCAATGTTTGGTAAAATTCGGAAATTTTTTTGGCTTTTGAAAGTCCAACTACTGCAGATATTTCATTTTCTGTAGCATTTTGCAACCTTTTAACACTTTTGAAATGTTTAAGTAACGTTACCATCGTTTTTTCGCCAATTCCAGGAATTGTTTCTAACGAAGTTTGCAAAGCTGATTTACTTCTTCTATCTCGGTGATGTGTGATTCCAAATCGGTGTGCTTCGTTTCGCAAATGCTGAATGGTTTTTAAAGTTTCCGATTTTTTATCTAAATACAAAGGCACTGGATCTTCCGGATAAAACAGTTCTTCTAATCTTTTGGCAATGCCAATAATTGCAATTTTTCCTCGCAATCCTAAATCGTCTAAACTTTTTAAGGCCGATGACAACTGTCCTTTTCCACCATCAATAATGATTAACTGAGGTAATGGTTGATTTTCGTCCAATAATCGTTTGTATCTTCGATACACCACTTCTTCCATCGAAGCAAAATCGTTTGGACCTTCAACTGTTTTAATATTAAAATGACGATAGTCTTTTTTACTCGGTTTTCCGTCTTTAAAAACCACACAAGCTGCAACCGGATTGGTTCCTTGAATATTGGAGTTATCAAAACATTCAATATGACGCGGTTCAACCGAAAGTCGTAAATCTTTCTTCATTTGCGCCATGATTCGATTGGCATGACGATCAGGATCTACAATTTTAATTTGTTTCAACTGATCTAATCGGTAATGTTTAGCATTACGTTCCGACAAATCGAGAATTTGTTTTTTGTCGCCCAATTTTGGTACGGTAACTTTAATATTTTCGCCCAAATCGACTTCAAACGGCACAATAATTTCTCTGGAAAGCAAATGGAAACGCTCTCTCAATTCAACAATGGCTAGTTCTAAAAGTTCCTGATCAGTTTCTTCCAATTTCTTTTTCAGTTCCAATGTATGCGATCGAATAATGGCTCCGTGTGAAATCTGTAAAAAGTTAACATACGCCATCGTTTCATCTGAAATAATGGAAAACACATCAATATTGGTAATCTTCGGATTTAAAATGGTTGATTTTGCCTGATAGTTTTCTAAAACATCAATTTTATCTTTTATTTTTGGGCTTCTTCAAACTTCATGTCTTCCGCTAATTCCATCATGAGCTTCTTGAAATCCTTCAAACTTTCTTTGAAATTCCCTTTTAAAATTTCGCGAATCGCTTGAATTTGGTCTTGATAATTTTGCAGCGTTTGATAGCCTTCACACGGACCTTTACAATTTCCGATATGATATTCTAAACACACTTTATATTTTCCAGAATCGATATTGGCTTTCGATAAATCGAAATTACACGTTCGCAACGGATACAATTCTTTAATCAAATCGAGAAGGGTGTGAACTGTTTTTCCACTCGTGTAAGGTCCAAAATATTCCGAACCGTCTTTAATCATTTTTCGGGTTTGAAACACTCTCGGAAAAGCTTCGTTCTTAATACAAATCCACGGATAACTTTTATCATCTTTCAACAATACATTATAGCGCGGTTGTAACTTCTTGATCAAATTGTTTTCTAAAAGCAACGCATCGGTTTCGGTAGGAACCACAATATGTTTGATAGACACTATCTTTTTTACTAAAACCGAAGTTTTGTAATTATCGTGGTGTTTACTGAAATAAGATTGAACTCTTTTTTTTAAGTTTTTGGCTTTACCCACATAAAGAATTTTCCCATCTTTATCATAGTATTGATACACTCCGGGACCATCGGGTAAAGTTTGTATTTGAAGTTCTAGTGGCGACTGCATTTTTTGAAGAAAAGAATGAACAACAAAGATAAAAGAATTGTTTTTTTTATCGGCTATTTTTATATTTTTGGTAACATGAATGAGATAAGACCTTTACACCTTTTTGGTGAGACTATTTTACCCGGAGAAAGTAGAACCATTAGTATGGAAATTGCCAAATTACATACTATGAATAAGCTTAAAATTCCCATTATCATTGAACGTTCAAGAGTTGCGGGTCCCACAGTTCTTTTCTCAGCAGGTTTACATGGCGATGAAATTAATGGTACCGAAACTGTGCGCCAGATAATTACAAAAAAGTTGAACAAACCGAAAAAAGGCACTATTATTTGTATTCCTATCATCAATATTTTTGGTTTTGTGAACCAAACACGAGAATTTCCGGACAAGCGCGACTTAAACCGAGTTTTTCCAGGAAGTAAAACCGGTTCGTTGGCCAGTCGGTTTGCGTATTATATCGTAAAAGAAATTTTACCCAATATCAATTATGTAATAGATTTTCATGCGGGCGGTGCCCAACGTTTTAATGCACCACAAATTCGCATTGAACAAGGAAACCTAGAGCTCAAAGAATTAGCTGAAGTTTTTCATGCTCCTTTTACCTTGTATTCCAAAAACATTTCGGGTTCATTTCGAAGCACTTGTGATAAACTAGGAGTAAAAATGTTGCTTTTTGAAGGTGGAAAATCTTTGGACTTAAATGAAGACATCACCAACGAAGCCTTACAAGGAAGCAAGCGTTTTTTAGAACATTTAGGCATGTTGAATCCAAAGAAAAAAGCTTCTGAACCTCCACATACTTCTATTTATATTGAAAAATCGAACTGGATTAGGGCAAAATATTCCGGAATGTTTCATGGTGTAGCGCAAATTGGTTCATTTGTCAAAAAAGGCGAACTTTTGGCTACTATTTCTGATCCGTATGGAAAAGTGGAGCACAAAGTAAAATCGCCAAATGAAGGTTATTTGATTAATGTAAATCATGCACCATTTGTCTATCAAGGTGATGCCATTTTTCATATTACAACCCACTTGGAAAGCTAACATTTGTCATCTTTTGAAAAACTCTAAGATTGTACCTTTGGAAAAATTTTAGGTATGCAATTTTGGAAAAAACTTACGCAAGAACAGCGTTTACATAGAATTCAACAAGCTTTACAAGAAAATGTCAACTTCTCAAAAGATGCTTCATTAGGTTATCCGGCTTCTAAATTAGACGGACGCGTTTTTTATGACGACGCTCCTTTTTTGAAAGATGCTCCTACTTTGCAAACATACGTTGCTAATCCGAATAACATTGGTTGTCATACTTTTGGCACTTCTGAAAAAGCGTTTTGTGGCACACAAGAAATAGAAAGAGAAGTATTAGATGTTATTGCTATTGATATTTTTAAAGCCAAAGAAAACGAATATGACGGCTACATTGCTCCCGGCGGAACAGAAGCTAATATTCAGGCACTTTGGGTTTTTCGCAATTACTTTTTCAATACATATAATGCAAAACTGAACGAAATTGCCATTTTAGCTTCGGAAGACACACATTATTCTATCCCAAAAGGTTCCAATTTATTACAAGTCGATTGGCTTAAAGTTCCCGTTGATTTTAATACAAGGGAAATCCAAAAAGAACAATTGGGAACCATAGTAGAAACCGCTATCAAAAATGGAAAGAGATATTTCATGGCTGTGGCCAATATGGCGACGACTATGTTTGGTTCAGTTGACAACCCTGATGTTTATACTGATGTTTTAGAAAAATACAACGTTCCATACAAATTACACATTGACGGCGCTTACGGTGGATTTGTGTATCCGTTTAGCAATAAAGAATCTAAAATAAACTTTAGCAATCCCAAGATTAGTTCGATTACCATTGATGCTCATAAAATGCTACAAGCGCCTTATGGAACCGGAGTTTTTATTTGCCGAAAAGGTTTAATTGAAAATGTATTGACCAAAGAAGCCGAATATGTTGAAGGCATGGATTTAACTCTTTGCGGAAGTCGTTCGGGAGCAAATGCAGTTGCCGTTTGGATGATTTTATTCACTTACGGCGCTTACGGCTGGTTTGAAAAAATTAGCGTTTTACAAATGCGTACGCAATTTTTATGTGACGAATTAGACAAACTCAACATTGAATATTTTCGTGAACCTTTTATGAATTTGGTTACCATTCACGCTGAAAATATTCCGCATGAAATTGCCGAAAAATACGATTTGGTTCCCCAGCAACATAACGAACACAACAAATGGTATAAAATTGTCTTAATGGATCACGTAGAAATTGATCATTTAACTACTTTTATAGATGATTTGAAATTAGCTATAAATGAATAAATCAGAAGCAAGAAAAAAGAGTAAAGAAGCAAGAAAAAAACTGTCTTTAGAAGAAATTGAAGAAAAGAGTTTGGCAATTGCTAACAATTTATTGCGTTTAGCCACCTTGCCTGAGGCTAGGCAGGTTTGGGACAAAACGTATTATCATATTTTCTTACCAATAGTAGAACAAAATGAAGTAGACACCGAATTTATTTTACAAATTTTAGCGGGAAAAGATAAAGAAGTTGTGATTTCGAAAAGTGCTTTTGACACACGAGAAATGTCGCATTTTTTATTGACCGATAACACTAAAATTGTAAAAAACGAATACAACATTCCCGAACCTGTAAATGGTTTGCCTGTTCCTACGGAAATGATTGATGTGGTTTTTGTACCGCTTTTAGCGTATGACAAACAAGGAAATCGCGTAGGTTATGGCAAAGGCTTTTACGACAAATTTCTGAGCCAATGCAAACCCGATGTAATTAAAGTTGGGCTTTCTTTTTTTGAACCCGAAGAACAAATTGAAGATGTTATAGAAACCGATGTGAAATTAGATTTTTGTGTGACGAATAAAGAAATTTTTAAGTTTTAAAATCTAAAAGTAACTGTTCCTAATAAGTAACGAGGCACAAGTTGGATACTTGACTTATAATACGCATAATTATTTATAGAAATATAGGTATATTCGTTTTCGTTCAATATATTATTAAATAAAAATCTATATGAAAATCTACTTTCTTTAGGTGTATAACTAAAAACCAAATTACTAAAGAAATAAGATTGATTATTTACAAAATAAAGGGAATTATTACTTTCGGCTAAAATAGTTTTTGAAATTTTATAATTCGCATTTAAAAAAGCATCCTTAGTGATGTTTTCTGTTTTTATTCCTTGAAAATCAGATTGAAAATAATTATAAGAATATCCAAAATCAAAATTTATTGGCAACTTAAAATAAGTAGTTCCGCTGTATTTTATATTGTTTGTAAAACCTTTAGAAGTTTCAAATTCAGTTGAATTTACATTTAAAGGAATTGTTGTCCAACTATTATTTGTTTCAATTTTAGAGGCTAATTTTATTTTACGAATGTAATTAACAATTGCAAAATTGAAATTATAACTTTCGCTTCCTTTAGTTTGAATATATGAATTGAAGTTAAAATCATCCGTTAAATTGCTTGATGTATTTAAAATAGATTTTGAATTTATATAGAACAAACTTGTATTTATAGAATACCTTTTTTCATCATTATAAAAATAATAATTAAATGATGTTGTAGCGGTGTTTAGCGGTTTTTGATAGTTTGTACCAATTAAAAAACTACGATAATCTGTTAACTGAAAATTTGTGGTTAACTGATTAATTTCAGGTAAACTATTATTCTCTGAATAAGAAACTGTAAAATTTCCAAAACCTGTTTTCTTTATATTAAAATAAAGTGATGGGTTGATATAAAAAATATTAGTTTCAGAATTGTTATTATTAAACATTGTATTCTGAAAGTTTACGTTAGCTGTAATATCTATTTTTTTAGAAAAATTATAGCGAAATGTGTTGTCTTGTACTATTGAAAATTGCCTTAGTTCTGAATTGTTTTCATAAGTTGGAATGTTCTGATTTTCTGCAATGAAATCATTTTCAAACTTTTCATTATTGAATTCAAATTGAAAACTATTTGTGATGTCTAATTTTTTTAATTTGGTAATTAATTTTGATTTATTCCCTATATAAAACAATTTGTTATTAGCCTGTTGCGTAACAATTTCTGAAGTGTTTACATTTAAAAAACTATTTAAATAAGGAGATTCAATTCTCGATTTTTCATTTATTTTATCGTTTCCAATATAAAAATAATTATTCAACACTTTATTCTCTGAAACCTGATAGGTGTGATTAAAATGGTTGTAAAAAGTGTAATTATTCGTTTTTGAATGCTGATTTATTTGATCCGAATTAAACAATAAATTATTTGCCGTTTTATTTGGGTTGTTTTTTAAAATAAATAAGTTGGTAATATAATTTTTATCGTTTGGAGTATATTTTAGTTCTAATTCTGTTGATGCTAAGGTTTTTTTATTATTATAAAAATTACTCTCGGTAAACGAAACAGGATTACTTTCTAAATTATAATTGGTCTCGGCAAATGAATTTTGATTTTGATTGTCATTTGCTAAATAAATCACGCCTCGTAAAGAAAGATTTTTTCTAAATTTAGAATTAAAGCTTAAGGAATTTAAAAATGCCTTATTAAAAACACTTTGCGATTTACTAAAAAATTGAATTTCATTATTGGAAATTGTATATAACGATTTTGCCTTGTATTCAAATCTATCGTTACCAAAACTATTTCGGTCAATTACATTAGAATTAATTAAATCGGTAGCTTTTTCACCAAGATTATTATAATCGCCAAAATAGAAAAACTTAATTTTCTTTTTTAGTAATCCTAAATTTAAGCTTTCTCTCCAGCGATTTTCAGAAACTATTCCACTTCCTAAGGTTACATTACCAAACCAAACATTTTGTAAACCCTTTTTAAGTTTAAGGTTTAAAGCTACTTTATCAGAATTGTTTAGTTTTTTAAAAATGGGATTATCTTCAAAATTATCAAGAATTTGGACTTCATCGAGCACTTTTGCATTTAGATTTTTTGACAATAATTTGTAATTTTTATCAAACATATCTTCGCCTTCAATTAAAAGTTTATCAATGGCTTTACCGTGTGCTTTTATAGTGCCGTCTTTTAAAACTTCAATTCCTGGTAATTTTTTTAAAATATCTTCAACGGTTTGCTCGGTTTTGTTACCAAATGAAGCGACTTTGATACTTGTAGTATCTTGTTCTATTCTTATTTTTTTTCCTGATTCTACAACAACCTCTTGTAAATTTTCAATTTTATCTTCTAATTGAAAATTAAAAGTACTATTTGTGTTATTATCTATTTTTTTAGAGGCTTTTTGAAATCCTAAACAAGCTACTTCAACAATTATGGTATTGTTGGTTGGTTTATCAAAAGAAATAAGATATTCACCATTTTCATTAGTAAAACTATACCCTAAAATATCTTCATTTTCATCTAATACAGAAACAGAAGCACTTTGAATGCCTCTGTTTTGGTTATCTGTAATATTACCTTTTAAAGTTATTTCTTGCGAAAAAGAGAAATTTATAAAAAGCAATGAAATAAGAAACTTCATATTATTCCTCACACTCTATAAACATTTGTTTAATTTCAGGGTCAATAAAAGTAACTCCTGGGAACTGTTTACTTATTAACTTATTCTTGTCCGTTGCTTTTTCTTTAATTTTTTTTTGAAGTAGCTTATACTCAGAATAAGAATTTAATTTTTCTTTTACAGGCTTAGAAATATACTTTAATTTTTCATTGCTTTTTGAAGGATATTCAATTGTTTTAAAATACCAATGAACATTTTTATTAGTATCATAAACTTCTAAGATTAATCCAGGCAAGCCTTGAAATTTCCAAGGACCAAAGGGCAAAGGGATTTCAGTAGTAAACCATGCGGTATAATTTCTACCTCTAAAATTAGCAGTTGCTCTTTTGCAATTAAAAACTCCAATCTTTTTAGTCTCTTTACCTATTTTCCAATCTATTTTTGGTGCAACTTCTTTTACATAAATTTGTTTCTCATACAAAAAATTAGACCACATAGTGTTTTTTCTATGTGATAAACTACTTGATCGCCTTTTTCACTAACCTTAAGTCCATTATAAATTGCTCCTCCACCTTCTTCATTTTCATAAGTCTTTTGTGCTTCTTTTTCAATTACATTTTCTAAACTATCTTTACATGTTACGTAATAAGATTGTTCCTTATTAAATAATAAGTAAGAATTATAATCAGGTCCTTTAGAATTACCAATTCCTATTGCATCTATAAAACCATAATAGACAAGTCCTTTCTCTTGTGAAAAAACATTAGAAACAAATAATAACAAAAAAATATATCTAAACAACATCTTTATAGCTAAGGTTATAAAGGTTTACACTGAAATGAGGCTATAGCCCATGCCACACCTTCTGTGCAATCACATTGAAAATAATGCACACTGCCATCTGAACAAGTAACTTTCCACCATTGTGCTTTAATTGTTTTAGTTTCTTTGGTAAATGCTGAAAACAAAACAAACATAAGACCTATCGATAAAAATTTTTTCATCATATAAAAATTAATTATTTAAAATACTTTGTGAACAAATAAATTTTGCCATATACTCTGCTGTAGTCATATTTTCAGCTTGAAAATAATAAACAGAACCATTAGTACAGGTTGCTTTATACCATTGTTCTTTAATCATTTTTACATTTTGAATTTGAACTTCTATATTTAAATTCAAATCATTATTAGCAAAAGCAAAACTTCCTACTAGCACTAAAGCTAGCGTTAAAACCATTTTTTCATAAGAATAAAATTTTTAGTTAAACAATAGTGTAAAACTAAAAGGTTTTTAAAAGTTGTCTTATGCAAATAACGGGTAATTTTATGCGTTTTTTGCATAACAGCTCATAACTTTAACATTTGTTACAGTTTTTCTATACCAAATGTTAAAATTTAAATTTTCCTTATAAAAATCAAAAAAAAAAAATAGATTTGCTACATATCCTGTTAACATTTATAAAAATGTTTCACACGCAACAATTAAAACAACTAAGAAAATCTAAAGGATTCACTCAAGAAGAAATTGCAGATAAGCTATGTATCTCGCAATCTGCTTATGCACGCTTAGAAAATGGTGGTTGTAAAACTTGGGGCGTTTATTTAAAAAATTTATGTGTAATTTTTAATGTTAGTCCAGTTGTTTTTATAAATGATACTTCTTTAAAAGATAATGATACACTAAAAGAAGAATTACTACGAAAAGAAATTGAAATAAAAAACCTTGAAACTATGGTTTCAATTTTAGAAAAAAAATAACATCTTCCTTAATCTCGATACTCCCGATAAATCGGGAACTTGAACTGACGAAAAATTATTTAGGACAATTAAATACCAAACTAGAAGTAATTAAAATTAGACTTTATGGCAACTCCGATAAATGTTTTGAAATTTGATTTTTAGAAGTATATTCGCTCGAATTTTACCCCAAAACAAATGAAAAAGAACATTTTAAAAAAATTACTATTAGCATTATTTGCTTTAATGCTAGTAGTCGGGTTAGATAGTTGTCATGTTCATCATAGACATGGACATAAAAAATCGAAACCATTGCCTCCTGGGCAAATGAAAAAAGTTACTGGTTCTAAAAGCGCAAAACCTTATGCACCAGGACAAAAAAGAAGAGAAAATAAAAGAAAAAGCCAACGATTGTTGGCTTTTTCTTTTTATATATTGCTTTTATTTCCCAAAAGCTTTCTTATTAAAGACAATTAAGATTCCTACTCCTGTTGAAATAGCAACATCTGCAACATTAAAAATGGCGTTAAAGAACGAGAAAGGTTTACCACCCCAAACAGGTAACCAAGAAGGTAAATTTCCTTCCCAAATAGGAAAATACAACATATCAACTACTTCACCGTGAAACCATCTTCCATAAGGTTCATCAGAAAATAAAGTAGCTACTTGATGATAGCTATCGTTAAAGATAACGCCATAAAAAACCGAATCAATAATGTTTCCTACAGCACCTGCCAATATTAAGGCAATCGCAACTTTTAAATAATTAGAAGCATTTTTTCTAACAGAATCCCATAACCACCAACCTATTCCTCCAACAGCAACAATTCTAAAAAGCGTTAAAAATAATTTACCATATTCTCCAGGTATAACAGCTCCCCAAGCCATTCCTTCGTTCTCAATAAAATGAATTTGAAACCAATCTAAACCCATAACTTTAATAGATTCACCAATAAAGAAATGTGTTTTAATATAAATTTTTGATACTTGATCGATTATTAAAACTAGAAAAACTAATATATAGGCCTTTTTTAACGACATGTTTTGAATTTTGAGCAAAAATATAGATTTTATTCCACAAAAAAACGCCCCATTAGGAGCGTTTTAACTTTTTTATATAGATCTTAACGTTGTAAATTTTTAGCTTCAATACTCATTGTAGCATGAGGAACAACTCTTAATCTCTCTTTACTAATTAATTTACCAGTTACTTTACAAACTCCGTAAGTTTTATTTTCAATTCTTATTAAAGCATTCTTAAGATCGCGAATAAACTTTTCTTGACGTGTTGCTAACTGCGAATTAGCTTCTTTTGACATGGTTTCACTGCCTTCTTCAAATGCTTTAAACGTAGGTGATGTATCATCAGTACCGTTGTTTAAATCATTCATGTAAGCACTCTTTATCAATTCTAAATCGGCTTTTGCTTTTTCCATTTTAGCTAAAATCAATTCTTTGAATTCTGCTAAATCTGCATCTGAATATCTTAATTTTTCTTCAACCATAATTTCATCAGTTTTAAATTGTTTTAAATTTCAGTCTGATGGAACCAATAAATTGGTTTCAAACTATTTAGAAATTAATACTACTGTTTTTAAATCATCAAACTCAATTTCCGTACCATTTTTTAATTCTTGTACAAAAACAAGTTCGTTTGTTAAAGTTTCTGATTTTATGTAATCCTCATTTGCCTTAACAGCTATTTCAATTGTTGGCTCACTCTCTAATTGAACTTTAATTTTATCGGTTACCTCAAAACCAGAATCTTTACGAATGTTTTGAATTCTATTTACAAGTTCGCGGGCTATCCCTTCATTTCGTAATTCTTCAGAAATTGTGATATCTAACGCTACTGTAATTCCATTTGCATTAGCCACTAACCATCCTGGAATATCTTGTGACGAAATCTCTACATCTTCGGTTGTTAAATTAACACTTTTTCCTGAAATGTCAAGTATTATCTCGCCTTCTTGTTCAATTTTATTAATTTGTTCTTGCGTAAAATTTTGTATCTCTTTGGAAATCAATCCCATATCTTTACCAAAACGCGGTCCTAAAGCTTTAAAATTAGGTTTAATTTGCTTCACTAAAACGCCTGAAGCATCACCTAACAACTCAATTTCTTTCACGTTTACCTCTGCTTTAATTAGGTCAGAAACTGCCTCAATTTCAGCACGCTGATTGTCGTCAAGTACAGGAATCATAACCCTTTGCAAAGGTTGACGTACTTTAATCATTTCCTTCTTACGAAGTGATAAAACTAACGAAGAAACCGTTTGCGCTTTCATCATTTTACTTTCTAATGACTTATCAACAAAGTTTTCAACCATTTTTGGAAACTCGGCCAAATGTACGCTTTCAAAAGATTCAGAACCTGTAGCTTGTGTTAAATCTCTGTAAAGTTTGTCCATGAAGAACGGAGCAATTGGAGCCGAAAGTTTCGCTACAGTCACCAAACATGTATAAAGTGTTTGATAAGCCGCAATTTTATCTTGGGCATAATCGCCTTTCCAGAATCTTCTTCTACATAAACGAACGTACCAGTTACTCAAGTTTTCTTGAACGAAATCAGAAATAGCACGAGCAGCTTTTGTTGGTTCATAATCCGCATACGCTTCATCTACTAATTGAATTAACGTATGTAATTCAGATAAAATCCAACGGTCGATTTCTGGTCTTTCGTTTAATGGAACTTCGGCTTCGTTGTATTTGAAACCATCGATATTAGCATATAACGCAAAGAACGAATACGTATTATAAAGTGTTCCAAAGAATTTTCTTCTTACTTCAGCCACACCTTCGATATCAAATTTTAAGTTGTCCCAAGGATTTGCATTGGAAATCATGTACCAACGTGTTGCATCTGGACCAAATTCTTCTAGTGTTTTAAAAGGATCAACAGCATTTCCTAAACGTTTCGACATCTTTTGTCCGTTTTTGTCTAAAACCAATCCGTTTGAAACCACATTTTTATAAGCAATTTTATCAAAAACTAGAGTTCCAATCGCATGTAACGTATAGAACCATCCACGAGTTTGATCTACTCCTTCCGCAATAAAATCAGCTGGAAAAGCCTCATTGTTATCGATATATGATTTGTTTTCGAACGGATAATGCCATTGTGCATAAGGCATTGCCCCTGAATCGAACCAAACGTCAATTAAATCCGTTTCACGGTTCATTGGTTTTCCAGAAGGAGAAATTAAAACAATATTATCTACAATATTTTTGTGTAAATCCACTAAATCGTAGTTCGTTTCGTCCATATTTCCGATTTGGAAACCTTTGTATGGGTTCTCGCTCATGAAACCAGCAGCAACCGCTTTTTCAATTTCATTGTACAATTCTTCAACAGAACCAACGCAGATCTCTTCTGTTTTATCTTCTGTTCTCCAAATTGGTAATGGAATTCCCCAATAACGTGAACGCGATAAATTCCAATCGTTTGCATTTTTCAACCAATTTCCGAAACGACCTTCTCCTGTAGCTTTTGGTTTCCAGTTAATCGTTTCGTTCAAATCGAACATTCTATCTTTGATCTCAGTTACTTTAATAAACCAAGAATCTAATGGATAATATAAAATTGGTTTGTCTGTTCTCCAACAATGTGGGTAACTGTGTACATATTTTTCAACCTTAAAGGCTTTGTTTTCTTCTTTTAAACGAATAGCGATTTCAACATCTACTGATTTCTCAGGAGCTTCGCCATCGTTGTAATATTCATTCTTTACATATTTCCCTGCGAAATCTCCCATTTGAGCTACAAACTTACCTTGCAAATCTACTAATGGCACCGGATTTCCGTTTTCGTCTAAAACTAACATTGGCGGAACTTCTGGTGAAGCTTCTTTTGCTACTTTAGCATCATCTGCACCAAATGTTGGCGCAGTGTGAACGATACCTGTTCCATCTTCCGTAGTAACGAAATCTCCTGAAATTACTCTAAAAGCATTTTCTGGATTTTGATAAGGTAACGCTAATGGTAATAATTGCTCGTATTTGATTCCAACTAAATCAGCACCTTTTGCTTCAGTTAAAATTTGGTAAGGAATCTTTTTATCTTCTGATTTATAATTAGCAAAATCTTCTTCAGACTCAGCTACAAAATACTTTCCGCCAAATTGTTTTCCAACTAAAGGTTTAGCTAAAACAACATTGATAGGTTCAAAAGTATATTGATTGAAGGTTTTTACTAAAACATAATCGATTTTTGGACCAACTGTTAAAGCTGTGTTCGATGGCAATGTCCAAGGAGTTGTTGTCCAAGCTAAGAAATGAACCGTTCCAAAACCTTGTAAGAAGCTTGGCAATGTCTCATCTTTTGTTTTAAACTGAGCTACAATAGTGGTATCCGTAACATCACGATAAGAACCTGGTTGGTTTACTTCGTGCGAAGATAATCCTGTTCCCGCTTTTGGCGAATAAGGCTGAATAGTATAACCTTTGTAAAGTAAATCTTTGTTATAAATTTGTTTTAACAACCACCAAACCGTTTCCATGTATTTGGATTTGTAAGTAACATACGGATCTTCCATATCAACCCAATATCCCATTTTTTCGGTAAGGTCGTTCCAAACATCTGTATAACGCATAACGGTTCTTTTACACGCTTCGTTGTATTCAGTAACCGAAATCGTTTTTCCGATATCTTCTTTAGTAATGCCTAATTCTTTTTCGGTACCTAATTCTACAGGTAAACCGTGGGTATCCCAACCTGCTTTACGCTTAACTTGGTACCCTTTTTGAGTTTTGTAACGACAAAAAATATCTTTAATCGCACGCGCCATCACGTGGTGAATTCCCGGCAAACCGTTTGCAGATGGTGGTCCTTCAAAAAACACGTAAGGTGTAGCTCCTTCGCGAGAAGTTACCGATTGTTCAAAGATGTTATTTTTTTTCCAAAAATCAAGAACTTCAGAAGCCACAGTTGGCAAGTCAAGTCCTTTGTATTCAGTAAATTTAGCACTCATTTTTGTCGTTTTCTTAAATCAATTTGCGAAAGTAATGAATTCGAAAGAAAAGGCAAAAGAGAAAAGGCAAAAGTTAATTTAGATTTAACTGAAAACTTCTTTTAAAACACTTAATGACTTTGGTTTTTTAAATCCTTCAATGTTTAAACTGTAGTAATCAATGAGAATGTTTAGTAAAATTTGTCTTTGGAAACCAGTAAAAATCTTTTGGTCGTCTTCAAATTTTAAATCAATAAGTGACTTAAAAAGAGTTGTTTGCTCTTTTGATAAACAACTTGCACTTTCGAAAGGAATAAAAACACCTTCTGTTAACTCAAAATATTCATATTCTGAGCTGTTTTGAGGATAAAAACCTAAATAACGTGTTAATTGAAGTAAAAAAATTAAGTGAAAATTTGAAGTTTCTTCGTGATGATCGAGCCAATTAAAAGCGGTTTCTAAATAGGTAAATAAAGTGTCGTTTTTACCATCTTCTTTTATAGCATTGTGTAAAACTTCAGACAAAAAAATAGCAATGGTTGTTTTGTATATATTACTAGTTATGGATTGATAAGGAAATGATAATTTAATTTCTTTGAAACGTTCTAAAGCACCTTTATTCTTGTGATAAGCTTCAATTTCTAATTGATTTAAAGGTTGAAAAAAGCATTTTTTTGATTATTCTTTTTTCCAGTAAATGCATTGGTTACAAAATAAGATTTTAAGCCATCACTTAACGTAAAACAGCGTACAATTAAACTTTTCTCTTGATATTTAACTGCTGATATAACAACAGCTTTGGTTTTAATTAGCATCTTCTAAAACTTTATCGTTATACCTGCTTATAAATCTTTTCTCAATTAAAAACCAAGATAAGATTGCAAATAAAACTGACAATAGAACTAGAATAAATGCAATTAAAAAAGAGTTGTATTTTTCAAACAATTTCAAACTCTTAAATAACTGAATTAAAGGAAAATGAAAGATATACAACCCGTATGTAAAATCTCCATATTTTCCAAAATAATTTAAACTCGAAAAAGTGTAGGCAGATAAAATTACGACAAACCCAAAAGAAATTGGAAATAGAAAATAAAATGAATTGATGTAGGAAATTAATGAGACAACTGAGCACAAAATCAATAATTTAACTTTATGCTTCATGATTTTTGAAAAATATAAAAAAATAAAAACTCCTGTTCCAAAATATGTTAACATACCAGGCATTTGCTTAGCTATTATTGGTTTATCTAGATAAAATTTAAAATACACATAAAAACTAAAAGAAAGAACATAAACAATGATAAAACCAATCCAATTATATTTTATTTTTTTAAAAAAATAAAATATAATTGGTAGAATTAAATAAAAACTTTCTTCGACTTTAATTGTCCAAAGCGATCCATTTACTGCACACAATAAATTTTCTTGAAATAAACCAGGAAGACAAGGCTCCATGAAATTTAAAAAAATCAAATTCCAACCAATATACCTATACAACTGTAATGAAGAAAAATATTCTAATAATGACAGTTTTGAAAAAATGATAAAAAATTGCGAAAAAGAAAATAACAAAGATATATGCAGGAATAATTCTTTTTACTCTTTTAATTAAATAAGTCTTTAAGTTATTTGTCCTTATGTAACTTTTTGCTACTAAAAAACCACTTATCACAAAAAAACCATTAATTGCTAAATAAGGATTCGATATTTTTTGTAAAAAAAACAATTCTTTATCTTGCGATAGCTCTCCTATATGAGATAAGAGAACATTAAATGCAAAAAAAAGTCTTAAAAAATCAAAACAATTTTTGTTTAAGCTAAATTCCATTACCTAACAATCATTATCTTCTTAACTTTTGTTTCAAGACCACCTTCAGTTGAAACAAAAACCATATACACTCCAGAAGCTACTCGATATTTACCAAAAGCTGTCCCATCCCATTCAATAGTACCTCCAGCAGAAGTAACTTCATAAACTAAATTTCCTTCAATATCCGTAATTTTTACGATAGATCTATTAGTTAATCCTGCTACTTTAATTGTTCCTAAATAATTTGGTCTAACTGGATTTGGATAAACATAAACTTCTGACAAATCGTCTTTTGGCGCTGTAGAAGTACCTAAAAAAGAAACCATTCCTTTATCGGTAGCAAAAAACACCTCCCCTGTTTCGTCATTTATTTCAATATCATTAATAAAGTTACTTGGTAAAGGCGAATTCTCTTTGTCGAATCTATATATAGTTTCCTGCCCATTTGATGATACCAAAAAGACACCGCCTCCAGAAATAGAAACCCATTTTCTATTAGCACCATCTACTTCAATATCTAAAATAGATTGCTCATAAAATAATTCTTGTGCTAAATCACCTTCTTGAATCACAATGTTATTTACAACAAGTTCATTTTCATAGAGAAATCTATCAACACTACTTAAAATTCGCAATCCTCCTGATGTCCCAATCCACAACTGGTTGTTATTATCAATCGCAACACATTGGATTGTTAAAGCAGGAAGTCCTTGCTCTACTTTTATTAAAATTGATTTATTATTTTCTGTATCGTTGAAAGCTAATAAACCTTGACTTCTTGAAGGCAACCACTTAGTATTGTTTTTATCAATTGCCATTGGAGCAAATCTATTATCCGAAATTAAGTTACTTAAATTATAAGACTGCCACTGATTATTGTTTCTTAAAACTTTTAATGATCTATCAACACCTCTATTGGTGACCCATAAATTACCTTGTGTATCAAAAGCAGGACTGTTAATAAATATTTCATTCAAACTGGGAAAAATTTCTAATCCATTTGAACCAGTATTTGAATTATCATATAGAATCTTTGAATCGTTTTTTATATTAAGCAATCCCGAAGCATAAGAACTAATATAAACATCATTAAAATTGTTAGGATTTATTGCAATATCGCATAAATTTTTTGCTTCAAATATTTCTTCATAAGGAATAAAATCCCAACCATAATCCTTAGTATAAAAACTTAAATCATATTCTTGGAGCGGGTATGGATTATAATCTGCTGCGTAACTACCATAAACAGCCCAAAGTTTATTGAGAGATTGTTTGACTCTAAAAATATAATTTCTTAATGGACCATTTGGTGTCATATCCTCAAATGAAGACATATTGCTTAAGGAAGCAGAATGTAATCCATTTTTCTGAGTTCCAATATATAAATTGCTATTTACTACTGTTGCCGAAGAAAAAATCTCATTATCAACATCGGGGATATCAGTTACATGAGCAATTGTATTTAAAGCTTGATTTAAAACAAAAATATGATTTGGAGTTGAAATGATAATCTCAGTGTCGTTTGTCTTAAAGAAATTAGCATTTTGTTGTGTATTCAAAATTTCCTGAAACGCAGTTCCATTATGTCTATAAGTTCTAGAATTTGTGTTTTGAGCTAATAATTGATTTTGAAAAGTTAAAATTCCTGTCCAACTCCCATTGTCAAAAGTTTGCCATTGCGCAAAATCATATAAAAAATTACTAGTTATATCAGCCTTTCTAATTCCGTTATACTGAGTTACTGCATAAATTTCGTTATTAAAAACTGTAGTTTGTAAGATTTTCAATTCTTCTCCTGATGTTCCTATAAAATAAGTTTCAACAAATTCTAATGTATTCGTATCAAAAACCGAAATTCCATAATCTGTTGAAATGTATAATCTCCCATCATATTCATAGAAATGATTAATTCTTTTTTTATTTGGAGCTACTGGAACTTCTTCAATTATGTCAACTTTACGAAACATATTAGCTTCTTCATCTACAATGTTTATCAAACCATTTGAATTTCCAACAAATAGTTTTCTTGAACTTTGAGAATAATAAATACAAGTAATTGCTTCAGGCTTAAAACCATTTACAGAAGTAAATCTATCGATGTTTCCAGTTAATAAATTTTTACTAAAAACACTGTTTTCTGTAGCTGCATAAATTGTATTATCACCATGAGCTACATCAACAATTTCGTTATAAGAAAAATAATCTTTCCAAACTTGATTGTTTTGAGAGAAACCTAGGGTAACAAATAATAGAAAAACAAAGTATTTAAATTTCATCAAACTCTTTTTTACAAATATAATATAAACGTATTAAAACAGCTTTAAGTATTTTAAAACAAAAAGCCCATCAAAATTGATGGGCTTTCAAATATTATTAGGTAATAAATTACACTACACCTTGTGCTAACATAGCTTCAGCGACTTTAACAAAACCTGCAATATTTGCACCTTTTACATAGTCAACAAAACCATCAGCTTGTGTACCATATTTAACACATGATTCGTGAATATCACTCATAATTCTGTGTAATTTTTGATCCACTTCTTCTCTTGTCCAACTTAAACGTAAAGAGTTTTGAGACATTTCTAAACCTGAAGTAGCAACTCCACCAGCGTTAGATGCTTTTCCTGGAGCAAATAAAATTTTGGCAGCAATAAATGCTTCAACCGCTTCTGGTGTAGAAGGCATATTAGCTCCTTCAGCCACACAAATACAACCGTTAGCTATTAACATTTTTGCTTCGTCTCCATTTAATTCGTTTTGAGTAGCACATGGTAATGCAATATCACATTTTACTTCCCACGGACGTTTTCCTTCAACAAATTTAGCATTAGGATATTTAGCAACATACTCGTTAATTCTTCCGTATCTTACATTTTTGATTTCCATGATATACGCTAATTTCTCAGCATCAATACCATCCGCATCATAAATATAACCTGAAGAATCTGAAGCAGTAACAACTTTTCCTCCTAATTGAGTTGCTTTTTCAATAGCATATTGCGCTACGTTTCCTGAACCAGAAACGACTACCGTTTTACCATCAAAGCTTTGTCCTTTAGTTGCTAACATATTTTGTGCAAAATATACATCTCCATAACCTGTAGCTTCAGGACGAATTAATGAACCTCCAAAAGTAATTCCTTTACCAGTTAACACACCTGTAAATTCATTTCTTAATTTTTTGTATTGACCAAACATGTAACCAACTTCACGTCCACCAACTCCAATATCACCTGCAGGAACGTCAGTTTCAGCACCAATATGTCTCTGTAACTCAGTCATGAAGGCTTGACAAAACTTCATAATCTCGTTATCTGATTTTCCTTTTGGATCAAAATCAGACCCTCCTTTACCTCCACCCATAGGAAGAGTTGTTAATGAGTTTTTAAAAACTTGCTCGAAAGCTAAGAATTTTAAAATACTTAGATTAACTGAAGGATGAAAACGAATACCTCCTTTGTAAGGACCAATAGCAGAATTCATTTGAATTCTAAAACCTCTGTTTACTTGTGTTTTTCCAGCATCATCAACCCAAGCAATTCTGAACATTATTACGCGCTCTGGCTCAACCATACGCTCTAATAACATTTTACCCTGATATTTAGGATTTTCCTCGATAAAAGGTATTACTGTTTCTGCAACTTCTTGTACAGCTTGCAAAAACTCAGGCTCATTTGCATTTCTTTTTGCAACTGAATCCATAAAAGATTTTACATTCTCTTTCATTATTTTGTGGTTTAATTTCTAATTTGATAAAATTGTAGTTTAATATCGAAGCAAATATACATTTTATTGAAACAGATAACTCTTTTTTTATCAAATTTTTAAAACATATTTTACGACCGCTTCCTTATATTAATTTTTAGGTTTTTTTAGCACTTTTTTAAGTTTTTTTTTTTGAAGTGAACTTTGTTTTTTTACATTTGTCCGATAATGGTAAATTTTTAGTAATGACTAAAAAGATCCAACATCTCGTTTTATTATTAGTTTTAGCGCCATTTTTTGCTAATGCACAGTTCGGTTTTTCACACGAAATTGGAGCTTTCATTGGAGGTGTGGCATTTCAATCTGACTTTGGAGTACGTCACGATTTTGAAACAAACGCAGGTAATACAGGTTTCGGAATTGGTTTAGTTCACTACATGAACTTTTCTTATCGTGCCGAATGTAACTGTTACACTCCAGAAACATATTTTAATGACCACTTTAAACTTAGATCAGAATTATCATACAACAGTACAAAATTAGAACATTTTGGAAAATGGGTAGATAAAGACTCTGAACATGCTTATAAATTAAAAGCCATGAAAGGTGAAGCTAAAGTTACAGATATTGGTATGCAGTTAGAATATTTCCCGTGGAGTATTCGTGAGTTCACTGCAAGAGAAGGCGCTTGGGCTCCATTTATAGGTTTAGGTGCTCACTATAGTTTCTTTAGTAATAATACATATTCAACTAGAGTAGGGGGATTAAACAATCCAGATAACGTTTATCCTGACTACCAAGCTGTTAACAATGGTGGTTATAATGGTTGGTCTACAGAAGGTGGTAGTACTTGGTCTATTGTTTCATCTGTAGGTACTCGTTATAAATTAACTGAACTTTCGGATTTATTTGTAGAACTTAGATGGCAATACTATTTTTCTGATTGGGTTGATGGATTGAAAAAAAATCCAGATTTACATCCTGAAAACAAAGCTAATGATTGGAACCTTTGGTTTCACTTTGGATACATCTATTACTTAGATTAATTTTTCAAAAAATATATTAAAATAAAAAAGTCCCGATAATTATCGGGACTTTTTTATTTATAACTTATAAGGCTTGTTCCAAATCTTGAATTAAATCTTGAATATCTTCAACACCAACACTTAATCGAACCATATCGTCTGTAATGCCAATTTCAGCTCTTTTTTCAGCAGGAACTGATGCATGTGTCATTAATGCTGGATGATTTGCTAGAGATTCAACTCCTCCTAAAGATTCGGCTAGAGTGAAAACTTTTACTTTTTCTAAAAACTTAACAGCATCTTCCATTTTTCCTGATTTGAAAGTAAAAGTCACCATGCCTCCAAAACCACCAATCATTTGCTTTTTAGCAATATCATTATTAGGATGAGATTCTAGTCCAGGATAATACACACGTTCAACAGCAGGATGAGCTGCTAAATATTCTGCAACTTTTTGTCCGTTTTCACAATGACGTTGTACTCTTAAATGTAATGTTTTAATTCCACGTAAAACTAAATAAGAATCCATTGGCCCTAAGGTTCCACCAGTAGCAAATTGAGCAAAATGTAATTTTTCACCTAATTCCTTATCCTTAACAATTAAAGCTCCAGCAATAACATCGGAATGTCCACCTAAATATTTTGTTGCCGAATGCATTACAATATCGGCTCCTAAATCTAATGGTTTTTGTAAATAGGGTGTAGCAAATGTATTGTCAACTGCAAATAACAAATTGTGTTTCTTTGTAATTTTTGCAACTTCAGCAATATCGGCTAATTTCATTAATGGATTAGTAGGTGTTTCTACCCAAACCAATTTTGTATTTGCATTTATTAAAGATTCCAATTTTGCTAAATCGGTCATATCTACAAAATGGAATTTGATACCGAAATCTTGATAAATACGGGCAAACATTCTATATGTACCACCATATAAATCATCCATAGCAATAACTTCATCGCCAGGCTTTAATAACTTCATTACCGAATCAGTTGCTGCTAAACCAGATGAAAAAGCTAATCCTCGTGTTCCATTTTCGATACTTGCTAAAGCGTCTTCTAATGCAGTACGTGTTGGGTTTGCAGCTCTACTATATTCATATTCACCAACTGGTTTTCCGGGAGAAACTTGTGCAAAGGTTGACGTTTGAAAAACAGGTGGCATAACAGAACCTGTTACTTTTTCATGATGTTGACCACCATGTATTACTTTTGTATTAAATTTCATGTGTTTATTTTTTTTTGCAAAGGTAGTAATTAAACAAATTTTCTTAACTGCATTATAATTCCAATATGAATGCCTTCGTGGAAATTATTAAACTGCATGGCATCTTCGATATTTTTTAAAGTGAAATTGGCAGTTGAAACGGTATATTCCATATAATTTTGAAATAATCCGTTATCTAAATCTTCTTGCGCTTTTGTAATTGTAGTAAATAATAAATTCTTGATAGCCTCAACTTCTTCTTGAGAAACGCTTCCTTGAGGCGCCGATCCTTTTTGGTATTTTGCAACCATTTCATCAGTAACCATCATAGCTAAACCAGACAACTTATAAGCTAATAATTGTTGTGTAACTATAACATGACCAATATTCCAAATAATGTTATTTTTGAAACCATCAGGTATTGTGTTTAGTTGTTCTAAAGTATGGTTTTCGATAAATTTTTGAAGTAATTCTCTACTTGCTATGGTAACTTGTAAACTTGTGTGCATTTGTTATTGTTTTTTACGAAGGTACAAAAAGAAGTATTAAGATTTTCCTAAAGTTAACTTTCTAGCCCCGATGGAAGTAAGCTACCGAGTAGCACAAACAGCGGGAAAATGGTTTGCAAAAAAGCCAGATGATTCGCTTTAAAATTTTATAATTTTGTAAAAAATTAGCCATGAGAAAAATTTACTACTTAAAGACTTGTGACACTTGTAAACGTATTTTAAAATCATTACCAAAACTGGATTCATTTACTCTTCAAGATATAAAAGAAGAGTCTATTACAGTTAAACAATTAGAGGAAATGTATGCACTAACAAATAGCTACGAAGTTTTATTTAGTAAACGTGCAAAATTGTATAAAGAAATGGGGTTGAAAGATGAAAATTTACAAGAAGTAGATTTTAAAAGATATATTTTAGAACATTACACCTTTTTAAATCGTCCCGTTATTATTATCAATGATAAAATATTTGTTGGTAATAGTACTAAAAACGTGGAAGCTGCAATTACTTTGTTAAACAATGAATAGTAGAAATTGGGCATTGCTTGGCGCAACTTTTGTTGCTTTAATTTATGGTGCAACTTTTACCATAGCTAAAGATGTAATGCCAACTTATGTTCAGCCTTTTGGACTTATTTTAATTCGTGTTTTAGGGGCTTGTACATTATTCTGGTTGGTTTCCATTTTTTTACCAAAAGAGAAAATTGACAAAAAAGACTTCCCAAGAATTATGGCAGCTGCTTTTTTTGGCGTTGCTTTTAATCAGTTGACGTTTTTTAAAGGGTTAAGTTATACGTCACCAATTAGTGGGGCTGTTTTAATGGTAACTGCGCCCATATTAGTTCTAATTTTATCTTCAATTCTACTTAAAGAAAGATTAGAAATTAAAAAGATATTTGGTATCCTAATCGGTCTTACTGGAACATCCATTTTAATACTTTATGGGAAATCTATAGAAAATGCACCAAATGCAAATTGGGGAAATTTTCTCGTTTTTATAAACGCTTCTTCGTATGCGGTTTATCTAATATTGGTAAAACCAATTGCTGCCAAGTACAGTCCGCTTACTTTTATTAAATGGATTTACACTTTCGGATTACTTTATGTTTTGCCTTTTGGTTTCAATGAATTTTCTGCAATTAACTGGCATCAAATTCCATCAATAATTTATTTTGAAATGGGATATTTGGTTGTTTTTACAACATTTTTGGCATATTTGATTAACCTTTCAGCAATAAGAATTTTAAAACCTACAACACTTTCTGTGTTTATTTATCTGCAACCATTTTTTGCAAGTATAATTGCTATAAGTCTTGGAAAAGATAGTTTAAATGGAATAAAAATAATTTCAGCATTTTTAATCTTCATTGGAGTTTATTTGGTTACCAAAAGAAAGTAATTCGTAATTAGGAGAAAGCAATTAGTTTCAAAACTGCTATTCGCTTATTGCTCATAACTTAAAACTCATAACTTTTAACTATCTTTGAAACCTTATTTTAATACAACTGTATGATTATATCGATGACAGGTTTTGGTAAAGCTTCTAAGCAATTGCCAACAAAAAAATTACCGTTGAAATAAAATCTTTAAATAGTAAAGGACTCGATTTAAATGTAAGAATGCCTTCTGCATTTAGAGAAATGGAGTTGAGTTTACGTAATACTATTTCGCAAGAATTAGAGCGTGGAAAAGTTGATTTTTCTTTGTTTGTTGAAATTACAGGTGAAGAAACTACGGCAAAAGTAAATGCTCCTATTGTAAAAGGTTATATAGCTCAAATGAGAGATATTCTTCCTAATGCAGACGAAACGGAATTAATGAAAATGGCGGTTCGCATGCCCGATGCATTAAAAACTGAACGTGAAGAAATTAATGAGGATGAACTTAAAGAAATTAAAAGTTTAGTTCAAGAAGCTTTGACTAACATTTCAACTTTTAGAAAAGACGAAGGTTTATCTTTAGATAAAGAATTCCGTTTTCGCATTGAAATCATTCGTAAGTATATGAATGAAGCAGTTGCTTTGGCTCCTGAAAGAATAAACGCTATTAAAGAACGCTTACAGAATACAATTGACGAGCTAAAAGTAAATGTTGATGAAAACCGTTTTGAACAAGAATTGATTTATTATCTTGAAAAATTAGATATTACAGAAGAAAAAGTTCGTTTAGGAAACCATTTGGACTACTTTTTGCAGACTATGGATGGAAAAGAAGCAAATGGTCGAAAATTAGGTTTTATCACGCAAGAAATTGGTCGCGAAATTAACACTATGGGTTCTAAATCGAACCATGCCGAAATGCAAAAATTAGTGGTAATGATGAAAGACGAATTAGAAAAAATTAAAGAACAGGTTTTGAATGTTCTATAATGCAATACGCCATAAGCAATAGGCTTTAGGCAAAAGACACAACTAAAAACAAAAGCTTAGAGCAAATTGCTTAAAGCTTAAAGCTTATAAAAATGACTAAAGGAAAGTTAATAGTATTTTCAGCACCTTCTGGTTCAGGAAAAACAACTATAGTTCGACATTTATTAGGAAAAGAAGATTTAAACTTAGAGTTTTCAATTTCTTGTACTACTCGCCAACCAAGAGGTGAAGAAATTAATGGTAAAGATTATTATTTTATTTCTTGGCAAGAATTTAAAAATCACATAAAAGCTGAAGATTTTGTAGAATGGGAAGAAGTGTATACTGATAATTTCTACGGCACGTTAAAAGTAGAAGTGGAAAGAATTTGGGCTTTAGGAAAACATGTTATTTTTGATATTGATGTAGCAGGAGGATTGCGAATCAAACATAAATTTCCAGAAGAAACTTTAGCTGTTTTTGTAAAACCACCTAGTGTAGACGAGTTAAAACGTCGTTTAAAAGAACGTTCAACAGAAAGTGATGATAAAATTAATATGCGCATTGCAAAAGCTCACGTAGAATTAGCAACTGCACCGCAATTTGATACTATCATAAAAAATTATGATTTAGATACAGCTAAAGAAGAGGCTTATCAATTAGTTAAAGACTTTATTTCGAAATAGTTTTATAAAATGAAGGTTGGTTTATACTTCGGAACATTTAACCCTATTCACATTGGTCATTTAATTATTGCCAATCATATGGCAGAGCATTCTGATTTAGACCAAATTTGGATGGTCGTTACGCCGCATAATCCACATAAAAAGAAAAATACGTTGCTTGATGATTACCATCGTTTACACATGGTACATTTGGCGACGGAAGATTATCCTAAAATTCAACCTTCCGATATTGAATTTAAGTTACCGCAACCCAATTATACGGTAAATACATTAGCGCATTTACAAGAAAAATTTCCAACTCATGAATTTTCATTAATTATGGGTGAAGACAATTTGAATTCGCTTCATAAATGGAAAAACTATGAAGTTATTCTTCAAAATCATCATATTTATGTGTATCCAAGATTAAACTCTGGAGAAATGGACGAACAATTTGTAAATCATCCTAAAATACATCGTATTGGTGCACCTGTGGTTGAATTATCATCAACCTTTATTCGAAACAGTATTAAAGAAGGAAAAAATATTACACCTATGCTGTCTTCAAAAGTTTGGGAATATGTAGAACATAATTTGTTTTATAAAAAGTAATTAATGGAAAACGGAAAAGGCTTTATATCATTAAAAACAGTTTCTGATTATTGGAACAAAGTTTTATTTGATTATAATCTTTTGAAACAAAACCCACTAAATGTATACTTAGCTTTTAATTTTTTTGTAACATCATACCATTTAGTTGATTGGGTTTTTGAAGGTAAAACTTCCAAAGGATGTTCAGAAAGAAAATTATTTGAAGAAAGTTCTTTGGTTAGAATAAATTATCATATTTGCAATGGAGCAAAACATTTCGAACCAAAGAAGAATAATAAAAATAATTCTGTAAAAGAAATTGAAGATACCGGATATGCAGATAACGATTATTGTTCTGAAGAATATTTTGAAAATGACATACTTATTTATCTAGAAGAAGAGTTTGTATCTGAGTTTGGAAATTCAATTGAAATAATAAACTTGGCTGACAAAATTGTTTCTTTCTGGAAAGAAGAATTAACTAAAAGAAATCTTATCTATTAACATTCCTTTACAATCTGTTCCCAATCGCTTTTTGTAACTTTGACAAGATGCTGAACTAAATTCAGCATGACAATGTTATGAACAATTTTGAATTATACAATCCTGTAAACTATGTCTTTGGAAAAGGACAAATCGCAAAACTTTCTGATTTAGTAACGTCTAAAAAAATACTTTTAACCTATGGTGGTGGAAGTATTTTTAAAAATGGTGTTTACGAGCAAGTTAAAGCTGCACTTTCTGGTGTTGAAATTATTGAATTTGGTGGAATTGAACCGAATCCGCGTTTTGAAACGCTAATGAAAGCGATTGAAATCATTCGCAAAGAAAAAATTGATTTCATTTTAGCTGTTGGCGGTGGAAGTGTTATTGATGGAACCAAATTTATTTCGGCAACGGTTCATTTTGAAGGCAACGAAGCCGATATTTTACACAAACGCATTTTATTTAAAGACACTTCAAAAGTGGTGCCTTTTGGAACGGTTTTAACATTACCCGCTACAGGTTCTGAAATGAATTCAGGTGCTGTTGTGACTATTGAAGCAACACAAGAAAAATTGACTTTAGGCGGAAGTGCTTTATTTCCTGTTTTCTCTATTGTAGATCCAACAGTAATTGAATCATTACCGAAAAGACAATTGCAAAATGGCGTAGTAGATGCTTTTACACATGTAATGGAGCAATATTTAACCTATAATCATGATGCTTTACTTCAAGACAGAATTGCAGAAGGCATTTTACAAACTTTGGTAGAAATTGGTCCGAAAGTAATTGAAAATCCAACCGATTATAGATTGGCCTCCAACTTTGTTTGGTGTGCAACTATGGCGTTAAATGGCTTACTTAATAAAGGTGTTCCAACCGATTGGGCAACGCATATGATTGGTCACGAACTAACCGCTTTATATGAAATCGATCATGCGCGAACATTGGCAATTATTGGTCCGAATTTATACAAAGTAATGTTTGATTCTAAAAAGGAAAAATTAGTACAATACGGAAAACGCGTTTGGAATTTAACTGGAACTGATGAAAAAATTGCACAAAAAGCAATTGAAAAAACCACTGAATTTTTTCAAAGCGTTGGTATGAAAACCAAGTTATCAGAAAACACAGAAAACTATCAAGAAACAGCTTCTTTTATTGTTAATCGATTTGAAGAAAGAGGTTGGAAAGGTTTGGGCGAAAAGCAATTGGTAACTTTAGATAAAGTAAAAGAAATTGTAGAAATGAGCTATTAATTTCTTTTATCAAAAAACGTCAATTCGAGTGAATTCTAGAAGAATAATTTATATCGAGAATAATTTTTCTCGTGTTCTCGACTTCACTCGAACTGACGAGTTTTACTTTTTAATAATTTGTAAAATTTCGGTTTTAGATTCAAAAACTATTTTTGCAAAATAAATGCCATTCAATTTATTTTTGAAATCTATCTTTTGTAACAATTCTTGAGGCTTAAAATGTAAAACTTCTTGTCCTAAAACATTAAAAATTAAAACTTCCGTTGGTAATTCATTTTTAAATTCGAAAAGTAATTCTGATTCAAAAGGATTGGGATATACTTTAGTAATAGAATTATTAAATGAATCTGTTGAAAGTGTGTTTACTTCAATACTTAATACAAAAGAACTTGTTCCATTCTCGTTTTCAGCTGTAACAGTATAATCTGTTAATGGTGAAACTTCTGTTGGTGTTCCTGAAATTTCACCAGTTTGTTCGTTAAAAACTAATCCTGCAGGTAATTGTGGAGCAATCGTATATCGGTAAATTTTTATTTTCCGTATTTTATGATTATTATAATCTGTAACATAAAATTCCGTTTCGTTTTTAGCTATAATACCTGTTAAAGCTCTGAAAGAAGCAACTGAAGCAACACCGTCTACTGCACCACCTTCACCAGTTCCTGCAAATGTGGTTACATTTCCTTGAGCATCAATTTTTCTTACTTTTCTATTACCACTATCGGTAACATAAAAATTCTCAATTCCATCAAATGCTACAACAGCAGGTAAATTAAGTGTTGCATTCGAAGCATTTCCATCAACATTTCCTGCTATTCCAGTTCCAACAAATGTGATTACATTACCAAGTACATCAATCTTTCTAATTTTATGATTACTATAATCTGCCACATAAACATTTCCAAAATTATCTAAACATAAACCTGTAGGTCCGTTAAATTTAGCAATTGTCGTATTTCCATCTAAATCTCCAGAAACACCACCAATTCCAGCATAAGTGGTAACATCTCCTGTTGGAGTTATTTTTCTAATACAATGATTTCCCCAGTCGGCTACATATAAATTATCTTGAGTATCAATCGCCATTGCGGCAGGATAATTAAACCTAGCATTAGTACCATTTCCATCTACATAACCTGCTGTATTTGTTCCAACAAAATTTGAAACCATTCCATCAGTTGTAAACTTTCTAATCTTATGATTACTTTGATCTGAAATATAGATTGTACCATCCGATGCTACAACGGCACCATCAGGATAACGAAATGTAGAAGATGTTGCTACGCCATTAACTGAACCCAAAGCACCAGTACCAGCAATTGTAGTAACTTGTCCGTTTGCAATTTTTCTTATTTTATTATTACTTCTATCGACTACAATTAAATCTTGATTATTATCAAATATTGAAATCGTAGGTAAATTAAAACTACTTGTTAAAAGCGACCCATCTACTGAACCTATAGAACCTGTACCTGCATAAGTTGAAACAATGGGCTCATTTGGCACATTTCCTCCAGTATTAATAGGAACTAATGGAGTTATTGATTCGTTTATTGAAAATGTATTTGGGGTATTGTAAGTGATTTGAGGCGCTTGAGAAAAAACAACGCCAATGTATAATAAAGAAAAAAAATAAACTAAAAATTTGGTTTTCATAGCTTTAATTTGAAACAAAATTAAAACAAAAAACAGGATTATCGATAATAATCCTGTTTTTTTAACCAACCAAAACTTAATAGACTTAACCCAAAAACTATAAAGCAAGGTATTTATAAACATAAAACAGAATATTAACGACGAATCAACGACTAAAATTGTATGACATAGTATAAATTAATGTTAATTTTTAAATTCACTAGAATTCTGTACCTTTGAAGTTCTGAAAATTTAAAAACAGAATGGAAAAACAACCAAAATTTGCCGTAATTGGCGGCGGAAGTTGGGCTACTGCAATAGCAAAGATGTTATGTGAAAACCAACAAAAAATTGCGTGGTATATGCGAAGTACTTACGCTATTGAGCATTTAAAACATCAAAAGCACAATCCTAATTATTTAAGCTCAGTTGAGTTTAACATCAATAAATTAGAACTTACAAATGACATTAATGAAGCGGTAAAATTTGCAGATTATATTATTTTTGCAATTCCTTCAGCATTTTTAAGTGGCGAATTAGAAAAATTAACCGAAAGCTTAAATGGAAAAGTAATTTTTTCAGCAATTAAAGGTATTGTTCCAGAAACTAGTTTAATTGTTGGAGAGCATTTTCATTCGAAATATGAAATTCCATATGAGAATATTGGTGTTATTACGGGGCCGTGTCATGCTGAAGAAGTAGCGCTTGAAAGACTTTCTTATTTAACTATTGCTTGTGGCGATAAAACTAAAGCAAAATTGGTAGCTAAAAACCTAAGCAGTCACTACATTAATGCTAAAATATCTGATGATATTATTGGAACAGAATATGCTGCCATGTTGAAAAACATTTATGCAATTGCTGCTGGTATTGCACACGGATTAGGTTATGGCGATAACTTTCAATCGGTTTTGATGAGTAATGGCATTCGCGAAATGAAAAAATTCATCCGCAAAGTTCATAAAATGAAACGTAACATTAACAATTCTGCTTATTTAGGTGATTTGTTAGTGACCGGTTATTCTATCTTTTCTAGAAATAGAATGTTTGGAAACATGATTGGTAAAGGATATACTGTAAAGTCAGCTCAAATGGAGATGAGCATGGTAGCGGAAGGTTATTATGCTACTAAAAGTGCTTATATGTTGAACCAAAAATATGGTGCAAAAACACCTATTATTGATGCTGTATATGAAATACTTTATGAAAATAAAGAACCCAAAAAAGTCTTTAAAAAATTAACCGAAAAATTAGACTAAGAAGACGTTCCTTTAAAAATATACTTAAAACACTAATTATCAATTATTTAAAAATTATGGTTAGTGTTTTTTTATTTTATAAAATATTGATAATCAAATTTTTATAAAATTTTCTCTTGGTTTAAAAAACTGAACTTACCTTTGCAAAAAAATAAAGATGGATCATTTAATAAATCACCCTGTAATCATTACTGTTTTTATTATTACTATTCTAGCAATGTTAATTTTAGATTTAGGATTACTTAATAAGAAAGGACATACTATTTCAAATAGAGAAGCCGCTATTTGGAGTGCTATTTGGATTTCCCTTGCTATGGGTTTCAGCGCTATTATTTATTATACAATGGGACTTGAAAAATTCACCCAATTTCAAGGTGCTTATTGGATTGAAAAAGCACTTTCCGTTGATAATTTGTTTGTTTTTATTCTCGTTTTCGGTTATTTTAATGTAGCTAAAGAAGCGCAACACAAAGTTTTATTTTGGGGTGTTTTAGGTGCTTTGTTTTTTAGAGCCATTTTTATTTTTTCAGGAGTTTGGATACTAAACTATACTTACTTACCTGAAATGGAATTATTTGGAGATTCTGTTAAAATCAATTATTTACTAACAATTTTTGGATTTATCTTAATTGTAGCTGGATTTAAATCGTGGTTTAGTCATGGTGAAGACGATGGCGATAAAGATTTTACTAAAAGTCCAGGGGCAAAATTAGTACATCGAATTTTTAAAGTTTCAGATAAATTTGATGGCGATAAATTTTTTACCATTCAAAATGGAATAAAAATGGCTACTCCTCTATTAGTAGTCGTAGCCATTATTGAATTTACCGATTTATTATTTGCTGTTGATAGTATTCCCGCTATTTTCGCAATTGCTCCAGACGATCCTTTTATCTTATATACCTCAAATATTTTTGCGATTTTAGGCCTTAGATCGCTTTATTTTCTTTTAGCCAACTTCATGTATATGTTTAGCCGTTTACACTTCGGATTGGCTTTAATTTTAGCTTTTATTGGAACCAAAATGCTAATTGCTCCTTGGATTCATATTTCATCACCCGTTTCACTCGCTGTTGTGGGAAGTATTTTAGTAATTTCCGTTTTATGGTCGATATTATTTCCGTATAAGAAATAAAAAAAATGTTTTAATTTTAGAAAGCAGACAATCTTATCAATAAATCTATACGTAAATTAATTTATACTGCTAAAACCCCACGACGAGCTATAACTGGTAAATCAGTTTGAGCATTTTCGTTGATACTGTTGGTTTTAAAGATAAATTTTTTGTCGTACAACTTACCATCGAGAAAATAAGTAAGTAAAAATTCATTGTTTAACTGCAAAACATTGTTTTCTAACAATTCTACTTTTACAGCCGTTTGCGGCGCTACTTCTTTAAAAGCGTGACGAAATGTTCCGGTTTTACGATTTTCACCGTTTATTAATCCGTAAGCACGAGAAACTACCATTGCCATTTCCAATGTTTGTTCAGTTTCA
Source organism: Flavobacterium haoranii (assembly GCF_009363055.1). Lineage (NCBI taxonomy): Bacteria > Pseudomonadati > Bacteroidota > Flavobacteriia > Flavobacteriales > Flavobacteriaceae > Flavobacterium > Flavobacterium haoranii. The sequence goes on along the minus strand of NZ_CP045292.1, from coordinate 2,283,133 downwards.
TTTAATATATAAGCATACCAAGAGTTTTCTTGAAAATCATCGTTCCATTCTTGAATAGCTACAATATGAACGCCTTCTACTTTCGGAATAATAATGTCTTTTTTCATAGTAGTAAGAAACCCGAAAGCATGCCTTCGGGTTTTTATGTTATTAATGTTATAAACTTGATTTAAATTGTTCTAAGAAACGTACATCATTTTCGTAGAACATACGGATATCGCCAATTTGATACAACAACATCGCAATACGTTCGATTCCCATACCAAAAGCAAAACCAGTATATTCGTCTGGATTGATTCCACAGTTTTTCAAAACATTAGGATCCACCATCCCACAACCCATGATTTCTAACCAACCAGTTCCTTTTGTAATACGATAATCAATTTCATTATTTAATCCCCAGTAAATATCTACCTCAGCACTTGGTTCAGTAAATGGAAAATATGACGGACGCAAACGAATTTTAGATTTACCAAACATTTCTTTGGTGAAATACAACAAAGTCTGCTTTAAATCAGCAAATGAAACATCTTTGTCTATATACAAACCTTCCACTTGGTGGAAAATACAATGTGAACGAGATGAAACTGCTTCATTACGAAATACACGACCTGGAGAAATAGTACGAATAGGAGGCTGATTTGATTCCATATAGCGCACTTGAACAGATGATGTATGTGTACGTAATAAAATATCAGGATTAGTTTGAATAAAAAACGTATCCTGCATATCACGCGCTGGGTGATATTCTGGTAAATTTAATGCCGTGAAGTTATGCCAATCATCTTCAATTTCTGGACCTTCAGAAACATTAAACCCAACATTTGAAAATATATCAATGATTTGATTTTTTACAATAGAAATTGGATGACGAGAACCAAGATTAATGGGTTCGCCTGGTCGAGATAAATCTCCATAAATTCCTCTAGCAACTTCTTTGCTTTCTAATTGTTCTTGTAAAGCCGCAACTTTATCTTCAGCAGAAGTTTTTAACTGATTAATTACTTGTCCAAACTCTTTTTTCATTTCGTTTGGAACATTCTTAAAATCGGCAAAAAGTTCTTTTAAAAGCCCTTTACTTCCTAAATATTTAATACGGAATTCTTCTACTTTCTCCTTATTATCAGCATGAAAAGCTTTAACTTCTTCAATGTGATTTTTAATCTTATCTATCATTTCAAATCTTAAATAGGCTGCAAATTTACAAATTAAATTTTTTTGATTTGATTTAATTGTAAAGATTCACGTTTTAAGAACAAAAACTACTTATCTACTCTTGTTCCAAGTTTTGAAGCGATTACGCTAATAATGAAGATTTGAGCAGCGTGAAACAACATTAAGGGTAATAAAATTACGCCTGTAGGCATCGTTGCCGGAAACAGAATTTTTGAAAAAACAGTTCCGTGAACCAATGATTTTTTGGTTCCGCAAAATTGAGCGGTAATTTGGTCTTCACGGTTAAATTTCATTTTTTGAACTAAAAACCCAATGAAATAATACACGCTAAAGAACAATAGAATATCTGCTACTAAAATCAGAAGTAAATCTGTTAGCTTCACTGAAGTAAAGACTTTTTCTTCGAAAGATTCTGAAAAGCTTTTGTAAATAATGATTAAAATAATCGTTTTATCGAATAACGTTAATTGCTTGTTGTATTTAGCTGTATATTTTCCTAAAAAACGCTGCAATAGTAAACCTAAGATAACAGGTACTAAAATCTCTGTCAAAAGTTTGATATAAATAACACCCAAATCGAAATCGGCAGTAGATTGTTGTAAAAACATTCCCATCCAAAGTGGTGTTAAAGCAATTCCTATTAAACCTGAAATACTGGCATTAAAAATGGCTGCCGGAATATTTCCGTTGGCAATAGAAACCATGACAACCGAAGACGAAACCGTTGAAGGCAAAGCCGCTAAAAACAAAAATGCCAACCAAATCATTTCGGTATGTTCTGAAGAAGCCAATGGCCTGAATAGTAAAACCACAATTGGAAACAACAAAAAAGTAGCCAATTGAACCACAACGTGCAATTTCCAGTTTTTGAGTCCGCTTTTGATTTTATCAGGATGCAGTTTTAATCCGTAGAAAAAGAAAATCAAGGAAATTCCTAAACTTCCTATAATATCTAAAGGTATTGGACTTTCTTTTGAACCCCACTGCGGGAACAAATAGGCCAAGAACACAATTCCTATTATTGCTAAAACAAATTTATCTATTTTCATTAATCGGATTTAATCTATAAGCTCCTTCTCTAAAAAATAATTTACAACAGCTTCTTTCATTAAAACGGCTTGCTCTCCGGCTTTTAGCAAAGGTAATTGTTCTTTTACTTTGTAATGTGGCCAGCCGTCGTTATCGAAATATTCGAATTCGTAATAACCATAAGGTTCAAGCAAACGACAAATAGCAATGTGCATTAGGTTTACTTTTTCGTCTTTTTTGAAAGTTTGTTTAAATTTACCCAATTCTTGAATTCCAATTAGATAAATAATTCCATCTAAATCGAGTTCGTCTCCATCTGTAAATTTATCAGATAATATTTTGACAACGCTTTCCCAGCGCTCTTTTAATTGTTCGTCTCTGGACATTTTTTTAAGATGAAAGAAAAAAGAGAAAAGAAAAAAGACTTTTCCCAACTTTCTATATTAGTTTTGCAAAGATAAAGGATGGTTTCGTTTTTTACACAATCTGTCGTCTTTGTTCTTTATTCTTTCATCTATTTTCTTGAAAACATGAGTTTTATTGACATTGTATTCGCCGTATTCTTGAGTTATGCTTTATATAAAGGTATTAAAAATGGACTTTTTGTTGAATTGGCTTCGCTTATCGCCCTAGTGGCCGGAATTTTTGTAGCTATAAAATTTTCGTATGTTTTAAAATCGGTTTTGGAAACCAAAGTAAGTTGGGAACCCAAATACATCGAGATTTCAGCTTTTGCACTAACCTTTATTCTTGTGGTCGTGATTATTCATCTTTCGGCTAAAGTATTGACTAAAATAGCCGATTTTGCTTATTTAGGTTGGATGAATAAATTAGCCGGAGCTTTTTTTAGTGCTATAAAAACCATTTTGATGTTAAGCGTTGTGATTTTGCTTTTCGAAAAAATGAATGTGAACAATATGCTAGTTGAACAAGAAACACTGGACGAATCTATTTTTTATAATCCAACGAAAGAAATCTCAGCTTTTTTATATCCGAAGATTGAAGAATGGTATGAAAATAGTATTCAGCCTTCAGTTGACAGTGAACGGTCAAACGACTTAGAAGACGAAAATACCGAATCTGATAGTGAACAACAAACAGAATAATTCCAATAAAAAAGGAGCTTAAAAGCTCCTTTTTATTTATCCGCATTTAGACGAACCACAATCTTTGCAAGTCAAACAACCTTCTTGATACATTAAATGGGTTCCACCGCAATTGCCACATTTTTGTCCGCTTGCCGTTGTACCATCCGGAATGTAACGTTTTAATGCGCGTGCAACTCCGTTTTTCCATGTATTAATAGATTCGTTATCTAACTGCAATCCGTTAATTAATTCTACAATATTGTCGATTTCTAATCCGTGACGTAAAGTTCCAGAAAATAATTTGGCATAATTCCAAAACTCTGGGTTAAATCGGTACGACAAACCTTCAATTGTTGTTTTGTAGCCTCTTGGATTTACATATTGAAAATCGTAACGAGAATTTCCTTTTTCGTCTCTGTTTTTGATAATGAAACCATCGTTTACCCAACGCGGTAATAAAATTCCGTCTTCGTCGTCGGCTAAACCGGTGAAAATTTCATAAGGTTGCTCATCAATTTTTCCGATAAAGGCAATCCATTTTTCTTTATTGTTTTGAAAACGAACCACATCAGCTTCCAAAACTTGAGGACGTTTCGTTGGAAATACACGTTTGAACGTTACATCCATTTCTTCCACTTCTTTTTCTTTTTTCTCGTCATTTGCAATTAAAACGCCCGAACGCGAACCATCACGATAAACGGTTACACCTTTACAACCTACTTCCCAAGCTTTTAAATACAATTGGTTTACCAAATCTTCTGTGGCGTCATTTGGGATATTAATCGTTACCGAAATCGAATGATCGACCCATTTTTGAATAGCGCCTTGCATTTCTACTTTGCTCAACCAATCCACATCGTTTGACGTTGCTTTGTAATAAGGCGATTGTTCGATGATTTTATCTAATTCTTCGTTAGAATAATTTACAGAAGTATCGATTCCGTTTACTTCCATCCATTGTTTGAATTTGTGATGGAACACGATGTATTCTTCCCAAGAATCGCCAACTTCATCTACGAAATCTACGCGAACATCTTTATCGTTAGGGTTTACTTTTCTTCTTCTTTTATAGACCGGCATAAACACAGGCTCAATTCCTGAAGTTGTTTGTGCCATTAACGAAGTTGTACCCGTTGGTGCAATCGTCAATAAAGCAATATTTCTACGACCATACTTTTGCATGTCCCGGAACAAAGCTTCATCAGCTTCTTTAATTCGTTGTACGAATGGATTATTTACTTCTCTTTGCGCCTCAAAAATGGTAAAAGCGCCACGTTCTTTAGCCATTTCTACTGACGAACGATAGGCTGCTAATGCTAAAGTTTTATGAACATTTACTGAAAATTCGTTTCCTTCTTTGCTTCCGTAGCGAATTCCTAAAGCGGCTAACATATCGCCTTCGGCAGTGATTCCTACTCCGGTTCTACGACCTTCTTTAGCTTTTTACGAATTTCTAACCAAAGGTTACGTTCTATTCTTTTGATTTCTTCTTCTTCCGGATCTTCATCAATTTTAGCTAAAATAGCATCTACTTTTTCCAATTCTAAATCGATAATATCATCCATCATGCGTTGCGCATAACCCACGTGTTCTTTGAACAAATCGAAATCGAAATACGCTTCGCTTGTAAATGGATTTTGTACATACGAAAACAAATTAATCGCCAACAAACGGCACGAATCGTAAGGACACAAAGGAATTTCTCCACACGGATTGGTAGAAATCGTTTTGTAACCTAAATCGGCATAACAATCGGGTAATGATTCACGGATAATGGTATCCCAAAATAAAATTCCGGGTTCAGCCGATTGCCAAGCGTTGTGCACAATTTTCTTCCAAATATCTACAGCATCAATTTTTTTAGATACTACCGGACTTGGACTAAACGTTGGATACTTTTGAGTGTAAGCTTCTCCACTTTTTACCGCCTGCATGAAGCCGTCGTCAATTCGAACAGAAACATTGGCTCCTGTAATTTTTCCTTGTTCTAATTTGGCATCAATAAAATCTTCTGCATCCGGATGATTGATAGAAACCGACAACATCAAGGCACCACGTCTTCCATCTTGCGCAACTTCGCGAGTAGAATTAGAATAACGCTCCATAAACGGAACCAAACCTGTTGATGTTAACGCAGAATTTTTAACTGGTGAACCTTTCGGACGAATGTGAGACAAATCGTGTCCCACTCCACCGCGGCGTTTCATTAATTGTACTTGCTCTTGGTCAATTTTCATGATTCCACCATAAGAATCACTTTCTCCATTGTTTCCAATTACAAAACAATTAGACAAAGAAGCCACTTGATACGGATTTCCGATTCCTGTCATAGGACTTCCTTGCGGAATAATGTAGGTAAAGTTTTTAATTAAATCGTACACTTCTGTTTCAGAAAGTGGATTTGGATATTGTTTTTCGATTCGGGCAATTTCAGAAGCAATTCTACGATGCATATCTTCTGGAGATTTTTCATAAATATTCCCTTCAGAATCTTTTAACGCATATTTATTTAACCAAACTCTAGCGGCCAAATCATCTCCTTTAAAATACACTAAAGAAGCTTGATACGCTTCTTCATTCGTATAAATTTGCTTTTTTTGAACTTCTAAACTTGTATCCATAATTTTATTTTTTGTCTTCACAAAAGTAAAAAATAAAATTTTTAAAATAATTAAATTTAAAAAAGTTAACAAAAAATATTATTTAAATAATTGAAAATTATTTATTTAGTTTTTTTAAAAAGTTAAAAAGTTTACAAATTTTAAATTTTATTTTTAAAATGGTAGTTATATGTTTCATTTTTTTAATAATCACAAAAACAAGCAAACAACGGTTTAATTGTCAAATGCAAAATTTTATTCATGATTTTTTTTCATAATCATAAAAATTACGATATCACTTAAATCTCTTCTGACAAACAAAAAGAATATTAGTAATACACCTTAAATTTGCATTTTTAAATTACCATTTCTACAAAATGCCAAAAACGATTTCCTTAAGACTCGATCAATCTAAAATGCAAATCATAACTTATGTTTGGCTAACCTTTTTGGGTATTTGTGTATTGGATTACCACTAGCTATTTAACCAATATTTATTCATAAAAATTTAGGCTATAGTGAAATAGTTGCCGGAATAATCATCAGTTTACAATATATCGCTACTTTTTTAGTGAGAGGATTAACTGGAAAAATGGTAGATACCAAAGGGCCAAAACTAGCGGTTTTGATTAGCATGAGTAGTTTTTTAGTAAGTGGAATTTTATTATTTGTTGCCTTTCAGTTTGAAGAAGCTCAAATGATAAGTCTTATTCTTTTGGCTATAACTCGTTTAATTACTTGGTTGTGCTGAAGGAATGATTGGCGCTAGTCCTATCAATTGGGCGATGTTAGTTGCTGGAAATGAACACACCGCAACTGCCATTTCCTATAACGAAATTGCTTGTTATGGAGCTTTAGCTATTGGCGCTCCTCTTGGAGTTATCTTAAGTAAAAATTTAGGAATGGAGCATATTGCAATTGCAATTTTTATAACCGCTTTATTAGGATTGGTATATACAAGTTCATTAAAACCTGTATATGGGAACTCAACCTCTGAACAAATTCCTTTTCTAAAAGTACTAAAACTAGTTACACCTTTTGGAATTTGTTTGGGTTTAGCCGGACTTGGTTTTGGAGGTTTATCCAACTTTATTACACTTTACTACGACTATTTTAATTGGAATAATGCGGCTTTGTGCTTAAGTGTGTTTAGTTCGTTATTTATTTTAGGACGAAGGTTATTTTCTAACCAAATCAATGTAAAAGGTGGTTTAAATGTTGCTTTAATTTGCTTGATTACTGAAGCAATTGGCTTGTTTTTATTGTTCTTAGCTCCTAATGAAAGTCTGGCATTAATTGGTGCTGCAATAGCAGGATTAGGATTTTCATTAGTATTCCCAGCGTTAGGAGTAGAAGCAGTAAAACTAGCTCCGGCTACCAATGCAGGTTCTGCGCTTGCTTGCTACGCACTTTTTATTGATCTTTCGCTTGGAGCAACAGGACCGCTTGAAGGAACTGTAATTAATGTATTTGGAATGAAATACTTGTTCTTGTTTTGTGCAATAATGGTTGTAGTGGGAATACTAATTGTGATTCGCTTAATGAATAAAAAGCAGACAGCTATTTAAGTTCTTTTATTGCGTCTTTTTTAATCCAGCCTTCCGTTTTATCAGTTAATTGAATACGTTTCCAATTATCTAAAGTTTCTTTTACATAAACTTTAGTTCCTTCGTGTAATTCAAATGCATTTTCAGAATTATTTTTTGGTTCCGATTTAACAAAAGTACTTTCAGCAAAAACAATTGCAGGTTTTATGGTATTGTCGAATCTTTTTTGAAGAAAAGCTGAAAGCACACTGGTTAGTAAAACAATTAGCAATAAAAACATTCCTACGAAAAAAATTCTTTTTAAAATGGTTAAATACGAAAAATAATAACCCACAAAAAACAACAAAAATGCTACTGCAGCAAAAACTGCAAGCCAAGCCCAATGATCATAAGATAAATTAGAAGTGAAATTGTATATGATTTTAGAAAAACCAACCTCGGGAACTACTTTAATATCATCTATAGCTAATTTTTGAGCAAAATGTAAATTGGTTACAATCGCTTCATCATCTGGATTAAGCAATAAGGCTTTTTCTAAATTATAAATAGACGGAGCTACTTTTCCTAATTTGTAATAAGCACTTCCTAAATTGTAATATAAATCGGCTGAAGCTACTTTTTGATCATCAAGAATGCTTTCATATTGAGTAATTGCCTCTTCATATTTACCATTTCTATAATTTTCGTTTGCTTTCTCAAAAAGAATTTGAGCCGCGTTTTGTGCCACTATAAAATTGGAAATTAAAAACGCTATGTAAACTAATATTTTGTTCATGTTATAACTGTTTTTCCAATTCTGAAATTAAACTTACTGCTCTTTCATAATCTGATTGCATTGCAACATCAGAAGATGGCGTATAACGTGCAAATTCGCAATCATCTACTAATTTAATAAATTGAGAAACTGTCGTTTCATTTGCATTTTTGGTCAACAATAACTCTTGAATATTTTCTTTACTCATTTCAGAAGTTTCAAGGTGTAATTTTGCTTTCAAGAAATTATGTAGAGCTTTTTCCATTGCCATATAGAACGGTACTTTGTTACCCATTTGTTTCTTAGCTTCAGAAAGATATTTCTTAGCCAATTTATTGTTTCGTTTTATTCTGTTACCAAATTCATCTGCATCAATAGCTTCTTTTTTCTTCTTCGCTAAAACAATTATCGGAATAATTAAAAATGGTGCAAATAATAATCCGTAAAATTTTGTACTACCAAAGAAATCCACTTTTTCAATTGGTTCAAAAGTAGAGGCTAATTTAATAAATTGAAACGTATTGAACTTCTCAACTTTTTGCTTTGCAGTTGAAGGAGAATTTTCGTTTGAAGCAACTGCATCTTTTCCTTGAAGTACATTAACTTCAATAGGATCTGAAACTATTGTTTTATAACTATTTGTTCTTAAATCAAAATATGAAAATTCTATTGGTTTAATAGTATATTTTCCTTTAAACTGAGGTACGATTGTGTAAGTATCTGAAACTTTTCCCGTAATTCCTGTAAGCGGCGTTTGAACTTGCTCTTGGTGTTGAGGATCAAAAGCTTCAAACGCACTTGGAAATTCTGGTTTTGGTAAATTGAATAATTTTAAGTTACCATCACCCGTAACACTGATTTCTAAATCTAATGATTCTCCGGTTTTTAATTCTGTTTTTGATGGTTTTACTTTGAAATCAAATTTTCCTACAGCTCCTGTAAAACTTGCTGGTTTTCCGTTTTCTGGTAATGCTTTTACAGTTACACTTTTTGCTCCTGCAGAAACTGTTTTAGAAGTAGTTTCATAATCCATCATTTCGAAGAATCCGCCCATTCTTTTACGAACTGGTATATCTACATCTAATTCGATTTTTAATGGCTCTAATTGCTTTATTCCTGTTTCTTGAGGATATAATAATACTTTGCGCCAAACAACCATTGCATAATCTTTGCCATTGTAAGTTCCTGGAACAGCTTCTAATTTTTTTATATCGATATGTTGGCTCCAAAAACCATTGTATTTTGGATTTTCGACCTCTCGTACATTTCTAACGGAAAATCTTGGATCAAAATATAATTTATAAACTACAGTAATAGGTTCGTTTAAATAAGGATTTCCTTTTGAAACATCTGCTACTAAATGAATTCCTTCTCCAGCTTTATACTCTGGACTATTTGGATCTTTAGGTTGTGTGATAGCATCTGTAACGGTAATTCTTATTGGTTTTGTAGCATATTCTTGTCCGTCGTATTCAATTTGAGCCGATTTGATTGTAAAGGTTCCTTTTGCAGTAGGCTGCAACATGTATGAATAACTTCTATTGAAAGATTTAACCCCGTTTACCCAAGAAAAGTTGGTCGATTGAAAAGGTCCGCCTACAACTCGAAATCCTTCAAAATTAGGTGGTGAAAAATTGTCTCCATCTTGATTGATTGAGAAGGAAACTTGAAATCTTTCGTTTAAAGCAACAGACGTTTTTTGAGCTTTTGCTTCGAAATTTACTTCTTGAGCAAAAGTCAAACTAGAAATTAAAAGTAATATGTAAAAATATATCTTGTTCATTTTTTAATGCTGATTCACTTAATTATGAGATTCCGAAAACAAGTTCGGAATGACAAAAATGTGTTACCAATCTTTATCATTTGTTGCAGGTTGTACCCTTACTTTCTTAGCATTTAATTTATCTTGAATTTTCTTTTCGGCATTATTAACAGCTTCTAATAAATTTTCTATTTGTTGCTTATTTGCACCAGAAGGCTTTTGTTGTTGGTTTTGATCTTCTTTTTCATCTCCTTGGTCTTTTTTATCATTGCCTTTATCATTAGGATCGTTTTTATCTTTTTGATCTCCTTTATCGTTATCTTTTTTGTCTTTGTTGTCGCCTTTATTATCTTTATCTTGATTGTTTCCTTTATCTTTATTTGACTGGTTTTGCTGATTTTGTTGATCTTGATTATTATTTCCTCCTTTTTTGTCTTTATTATCATTACCTTGAGGAGGATTTTCCTTTAATTTTTTCTTTGCTAAAGCAAAATTATATCTAGTTTCATCATCAAGTGGATTATTTCTAAGTGCATTTTTATAAGCTGCAACTGCACCTTGGTAATCTTTTTCTTGCATTAATGCATTTCCTAGATTGTGATAAGCTTTATGTTTTTGTTCTTTAGTTTTAGCTGTTTCTACTGCATTAAAAAATTTATACTTTGCTTCGCATGGATTATTTTGACGGTAAATACTATTTCCTAAATTATAATTTGCAGTAGACTTTGCTTCGGCATTATTAGATTGAGAAATTCTAAAATCGGCTTCAGCGTCTTTATAATCTTTTTTCTCAAAAGAAACTGTACCATCATATAAATCTTTGTCTTTGTTTTGAGCAAAAATTAATGATGAAATTAATAGAATTAAATATGTTATTATTTTGTTCATTTTCTAATCAAATTTTTCTTTATGAGATTTCTCGACTTCACTCGGAATGACAAAAATTTATTTTTCGTTAAATAAATTTAGCTTTTGTAACCATTTTGTTTTTCTTTCTAAAAAGAAAATATCTAATAATAACAATACAAAAGCTATACCAATAAACCATTGATATTGGGTTTGATATTCTGCAATTTGTTGTGTTTCAAACTCGGTTTTTTCAATATTGTCTAATGCATTTTTTATTTGCTCAACTACTTGTTTTGTTGAAGTTCCATCAATATAACCACCATTAGCGGCTTCAGCAATTGCCACTAAAGTTTCTTTATTGAGTTTAGTAATAACAACTTCGCCTTCTTTGTCTTTTTTATACTCTGCAACTGAACCATTACTTCCTTTTATTGGAATTGGGCCACCATTTACTGTTCCTACACCAATAGTTATGATTTTTACGCCTCTTTCTTCTGCAACAGCACTTGCTTCAGCATAACCTTCACCGTGATCTTCACCATCAGAAATTAAAATAATCAGTTTACTTGTATCTACAGCATCAAAATAATTTGTTGCCATATTAACTGCTTCTGCTAGAGCGGTACCTTGAGAAGAAACCATATCGGTATTCATACTTTGTAAATACATTTTAGCAATGCTATAATCAGTTGTCATTGGTAAAACAGGGTAAGCGCTCCCTGCGTAACCAATAATTCCTATCCTGTCTGTTCCTAGGTTATTGATAATTTGGCTCACCAATTGTTTTGCTTTATCTAAACGATTTGGGGCAACATCTTCAGCCAGCATACTTTTAGAAATATCGACAGCAAAAACAATATCGATACCTTGTCTTTTTACAGTTTCTAATTTTGTTCCAATTTTTGGATTAACCATAGCAATAATTAAAGCAACTAATGCTAAAGCTACTGTAACAAATTTCAAAATTGGTTTAAAAACCGACTTATTAGGAGCTAATTGTCTTAGTAAGTCGCTTTGAGAGAATTCGCGTTGTTTTTTTCGCTTCCAAAATAACTGAAATAGAAAAAGTGCTATAAGTAAGGCTACTATAGCTAATAGATATAAATATTTTGGTTCTTCTAATTGATACATTTTTAATCTAAATGACAACTACAAATAAGCAATTGTCAATTTTTAATTTTATTAAATAAATCCTCTAAAAACAGTATTTTTCAACAATAATTCTAAAGCTAATAAGAACAATGCAAATCCGACTAATGGTTTAAATTTTTCATCGAAGTTGAAATATTTTTGTTCTTCAATTTCTGTTGTTTCTAACTTATTAATTTCGGTATAAATTTCTGCAAGTTTTTTGTTACTTGTTGCTCTAAAATACTTTCCATCAGTAGTTTTTGCAATTTCCTTCATTAAACTTTCATCAATTTCTACAGGCATGTTTCTAAATAAAAACTGACCTGTTCTTGGATCTCTTGCATAAGGAAAAGGAGCTGTTCCATTGGTTCCGATTCCAATTGTGTAAACTTTTATTCCGTATTCTTTAGCAATATCAGCAGCCATTCTAGGATCAATTGTTCCAGCATTATTTACACCATCAGTTAACAAAATAATGACTCTGCTTTTTGCTTTACTATCTTTTAAACGATTAATTGCTGTTGCCAAACCAACACCAATTCCTGTTCCATCTGCCAAAATTGAATCGTCATATTCAATCGTTTTTAACGATTGTAAAACCATTGGTTTATCTGATGTCACTGGTGTTCTTGTATAACTTTCTCCTGCATACACTACCAATCCAATTCTATCGTTTACTCTATCTTGTACAAAAGTTGAAGCTACTCTTTTTAGCGCTTCTAAACGATTTGGTTTTAAATCTTTTGCCAACATACTACCCGAAACATCTATTGCCATAACAATATCTATTCCTTTTGTAACTCTAGACTTTGCAGAAACGTCTACACTTCTTGGTCTAGCTAATGCCACAATGATGCTACTTAAGGCTAACAATCGTAAAACAAAAAGTAACGGATGAAGTTTTGACAAAATAGATTGATGCTGAAAAGCAACCGTTGAACTCATTGTTAAGCTTGCAGCTTGTTGTTTTCTTTTCCAGAAATACCAACCAATTGCTAAAGGCAAAGCCAAAAACAACCAAAAAAACTGAGGATGTAAAAAAGTTACATTATTCATTTGGTATAGCTTTTTTTAATTCGATAGATTGAATAATTCTATCCATAATTTGACTTGCATATTCATCGTCTTTCTTAAATGCCAACATTAATTCCTGAGCTCCTCCATTTTGAGCAAAAATTAATACTTGATATTGCATCTCTACACTTTCTTTAGTTATCAAATTGACACCAGTAAAAGTACCAAATGCCTTTTTGCCAGTTAAACCTTTAGGATCTTCATAATCATCTACTTGTACTGTAATATTTTTAGCCCCTAAAGACTCCATTCCTTTTAAACGCGCTTCTAATGCTATATCTAAATCTATTTTTATTGTGTCATTAAGCTTTACTGTTCCTAAAGTAATGGCAATATTATCGGTTAAACTTCCATATCTAAAATCAGAAACTGATTTAATATTTGATGATAAATTATTTTGAATTTTTTCGTCTACAAATCTTTTTAAAACTTTTGGTGTAGAAATAGAAATAGCAGGATCTCCATAATCTGAAGTTACCCATTCACTTTCCAACAATGATTTAGAACTGTGACCGATAATATTATCTCTCACAAATTCTGTTCCTTTGGTAACAATAAAAAATACCCCTACAATACCTAAAAGCATAACTACTGCAGTAAGCGGAATAAGAATTCGTTGTAATTTTTGTTTTCTGTCTTTTTTACGTTTTAATTCTTCTGCGAATAAATTTTGGGTTTCTTCTTCACTTCTTGGAATTGCTTTATCGAGTGAAATTAAGAACGTATCTATTCCTTTTTTATCATTTTCAATTTCAAAATCTAATGGTTTAGACTTTGCAAATTTTACTAAATCGGCATTAGACATTACTTTTTTAAATTGATCTAATGTTTCGCGACTAAGTTTAATATTTTTATTTCTTACTGCAATAACAAGAGCTTCATACAATTCGGCTGAAGTACTTTCCATTGCTGGAACATCTACAGCTTCTTCAATATAAGTTCTTGTAATATCAGTTAATTCAGAATAGTAAGCTTTTGTTTCACCATGTTGCCAAAGCTCTCTCTTTTCAAGTGTTTGAAGTTTTGCTAAAGCTTTTTCGATAGGAGAAGCAAATAAAATCGCTTCTTTTTCATTTTTTATGGTTTGTCTTTTCTTAATAAAATAATACAATCCAAAACCAGTTGCAGCAATACCTAATAAAATTAGTATCGCCCACAACCACCAATAGCTAACAGGCTCTTCAACTTTTACAATATCTTTGATATCATACATTTGCTGTTTTGTTGTATCAACTACAACATTATTTACAACAATAGGAAAAGAATCGGTTTTTACAGTTTTATTATTAATTAACACAACCAATTGTGGCAGCACATAACGTCCCGAATCAAATTGTGTTAATCCGTATTTTTTTATTAATTCGTATTTATCCTTTATTTTAACTGTATCGACAGGATAAGATTCTAAAATTTCTAATGCTCCAAAAGTTTGTCCTTCTGGAAAAGAAACTTTATCTGTAGGCTTTACATTTGCTTTTATAGTTAAATTGAACTGTGAACCAATTTTAATAGCAGTTGAATCTACAGTTGAAGTTATCGATTGTGAAAAAGAGTATGCATTAATTAGAAAAAATAAAATTATGAGACATCTCGACTTCGCTCGATGTGACAAAGTAATATTTAATAAATCAATAGTATTAAATTTTTTATTTAGATTCATTGTCTTTCTTCTTTTCTCTTTTTTCTATTTTCTGAAATCTAATTTCTTGCTTTAAAATAAGCTAAAAGTTTTGTTACATAACTTTCATCAACTCTTGAACTTACTGATCCAGCACCACATTTTGAAAACACACTCGTAAAATAATTTACATTTGTGCGATAGTTAATCTCGTAGTTTTGGCGTAACTTTTTAGATGAAGTATCAACCAACATTGTTTTATCTGATTCGGCGTCTAACATGTTTACTAAACCTAAATTTGGCAAGCTTTCTTCACGCTTGTCAAAAACTCTAATTCCTGTTACATCGTGTTTTTTTGAAGCAATTTTCAAAGTATGCTCGTAATCTTTCGACATGAAATCGGAAATCATAAACACAATTGCTTTTTTCTTCATGACACTTGATAAGAATTTTAAAGCTTGCGCAATATCTGTCTTTTTACTTTTTGGTTGAAATTCAATTAACTCACGAATAATTCTCAAAACATGTGATTTCCCTTTTTTAGGTGGAATAAACAATTCTATATCATCTGAAAAAAGAATCAATCCAACCTTATCGTTGTTGTTTGTAGAAGAAAAGGCTAAAGTTGCTGCAATTTCAGTAACTACTTCACTTTTTAGTTGATTTTGCGTTCCAAAACTCTCCGAACCACTGCAATCTACCATTAACATCATGGTTAATTCCCTTTCTTCTTCAAAAACTTTTACATAAGGTTCGTTATATCTCGCTGTTACATTCCAATCAATAGCTCGAACATCATCTCCGTATTGGTATTGGCGTACTTCAGAAAATGTCATTCCTCGTCCTTTAAAAGACGTATGATATTCTCCCGAAAAGATATGATCGCTCAATCTTCGGGTTTTAATTTCAATCTTACGTACTTTTTTAAGAATTTCTTTAGTATCCATAATCATTAGTTGGCAGTCGCAGTTTACAGTTTACAGCTATAGTTAACAGTCATAGTAAATCATTCTTCTGAATACTGTGACTGTAAACTGAATACTAAAAATTAAGGCACTTCTACTTGATTAACAATTTTGTTAATAATCTCAACTGAAGTAATATTTTCAGCTTCTGCTTCGTAAGTAATACCAATTCTGTGACGTAAAACATCGTGAACTACTGCACGAACATCTTCAGGAATTACATAACCTCTACGTTTAATGAAAGCATAACATTTAGCAGCAGTTGCCAAGTTGATACTTCCACGTGGCGAAGCTCCAAAACTAATTAATGGTTTTAGGCTTTCTAAATTATATTTCTCTGGATAACGCGTTGCGAAAATAATATCTAAAATATATTTTTCAATTTTCTCGTCCATGTAAACTTCGCGCACTGCTTGTTGTGCTCTTAAAATTTGTTCTAAAGAGACTACTTGGTTTACTTTTTCAAAAGATCCAGTCAAATTTTGACGAATTACTAATCGTTCGTCTTCCATTTTTGGATAATCGATAACCACTTTCAACATAAAACGATCCACTTGCGCTTCTGGTAAAGGATAAGTTCCTTCTTGCTCAACTGGGTTTTGTGTTGCCATTACTAAGAATGGTTTATCTAACTTGAAAGTTTCGTCCCCAATAGTAACTTGCTTTTCTTGCATTGCCTCTAACAAAGCAGATTGCACTTTTGCAGGAGCACGGTTAATCTCATCTGCTAAAACAAAATTTGCAAAAATTGGTCCTTTCTTTATCGAGAAATCATTCGCTTTAATGTTGTAAATCATTGTTCCTACAACATCGGCAGGCAACAAATCTGGTGTAAACTGAATTCGGCTAAACGAACCGTGAACCGCTTGAGACAAAGTATTAATCGCTAATGTTTTTGCTAAACCAGGTACACCTTCTAACAAAATGTGACCTTGACCTAGTAAACCAATTAACAATCTTTCGATCATTTGTTTTTGTCCTACAATAACTTTATTCATTTCCATTGTAAGCAAATCCACAAATGCACTTTCTCTTTCTATTTTTTCATTTATTGCGCGGATGTCTAAAGTAGCAGTATTCTCTTCCATTTTTATAAAAAATTTTGAATGCCAAAAATTGAAAATATTTTTAACATTTCAAAATTGAAAATTTATTTAGGATAGCGGTGTTAATATAGCGTTAAAAATAATGGTACAATATTGACTAGCACTACATTTTATGATTTTCTTTTTATACTTTTAAGAAAATTTTTAGCATTACATTAAAAAAATGAAATTTTCTTCACTTATTGCTGGCGTTATGAACTGGGGTGTTTGGGATAAAAATCTAGACACAAATGCCATGGAAAAACTTATTCATACATTTATAAATCAAGATATTACTAGTTTTGACCATGCCGATATTTATGGTGGATATACAACCGAAGAAAGCTTTGGAAAGGCCTTTAAAAATTCTGGAATTCTAAGAGAGAATATTCAATTAATTTCTAAATGTGGTATTAAATATTTATCTGAAAAAAGAGATTACAGCATAAAACATTATGATTATTCTAAACAATATATTTTGTGGAGTGTAGAAGAATCGCTAAAAAATCTTCAAACTGATTACTTAGATTTGCTTTTATTGCATAGACCAAGTCCGCTTTTACAAGCTGAAGAAGTGGCGGAAGCTGTTACGGAATTAAAAAAAACGGGAAAAATAAACCATTTTGGTTTGTCTAATTTTTTACCTCATCAAACCGATTTAGTAAAACAATATGTTGAGGTAGAAGTCAATCAAATTCAATTTTCTGTTACTCATCATTTTCCTTTAACTGATGGGCAATTAGATTACATGAATTTACATAAGATAAAACCAATGGCATGGAATCCGTTAGGTAGTGTTTTTAAAGAAGATAACGAGCAAACTTTAAGATTGAAGATTTTACTTGCCGATTTGATAATTAAATATGAAGTTTCGGCAGATATTATTCTTTTACAATGGATTTTACAACATCCTTCGCAAGTAATTCCAGTTGTTGGAACAGCAAATAGTGATCGAGTTGAAAACCTGAAAAAAATCAATTCATTTCGATTAGAAACAGAAGATTGGTTTAAAATTTGGACTACAAGTATGGGACATAAAGTGCCTTGATTTAGTCTACAGTTTTCAGTCTCAGTTTTCAGTAAACAGAATTTAAAAAATGATTAATAAACGCTTGCTTATCAAAAATTTATTAGCTCATCATGATGAGAATTCATTTTATGATAAAAAGCGTCAGTTAAACTTACATACTAAAGAAGGAAAGGCAAAATTTTTAAAACACATTTGTGCTTTATCTAACTCTAATCCTGTAAATAATTCTTATATTTTAGTTGGTGTTGAAGACGAAACAAATGAAATTGTAGGAGATGATTTCTTTGACGACAGTCGCATTCAAAACTTGGTAAATGCTTATTTGGAAAATCCACCTAAAATTCAGTATGAAAACATTCCTTTTCCTAATTTACCAAAATCTAAAGTTATTGGCTTAGTTACTATTAAACCTAAAAGTAAAACTTCATTTTTTAGAAAGGGAATTTATACCATTCCGGCTTACTCTACTTTTGTAAGAAGAGGCAGTAATTCGATTCCTACCGAAGAAAAAATTCCTTTCTCTAAACTCAATACTGAAACGGTAATAAGTATTGAGAACAATTCTAGAAATAGCATAGAACACACACTAGACGGCGTTTTAGATTTTATTAATAACAAGCATGCTGATTTACATTCTAAATACAAAGTTTTTAAAGAATTATTTGTGGTTTGTTGGGCTGGAAATAAGAAAAAAGTACGCGATAAGACATTTTACTCGCGGGTTGATATTGAGTTAATAAATGAGCAAGTAAAATTATTTTATTCGGCTCAGGATGATGTTGTAATTGAATATGATGACGCTTCATTTACAACAACCGAATATATTCCACTTGGCATTAATGATAAAACGAGTTATTATCCGCTTGAAAGAGTAACCATTACCTTTTTTGATAATGGTTATTATAAAATGGAAAACGAAATGCTTTTTGAACCGCCTCAATACAATAGAAAATTACTGCATCATATTTATAATGCTAATCTGAGTTTGTTAAAAAAGCTTGAAAATGGATTAAATCTTACTCAAAGAGAAACTTCTGACTTACTAATTTTACCTTCGACTTTGATGATTTGTTACTTAAATGGATTTGAAGACGCTAAACAAAAACTGATTGAGGCGAAAACTATTTTAAAAAAATTAGAAAATCAAGATGCTTATATTGCTTTTAAAGAAGTTATGAGGGTATTAAGAAAAATGAAATATAACTAAAAATATTGATTATCTTTTCTTAAAATTATTAATGAAAGAAACCCAATATTTAAAGCTATTCCTAGAAAATAAATAACTTTAAATTGCAAGGAAATGTCTCTTAAAATTATTTTAGATTCGCTAATATGATCAAAATAGAAAAACGCAACATTAATAATTAAACCTAACCAGACTAAAGTTAGCACGATTAAAAAAACGATTATTAAAGTAAATTTTTTCATAACTATAAAGTTGTCAGTTTTATAGTATAAAGTTACTGCCTTTGTAGGTTTACTCGTATACAGATTTTCTGTACATTTTGTTAAATTTTTTTGTTTTTTTTTAAATTAATCCGTGTTTTTTAGATAATCTAACGATGTCTTCATCACTTCCACCTTTAATTAAAAAGTAATCTTTAATTTGAGCTTTTCTTTTGTCAATGGCGCTAATACCAAGATTAATGTACTGTGGCATGTTTTTAGTGAGAACGCCTTGAGCTAATAATCTTATGATTTCACGATTGGTTTCATCGAGAAGAATTTTGTCTTTTGATTGTAAAATTTCGTCTATGCTTTCCCTCACGGTTTTACTCTCAAAAATTTCTCCTTTCAAAATGGTTTCAAAAGCATTTAATAATTCTTCAGCTGAAAAATCGCTTTTAACCAAAATTCCCTCAGGATTTACTTTTTTCTTTAAATCGTAGAGCAAAAAAGCTTCCGCATGAGAAGTAAGAATGATAATTTTAGTATTTGGAAATTTATCACGAAGTAAATATGCTAAATCTTCTCCAGAATTAATATTTTTTTCTTCATATGCTGGTAAACTTAAATCTAAAAAAACAACATCAAACGCATTTTCATTTGTGGTAAAATTGATACGGTCATAAGCTTCTTTACAATTGTGCGCAGCAACAACGTCTACTTCAACATCTAACGAGTTGTATGACAAGATACTTTTATATCCTTCAATCATCATAGGATGATCATCAATCATGAAAATATTAATTTTACTCATTTTTTAAGATTTATAAGGTATTTCTAGTGTTATAGTTGTTCCTAGTCCAATTTTAGAATTAATACTGAGTTCAGCACCAATTTCATTTGTTCTATCGTACATATTTTGTATTCCAATTCCCTTACTGCTAGATTTTTTTAAATTAAATCCTTTCCCATCATCTTTTATTTCAGTTCTAATTTCGTTATTAATTAATGCAATTGATACCGAAATATTTTGTGCATCTGCATATTTATTACAATTATTGAGTGATTCTTGTAAAATTCGGTACAAATTCATTTTATGTTTGGTCGAAAGATTTTCCCATTCTATATTTTCGTCAATGAAACCGTTAAAATTGGCACTAAATAACGATTTTTGATCCTGAAACAAACTTTCTAAAACCGACCTAAAATTATTTTTTTGCGTGAATGTTTCGGTTGATAATTCGTGTGCAATATTTCTAACTTCTTTTTCAATATTTTGAATATCAGTTATATGTGTTAAACATTTATTAATGGTCTCAGGATCGGTTTTTTTATTTAAAACAAACAAGTTTAAACGCGTACTTGCTAGTTTATTCATAATTCCATCGTGCAACTCACGAGCAATCCTTTTCTTTTCCGATTTTCTTGCCTCATCAAGTTTGGTTTGCTGTTCAAGCATTAACTGATAAATTCTTTCGTTTGCTAATTGTTGTTCGTTCGCAAACACTAATTGTTTTTGTTTACTTCTCAAATAGAAAATTATAAACAACAGAGTTCCAATAAAAAGTATTGTGATCGATGTTAGTAAAATTATTGATTTTTCTCCAGAAAGTACTTCTTTTTCCTGTAAAATTTCATCAGTTTCGAATTCAATTCGGGCTAATTTATTTCGAATTCCTCTTTCTTGCTCTTGCAAACTATCACTCAATTTTATGTATTCTTGAGCATATTTTAATCCGTTTTTAGGATCTAACTTTGTATAAAAATCCAAAGCAATTAAAACTTCCTTATTGTATTTTGCGCTTTTAGCTAAATCGTATGCTTGCTTGTTCAATAGAAGCGCGTCTATTGTGTCTTTTTTATCAAGATAAAATTCTGTTAAATGAATTCTACTTTTAATTCTTCCAGCAGTATCGTTAATACTGTCTCTAATTTTTAGTGCTTTTAAAAAGTCATTTTCTGCTTCATTTTTAAGCTTATAATTGGCATAAGCATAGTAGTCTAATAATGAAGAATAGAAAATAGGTTGAAGTTCTTTTAGTTTTGGGATTACTAAACCTTGGGCGAGGTATTCTTTAGCTTTGTTGTAATTACCCATGCTTAAATAAACATGACCAATGTTATTGTAAGATTGTGCTTTAAAAATTGGGATATAATTTTCTAAAGTAACATTTTTAATTTCCTCTAAACTCTTAAAATGATATTTAAGCGCTTCGTCGTAATTTTTTAAACCCAGCTGCGAATTGCCAAGATTTGCATAACAATCATATAATAATTCAACATCATTTATTGCCTTAGCAACATTTAAGGCTTTTATAGTTTGTGCTTCACTACCTACAAAGTCCCTCTCATACAATAAGATATTTGCTTTGTGTAAAAAAACACTTCCTTTATTAAAGTCGTTTTTAAGGTTTTTATATTTTTTCTCAGATTCAAAATAGTAGTAATATGCACTATCATTTTTTGAAGTAAAAAAATAATAATCTCCTAAATAATATTGAGATTTAGCAATAATTGAAGTGTCTTGAATTTTATTGCCTAGATTATAAATTCGTTCAACAACATTTTTGTATTTTCTATATTCTAGAAGTTGAAAATATCTATTTGCAATTTTAAATAAATTCTTAACTTTTAATGAATCTTCATCATTTTGCTTCGCAACTAAAATTTGAGCCGAATCTATATGTTGTAATTTCTGCTCTTTAGATAAATCATTGTTATACACTTCATTGAAATGATAATCTAGCTTATCATTTGAATACAAGTTCTCTTCACTTCTTTTACAAGAAATAAAAAGAATTAAAATAAAAAGAAAATAATATATCTTCAAATTAAATAGTATACTAAAAAATCTTAAAGATATTTATTTAATCTCTTTTTACCATAATAATTGGCGATCTATCTGAAGATAAAACTTCATTTGCTGTAAAATTTACTGTTGTAGCATTTTCTTTTACTACTTTTTTATTTTCAATAGTATTTTTTTGAAATAATAAAAACACCAGGTATACCAATACCAAACCGAATAAAGTGGAAATATTTTTCATTATATTTTATTTTTAAATTAATCTTTTTTTGGACCTGAAATAGGATCTGTTTCTGTACTTGTTGTTGCATTTTGTGTAGCTGTTTCATCTCCTTCTCCTTCTCTTTGAAACATTTCGTCAGAATAATTCATTTCTTGTTGTTTTAAGTTAGAGTTATTTGTTTCTAATTCATCAACAGAACATGAACTCATAAGAAGTAATACTACCATTACTCCCACTACTAGGATTACTTTTTTCATTTTTATTGTGTTAGGGGTTATTTTTTATATTTTTGCTTTACTTTAAAAAATACCAAGCATTTTACAAATGCTTGAATATCATTCATATAAATGTAAAGGTAAAACGGTAATTTATAATTACCATCTAGTTTTTCTGTAAAAATTGTTAAAATTTACTATGCGAAATTTAGTTATTGGAGATATTCATGGCGGTCTAAAAGCACTGCAACAAGTTCTCGAAAGAGCCCATGTTACCTCAAACGATACGTTAATCTTTCTTGGCGATTATGTCGATGGCTGGAGCGAATCGCCACAAGTAATTGATTATTTAATTGAACTTAATCAACAACATAGTTGTATATTCATTAAAGGTAATCATGACGATTTACTTTTAAATTACCTTAAAACAGATACTTACTCAAAAGAATGGTTTAATCATGGTGGAGCGTCTACACTCGAAGCTTACAAATCGGTTTCTACAGCTACTAAAAATTTACACATTAAATT
Organism: Flavobacterium haoranii; assembly: GCF_009363055.1. Taxonomy (NCBI): domain Bacteria; kingdom Pseudomonadati; phylum Bacteroidota; class Flavobacteriia; order Flavobacteriales; family Flavobacteriaceae; genus Flavobacterium; species Flavobacterium haoranii. The sequence goes on along the minus strand of NZ_CP045292.1, from coordinate 2,260,267 downwards.
TTTAGAAAGTTTACAAAATTATTTTCTAGATGATAAAAACAGACTTTTTATTCACGCTGGTTTTTCCAATTTAAAAGGAATTGATCACGAGTTTTTTAAAGCTTTATTTTATTGGGATCGAACGCTTTGGGAAACAGCTTTGTCATTAGATCCAAATCTGAGTAAAGAAAGTTTAAATTATCCTAGAAGATTAAAGCTATATCATGAAATTTACATTGGCCACACACCTGTTACACAAATAGAAGAAACTATTCCTGTAAATAAAGCCTGTATCTGGAATGTAGATACAGGTGCCGCTTTTAAAGGTAAACTCACAATTTTGGATATTGATACCAAAGAATTTTGGCAAAGCGATGAATTACCAAGTTTATATCCTAATGAAAATGGCAGAAACTAAGGATTTCTTATATTTGCTGTAAATTTTATAAGCATGAAAAAATTAATAATATTCACATTGTTTTTATGTGGAATGGTAAATGCTCAAGTATTTACTGGAAAAGGTGACCAAAAATTTCAAGTTGGGGCAAATATTCAAGATCATGGAACAGGAATTATGGTAACTTACGATCGTGGTTTAGGTAAAAATTTCTCTGTTGGTCTTGTTTCAAGTTATTTATTGGGTGTGGAAGAAGTTTTAGGTGAAAAACCTGACTTTGAAGATCGTTTCGATTTAAAAGCAAGATTTAATGCTAATATTGCTGATGTTTTTAACATTGAAGAAAAAGTGGATATCTATCCTGGTTTAGATTTAGGCTTAAAAAACTTTGGTGGACATTTAGGCGCTAGATATTATTTTACTGATGGTTTTGGTGTATTTTCAGAGATGCAATTCCCAATTGCAAAATACGATAGTGATGTTGTAGGTTTTGAAAAATATAATAATCAATTTAATTTCTCTATAGGAGCAAGTTTTAATTTATAGAAATGAGCGTAATCGAAAAAAATTAAAAGATAGAAGTAATTCAAAATGTGAAATAAGTGGTGCAGAACACGATTTAGTAGTTTACACACTTCCTCCTTATACTTCTGAAAGTCTAGAGCATTCTGTTTTATTAGCAAAAAACTTAGCTGAACAAATTGAAAACGCTGAGGCTATGAATGAACAAGATTGGCGCGGTTTATCAGAAAGTATGTGGAGCGAATTTTTACCAGTTCAAGTTCTATCTTGGCGCATGTTAGCTCGTTTAAAAAATCACGATCTTTTAGATTTAATGTATCTTGATGAGGAATCGTTAGAATGGGCAAAAGCTACTGGTGAAGGCGAAGAAGAAGAAGGAAAAATTGTTCATAAAGATAGCAACGGAAATATTCTATTTGACGGTGATTCTGTAGTTTTAATTAAAGATTTAGACGTTAAAGGTGCTAATTTCACTGCAAAAAGAGGTGCTCCAGTTCACAATATCAAATTAGTTTGGGATAACGCAGAACAAATTGAAGGTCGCGTTGAAGGACAACATATTGTAATTCTTACTCAATATGTTAAGAAAACCAAATAAAAAATAATTTGCAATTCATTTTAAAGCTGTCCTTAATAAGACAGCTTTATTTTTTTATCGTAATTTTGTAAGGTTAAAATAATTCTATGTTAGAAAAAGATAATCACGTATTTGAAAAAACAATTGTTGTAGGAATTGTTACGCAAAATCAAGATGAAGAAAAATTAAAAGAATATCTAGACGAATTAGAATTCTTAACTTATACAGCTGGTGGTGAAGTAGTAAAAAGATTTTGGCAAAAAATGGACAAGCCAAATCCTAAAACTTTTGTAGGAACAGGTAAACTCGAAGATATTAAATACTACGTTAAAGATAACGACATTACAACTGTTATTTTTGATGATGAATTATCGCCTTCTCAACAAAAAAACATCAATAGAGAGTTAGGAGACGATTGCAAAGTTTTAGACAGAACCAATCTTATTCTAGATATTTTTGCGCAACGGGCTCAAACCTCATACGCAAGAACTCAAGTTGAATTAGCACAATATCAATATTTATTACCTCGATTAACTGGAATGTGGACACACTTAGAGCGCCAACGAGGTGGAATTGGTATGCGTGGTCCTGGTGAAACAGAAATTGAAACCGACCGTCGTATTGTTCGTGATAGAATTGCTTTATTAAAAGAAAAAATAAAAACTATCGACAAACAAATGGCTATTCAACGAAGTAATCGTGGAGCTATGGTTCGAGTTGCTTTAGTGGGTTATACTAATGTTGGTAAATCTACTTTAATGAATGCTATAGGAAAAAGTGAAGTCTTTGTCGAAAATAAATTATTCGCAACTTTAGATACTACCGTTCGTAAAGTAGTTATTAGAAATTTACCTTTCTTATTAAGTGATACAGTTGGTTTTATTAGAAAACTACCTACACAATTAGTAGAATCGTTTAAAAGTACACTTGACGAAGTTAGAGAAGCCGATTTGTTATTACACGTTGTTGATATTTCGCATCCCGAGTTTGAAGATCACATCAATTCGGTAAATGATATTTTAAAAGAAATTAAAAGTGATGATAAACCAACAATAATGGTTTTCAATAAAATTGATGCTTACAAACATCTTCACTTTGATGAAAATGATATAACTGCTGAAAAAACAACCAAACACTTTACTTTGGAAGATTGGAAACAAACTTGGATGCATAAAATTGGTAAAAACAATGCATTGTTTATTTCTGCTACTGATAAATTGAACTTTGAAGAATTTAGAGAGAAAGTTTACGATGCTGTAAGAGAAATTCACATTACGCGTTTTCCTTATAACAACTTTTTATATCCTGAATGGAAAGATACAAACGAAACTGAATAAAAAAAGACCTCAATTGAGGTCTTTTTAGTTTTATATAAACACTTTTTGTTAGAAAGTAGCATTGAATCCTAATCCAATAACTTGACGTGTTTGGAAGCCTCTAAAAGCGTTATCATCATAAATTGTTTGGAAAGCAAAATTTGTAGTTAAGTATTTGTTGATTTTCATCACAATATTTAACTGATAATCTAAATCTACATTTTGTGGATCTTCTAAATAATTAGAATATAAGTTTAATATATTTTCTACTGAAACATTTTCCATTACTTTAAATTTATAATAACCATTTAAAGCTGCTCCTAATTCATATCTAGAAGTATCGCCTTGCTCAACTCCAAATGAAGGCCCTAATTCTGTAAAATGACTGTGAACTAAAATTAATTTTGAAGTTGCTGGAGCAATATTCACTTTTAAATTATCGCTCTTTTTCCACAACATACCAGGTCCAAATTGAAAATAGGCTGGCGAGAAAAAATGAGAAATTTTTGTTGTTCGAGTTTCTGGATCTAGACCAGTATCCATTTGAGTTTTAAAATTTAAAAAAGCAGAATAATACCAATTTCCTGAAGCTTTTTTACCTAACAAAGAAGTAAATTCTATTCTATCATCAGTTTTTTGAGTATCGGCTCCTTTAATTTTAGTTAAACCATAAGCAGTAATTAACTTATTATCCCAATTCCAATCTCCGTTTTTGTAGTTGAAATCATAATTAACATTTACATTTCCTGCAAAGTTATTTTGTCCACCAGCTAACCAATTGCTAAAAGAAGATTGATTTGCTAATAAGGTAAACACGCCTTTTTTAGTCCAATGCTTTGTTGAATCGACTGCTGTTTCTTGTGCAAAACCAATAGAAGCTACAAGAAGTAAAAGCACTACAATTTTTTTCATGTTTTCTTATTTAAAATTAAAGTGCAAATTTACATTTTTAGTATGAAAATGAAACACTTAACAAGAAAACTGCCATTATTTCCGTTTAAATAACGGAACTGCAGAACAAGCTTCGCCAAACATTATGCTTTTAGCGTGTAACATTAATTTTTGAATTGCTAATGTATAAACAGCTTGTGGCACTTGCTTTTTTGAACATCCTTTTAAAATAACTGGCTTATCTTTATAACTGGAATAATCAACCTTGGAAAGAATATCTTCATACCAAACAATAGTAATAGCTTCTAAATTTCCATTTATCACTTTTAAAGCAACAGGATTTAGATAAACTGCCACTAAGGCAAAAGTCCAAGCTGGTAAAATTGCATCTGTAGCACAAGTTATTCCAACATATTTATCTTCATAAATAGACCAATCGAAGTTTTTTAGTTGCTCACGAAAATCTTTCTCTTTTAGTAAAAAACCTTCCAATAACCATTGGGAAATATCAAGTTCTACTACATGATTATCTGGAAAATAATCTTCTAAATCGAAAACTTCAAGAGAACTTTCGGCAACTTTATTTACAATCTCTTCCATTTTTAATGTTTATAGTTTTGGTTAATCGTTTATAGTTTTAAAAAATAAGCTACAAACAATAAATGCTATAACATGCCTAATTCAAGTTTTGCAACTTCACTCATTAAATCTTTACTCCATGGCGGATCAAAAGTAATTTCTACTTCACAAGATTTAACTGCATCTATAGATTTAATTTTTTCTTCAACTTCTTGAGGTAAAGTCTCCGCAACTGGGCAATTTGGTGACGTTAATGTCATTAAAATTTTAACGTCATTATTCTCATTAATCATCACGTCATAAATTAAACCTAATTCGTAAATATCAACTGGAATTTCAGGGTCAAAGATGGTTTTTAAAACCATTACTACATTTTCACCTAAGTTTATCGTATCGTTAAATTCTTCCATTTTCTTTCTTTTTCAATTTAGTTTTTGCTTTGGAAAGCCAAGGCATACAATTTTATTTGTTTTATCATAGAAACCAATCCGTTTGCGCGTGTAGGCGATAAATGTTCTTTTAGACCAATTTCATCTATAAAATCAGTATCTGCTTCTAGTATTTCATTTGGTTTTTTATCGGAAAAAACACGAATTAAAATGGCAATTATACCTTTGGTTAAAATTGCATCACTATCGGCAGTAAAAACAACATTACCTTCTTTCTCTTCTGCATGAACCCAAACTTTTGACTGACAACCTTTTATAATGTTTTCATCGGTTTTGTATTCTTCATCAATTAATGGTAAAGATTTTCCTAACTCGATTATATATTCGTAGCGTTGCATCCAATCGTCAAACATTGAAAACTCGTCTACTATCTCCTCTTGAATTTCTTTTATGGTCATTTTATTTTTTTCTCTGAAACTTCAATTACTTTTTCTACAATTTCTTTAATTTCTGCAGGTGGAAAACCTCCATCAAAATCAGAAGATTGATACGATTTTTCTCCTTCAATAATTCTGAAATGAGCGATAGCTGCTCCATCATAAAATCTTTTTTCTGAAGGTGCTTTTAAATCTTTTAAAACTTCTTTATCAACTTTTGAATAAAACTCAGCAAGTATTGTTAGATCTTCACTAGAAATATCAAATGCAATTGGTTTTGTTCCTCTTCCAGAAGTTACAATTGCTCTATTATTTTCAATTGTAATTTTTTTATAGAAACCTCTAGACAAAGCTTCGTACTCTAAAACTGGAATCTCTTGAGTTTGTTTCATAGTTTCGTTAGAAGTTAAATTACTTTGACTTGTAGTAGCTTTTTGACAGTTACAACTTACCATTGCCACTAATACTAATAATGTAGAAAATAGAGTCTTCATAATTTTATTTTTTTAGGTTAACATCATTTGTGCTTTTTTAACCGCTTCTACAAATATATCAATTTCTTCTTTGGTGTTATAAAAAGCAAAACTAGCTCTAATGGTACCAGGAATATTGAAATATTGCATAATGGGTTGTGCGCAATGGTGACCCGTACGCACCGCTATACCTAACTTATCTACAATCGTGCCAATGTCATAAGGGTGAATTCCTTCTATATTAAATGAAATTACTGAAGCTTTATGTTTACTAGTTCCGTAAATGCGTAAACCTTCAATTTGAAGCAATTTTTCGGTAGCGTAATCCAACAATTCTTGTTCGTAAGCCGCTATGTTATCGAAACCAATTTCGTTCAAATAATCAATTGCAGTTCCCAAAACAATTCCGCCAGCGATATTGGGAGTTCCGGCTTCAAATTTATGAGGTAAATCGGCATACGTTGTTTTTTCGAAAGTAACCTCAGCAATCATTTCGCCACCACCTTGATACGGAGGTAATTTACGAAGCCATTCTTCTTTTCCGTATAAAATTCCCACGCCTGTTGGCCCACAAACTTTATGTCCCGAAAAAACATAAAAATCGCAATCTAACGCTTGAACATCTGGTTTTAAATGCGGTGTTGCCTGAGCACCATCGATTAAAACAGCTGCACCAACTTTATGGGCTTTTTCAATAATTTCTTCAATAGGATTTATAGTTCCCAATGCATTTGAAATATGATTAACAGCTACAACTTTAGTCTTATCAGAAAGTAATCGATCAAATTCAGATATTACCAACTCACCTTTCTCATTCATTGGAATGACTACCAATTTTGCTCCTGTTTTTTCACATAAAAATTGCCAAGGAACTATATTACTATGATGCTCTAAATGGGAAACCATCACCTCATCGCCTTCTTTTAATAAAGCCGCGAATCCATTTGCCACTAAATTAATTCCGAAAGTTGTACCTGAAGTAAAAATAACTTCGTGATTATGTTTAGCATTGATATGTTTTTGGATAGTATTACGAGAAAATTCGTAAGCATCTGTTGCTAATTGACTCAACGTATGTACACCACGGTGAATATTTGAGTTTATCTCACTGTAATATTTTGAAATAGCATCAATAACTACTTGAGGTTTTTGTGCTGTAGCTCCGTTATCGAAATATACTAGAGGCTTTCCGTTTACTTGTTGATTAAGAATTGGGAAATCGGCTCTTGTTTTTTGAATATCAATCATACTGCAAATTTACAACTTGATTGTTTATAATAAGAATAAATAAAGGTTAAAATCGAATATAATAAATCAGAATAAACATCGTTCTATAAATACATCGAAATAAAATGTATATTTGTAAAATGTATAATAAAGAACTAACAAAAGGAACATTATTACCTATCATCTTAAAGTTGATAAGCGAAAATGATAAAATGTATGGGTATGAAATTACTCAAAAAGTAAAAGAAATGACAAAAGGTAAAATTGACATTTCTGAAGGAGCTTTGTACCCAATTCTTCATAAACTTGAAGCTGATGGTGTTTTAGAAACTGAAAAAATGTATTTAGGGAAACGAGTACGAAAATATTATAAAATTACGCCAACTGGCAAAATTGCAATTTCTGAAATTACTGCTGAACTAAATGATTTTATTGGTACACTCCAGCTAATATTTAATTCTAATGCTATAAAATCATGATACTTACTGATGAAAATGTTGAATATATAGCAACAACTCTAAAATTTTATGGAATTACAGATGTTACGCTAAAAGAAGATTTAATGGATCATATTTGTACACACATAGAATGCTACAATGGAACTGATTTTGAAAAAGCGTATCAAGAAGCAATTCAAAATTTAGGAGGTTACGCTTCTTTACAAAACATGCAAAAAGATGTTAACGAAAAAAATTAATCCGTACAATTTTAGCCAGAAAAAGAGCCTTTTTTTTGTTTTCCACTTTTAACATCATGCTTTTAGCTTTAGGAATGTTATTCAAATTAAATCAATGGCCATATGCAAGTGTTTTATTAGCATGCGGATTTAGTATTTTAATTTTTGGAACTATTCCTTTTGCTTTTTATAATAAATACCAACTTTCAAAACAAAAAACCATCCTAAAAAACAGATAATTATGTCAAAGTCATTTTATTTAATTACGTTTTTTACATTTTTATTTGTTACACAATTAATAAAAGCACAGAATGTTTCAAGTGAAATAGATTCCCTTTTACAAAAATACGAACAACCAAATTCGCCGGGTTTAGGTATTGGCATAATTAAAAATGGTGAAATAATCTACTCTAAAAGTATAGGGTACACTACATTAGAGTACAATATAAAAAATTCAGATTCTACAGTTTTTAGTCTTGCATCAATTGCAAAACAATTTACGGCGGCTTGTGCTTGGGTGTTGATAAAAGAAAATAAATTAAGTTTAGATGATGATATTAGAAAATATTTACCTGAAATTAAAGCACATAGTCAGGATATAAAAGTTAGACATTTATTAAACCATACAAGCGGACTTTCAAACTATCATTCTTTAATGTACTTATCGGGTTTTGATTATGATAAAGAGTATTATGATAATTCCACAGTATTAAAATTAGCAGCTAAACAAGCAAAACTAAATAATATTCCGGGTGAAAAAGTAGTTTATGCTAATACTAATTATACTTTATTATCAATTATTATAGAACGTATTTCAGGAATGAATTTACATGAATTTGCTAAAGAAAAACTATTTATTCCTTTAGAAATGCATAATACTTTGGTAAGAATAGAGAACAACACCATTATTAAAAATAAAGCTGTTGGATATCGAAAAACAAAAGACGGTTTTATTCAATTACCTAGAATCCAAACTAGCTATGGCGCAGGAAGTATGGGTTCAACTGTAAAAGATATGGCAGTGTGGATTAATATGCTAAATGGTGATAATCCAAAATTTATAGGATTGAGTCATTTTTTAACTACTTTAGAAACACTTCCGTCTGGCGAAAAAGCAAAATACGCTCGTGGCGTAATGGTTGACGATTATAAAGGATTTACAACCATTAGCCATAGTGGATACAGTTGGGGCGGTCAATCGCAATTGATTACTATTCCTGAAAAGAAACTAGGTATCATCATTATGACCAATTTAGAATCCATAAATCCAACGCCTATTTCCTATGAAATATTAGATTTATTTCTTCCTAAAACTAAAGCAATAAAAGAAAAATCATCTAAAAAGTATATCGCAAAATCAAAAGATTTAAAATCTTTCGTAGGACAATACAAAGAGGTTAATAGCGATATGAAAATGGAAATTCTTCTTGAAAATGACACTTTAAAATCTAAAGGCGCAAGAGCAAACAAACCTACTGCTTTAGAAGGATTTGAAAAAATAAATTCCACAGAATTAATAGTGAAAGTGTTAAGTATGATTTTACGAAAAACGAAAATCACGATTTAGTCATCTCATTTGGTGGCACTCCATTCTATTTTAAAAAAGCTCACTTTATCGATTCTAAAACTGTTAATGTAAACGAATTTGTTGGAAAGTATTATTCTGAAGAGTTAGATGTCGTTTATGAGTTTTTAGAAACCGATGAAAAATTATATTTAAAATATAAAAATCATGATAATATAGCGCTAGAAACCGTTCAGAAAGATGAATTTGGCAATAATGACCGAACCTTGTATTATTTCACCAGAAATTCAAAAAATGAAATTGATAAAATGTTATTATCCTGTGATGGTTCAATCTCTGAAATTGAGTTTATAAAACAATAAAAAAACCGCTTTTAAAGCGGTTTTTAACATTTCTAATTTATTTTTTACAAGTCAAATCCTAGATTCACGCCTAGTTTTTTGGCAATAATCTTAGTAATTCGTTGTTTTAATTCAGGTATTTTAACGCTTTCCATTACCTCATCTGTAAACGCATACATTAATAAGGCACGCGCTTCTTTTTTAGGAATTCCGCGTTGTTGCATATAAAACATAGCACTTTCATCTAACTGACCAATCGTACAACCATGCGAACATTTTACATCATCAGCAAATATTTCTAATTGAGGTTTTGCATTAATGGTCGCTTTTTCACTAACTAAAATGTTATTGTTTTGTTGAAAAGCATCTGTTTTTTGCGCTTCTTTTTCCACATAGATTTTCCCATTGAAAACACCAGTTGAACTATCACCATAAATACCTTTGTAATTTTGGTGACTTTCGCAATTTGGCTGTGCGTGATGCACTAATGTATAATGATCTACGTGTTGTTTATCGCCAATGATAGTAATTCCTTTTAAAGTGGAATCAATTCGTTCGCCTTGGTGATAGAAATTTAGATTGTTACGCGTGATGTTTCCTCCAAATGAAAACGTGTGAACCGCTACTCTACTTTCTTGTTTTTGAGCAATGTAAGTATTATCAATTAAATTTGCCGATTGTTCATCATTCTGAATTTTATAGTAATCGCAAATGGCTCTTTTTTGTGCAAAAATTTCAGTAACACTATTCGTTAAAACAGGGTTTTCATTCAAGCTTTGGTGACGCTCAATAATCTGAACATGTGCATTTTCACCTACTACAATTAAATTACGCGGTTGTAACATAATTGCCGCTTCATTTCCTGTTGAAAAATGAATAATTTCAATAGGTTTATCTGCAATTTTCCCTTTAGGAATATTAACAAATGCACCTTCTTTTGCAAAAGCTGTATTTAACGTAGTTAACGATTCGTCTTTGCTTGCTACTTGGTTAAAATAAGTGTCTAAAACCAATTTATATTTTGGCTTGTTTAAAACCGAAGACATCAAACAAACATCTAAACCGTCATGTGTTGTTGAAGATAAAAACGAACTAAACTTTCCATCGATAAACACCAATTTATAGGTATCTACATCATGTAAAAAGTATTTTTTTACTTCTTTAAACTCAATTGCAGGTTCCGATTTTGGGAAAACCGAAAAATCATTTTTTAAAACCGCATTTAAAGACGTGTATTTCCAAGCTTCCTCTTTTTTTGAAGGAAAACCTTTTGCTTCAAAGTTTTTTATTGCGTTATTTCGAACTTCATGTAAACTAGAGTTTTCATCGAATTTCTCTTCGAATGCCATGTAAGACGAAAGTAATTTATCTTTTAAATCCATTTTTTTAGTGTTTAGTCGCAGTGTTCAGCGCAGTATCTCTAAACTGTGACTGAGACTGTAAACTATTGTAATTCTGCTTTAATCCAATCGTATCCTTTTTCTTCTAACTCAAGCGCTAATTCCTTAGTACCTGATTTTACAATTTTTCCATCCATTAAAACGTGAACGAAATCTGGCACGATATAGTCCAATAAACGTTGGTAGTGTGTAATTACAACTACAGCATTATCAGCGGATTTTAATTTATTAACTCCGTTTGCAACAATACGTAAAGCATCGATATCCAAACCAGAGTCCGTTTCGTCTAGAATAGCAACTTTTGGCTCTAACATTGCCATTTGGAAAATCTCGTTACGTTTCTTTTCACCACCTGAAAAACCTTCGTTTAAAGAACGTGATAAGAATTTTTTATCCATTTCTAACAATTCCGATTTTTCACGAATTTTCTTCAACATTTCGTTAGCGGGCATTTCTTCTTGCCCTTTTGCTTTTCGACTTTCGTTGATAGCTGTTTTAATGAAGTTAGTAACCGAAACTCCTGGAATTTCAACCGGATATTGGAATGATAAAAACACACCTGCATGCGCTCTTTCTTCTGGAGCTAATTCAGCAATATCTTCACCATCTAGGATAATTTCACCTTCCGTTACTTCATAATTTTCATTTCCAGCAATAATAGAAGAAAGTGTCGACTTTCCAGCGCCATTTGGCCCCATAATTGCGTGAACCTCACCAGCTTTAACTTCTAAATTAATTCCTTTTAAAATTTCTTTATCTTCAACCGAAGCGTGTAAATTTTTTATTGTTAGCATTGTTTTCAATGTTTATTCTTATTTTTTGTCATTCCGAACTTGTTTCGGAATCTATTATCTTAGTTTATGTGATTTCTCGCTTTTGCTCGAAATGACAATTGGTGAATTTTCAAATTAACCTACTGAACCTTCTAATGAAATTTCTAATAATTTTTGTGCTTCCACAGCAAATTCCATTGGTAACTTATTCAATACTTCTTTACTGAATCCGTTTACGATTAACGCAATTGCTTTTTCAGTTGGAATTCCTCTTTGGTTACAATAAAACACTTGATCTTCTCCAATTTTTGAAGTTGTTGCTTCGTGTTCAATTTTTGCGGATGCATTTTTACTTTCTATATAAGGGAAAGTATGTGCACCACATTCGTTACCCATTAACAAAGAATCACATTGCGAAAAGTTACGTGCGTTTTCAGCTCTTGATGAAATTTGAACCAATCCTCTATAACTGTTTTGTGATTTTCCAGCAGAAATACCTTTAGAAATGATTGTCGATTTCGTGTTTTTCCCTAAATGAATCATTTTCGTTCCAGTATCGGCTTGTTGGAAATTATTGGTAACCGCAATGGAATAAAATTCGCCAATTGAGTTATCACCTTTCAACACACATGATGGGTATTTCCAAGTTACAGCAGAACCAGTTTCTACTTGTGTCCAAGAAATTTTTGCGTTTTTCTCGCATAAACCTCTTTTCGTTACAAAGTTGTAAACGCCACCTTTTCCTTCTTTATTTCCTGGATACCAGTTTTGAACTGTAGAATATTTAATTTCTGCATCATCTAATGCAATTAGCTCAACAACTGCAGCGTGTAACTGATTTTCATCGCGACTTGGAGCGGTACAACCTTCTAAATAAGAAACGTAACTTCCCTCGTCAGCAATTACTAAAGTTCTTTCAAACTGACCGGTTCCACCTTGATTGATTCGGAAATACGTAGATAATTCCATTGGGCAACGAACGCCTTTTGGAATATAACAGAAACTTCCATCAGAAAACACCGCCGAATTTAAAGCCGCATAAAAATTATCCGTTTTTGGAACTACAGAACCAATATACTTTTGAACTAATTCTGGGTGGTTTTGAATGGCTTCAGAAATTGAACAGAAAATAATTCCTTTCTCTGCCAATGTCTTTTTAAAAGTTGTTGCCACAGAAACCGAATCCATTACAATATCAACAGCAACACCAGCCAATTGTTTTTGTTCGTCTAATGAAATTCCTAACTTATTGAAAGTTTCTAATAATTCAGGATCAACCTCATCTAAACTTTCATATTTGTCTTTTTTCTTTGGTGCCGAATAATATGAAACTGCTTGAAAATCTGGTTTTTCATAATGAACATTTGCCCATTCTGGTTCCGTCATTTCATTCCAAATGCGAAATGCTTCTAAACGCCACTCGGTCATCCATTCTGGTTCGTTTTTCTTTTTTGAAATAGCACGAACAATTTCTTCATTTAAACCCGCAGGAAATGTTTCCGATTCTATATCAGTATAAAATCCGTACTCGTATTCCTTCGACGCTAATTCCTCTTTTAAATGTTCTTCTGTATATTTACTCATAATTTTATTTAAAAAATCAAAAAAATCAAAAAAATCAAAAACAAGTCATTACGACTTTTTGTTCTCTTTTTCTAAATTTTTTAAATATTTAATATAGTTTCCTAATTGTCTCGATATTTCTAAAACATCATTTCTATGTTCATAAAAATTCTCCTCATTAATATATTCTAATAACTGAAGAAAATTAAGCATATTTCTACACTCGCCTGATGAACCTTTCGAAAAATACAAATATCTTATCAGTTCTTTTTTTGTTTCTCTTTCAAAACCTTCGGCTATATTGTTTGAAATAGATAATGCTGCTCTTTGTAATTGATCTTTCAACCCTAAATCCTTGGCAATTCGCTCATTTGTTAATGTTAATTTATACACTTTTACACCAAATTGTAAAGCTTTTTGATAAACTTCCATTTCTTCAAATGAACTATATTTTGCCATAATCTATTTTTTTGATTCTTTAGCTTTTTTAGATTATTTTAATTCATTTACAACGAAAACGATTCTCCACATCCACATGTTCTGTTAGCATTAGGATTGTTAAAAACAAATCCTTTTCCGTTTAAACCTCCAGAATATTCTAAAGTTGTTCCTATTAAATATAAAAAGCTTTTCTTATCAACTAAAATTTTAACGCCATTATCCTCAAACAATTTATCTTCGTTATTTTGAATATTGTCAAACTTTAATTCATAAGACAAACCACTACAACCACCACTTTTTACTCCCACTCGAATAAAATCTTGAGTTGCATCAAACCCATCATCCGTCATGAGCTCAATCGCTTTCTTTTTTGCAGAATCTGATACTTTAATCATAACCTAAAATTATTTGTTTTTTAAGGTGTTATGCAATTTGTATAAAACTGTCATTTACAATTTTAATACTCATTTCACAGCTAATTTTGATTTTGTCTAAATTAATTGCAAAGATAGATTATAAAAAACGAATTGCAATAAATAGTAACATTTTTATAACTTATTGTAAGATAAAAAGAACTTATAGTAAATCCTTATAAAATTTGTAAATTGCAGAAAATTTAATTCTGATGAAAATTTATCCTATAGAGGCTGGAAATTTTAAACTTGATGGCGGCGCTATGTTTGGTGTTGTACCTAAGACTATTTGGAATAAAACCAACCCAGCTGACAATAATAATTTAATAGATATTGCAGCTCGTTGTATGCTTATTGAAGATGGCAATCGATTGATTTTAATTGATACTGGAATGGGTACTAAACAATCTGAAAAGTTTTTTGGATACTATTCACTTTGGGGTGATTATTCATTAGAAAAATCTTTAAAAGACAAAGGTTTTCATCCAGATGATGTTACTGATGTATTTATGACACACTTACATTTTGATCATTGTGGCGGAAGTGTAAATTGGAACAAAGACAGAACAGGATTTGAAGTTGCTTTCAAAAATGCCAGATATTGGACAAATGAAAATCATTGGGAATGGGCCACAAAACCTAATGCTCGTGAAAAGGCTTCTTTTTTACATGAAAACATAATTCCAATGCAAGAAAGCGGTCATTTACATTATATTTCAAGACCGGAAAGTGGATTTACTGAAACATCTGAATTAGATTTTGGTATTTTCTTTGCCGATGGTCATACCGAAAAACAAATGATTCCTATGATTAATTATAAGGGAAAAACAATTTGTTTTATGGCTGATTTATTAGCAACTGCTGGACATATTCCAATTCCTTACGTTATGGGTTATGATACAAGACCTTTATTGACTTTAGGTGAGAAAGAATTATTTCTAAAAAAAGCTGCTGATGAGAATTATTTATTATGGTTAGAACACGATGCTCACAACCAAATTATTACTGTTGAAAACACAGAAAAAGGCGTTAGACTTAAAGAAGTTTTTAGCTGTGATGAAATACTAAAATAGTGTTAAATAGCAGTTAAGTTGTAACAAAATAAATTCATATTTGTCAAATAAAATTAAACAAAACATAAAACTTTATAAATGAGAACTTTAAAACCACTTTATGTTTCATCGATTGTTGCCCTTGCATTGGCTAGTTGTGGAACTCCTAAAATGATTTCAACTCCTATAGAAAATGTTGATCAACAACCTCTTAAAATTACTCCATTAGCAGAGAATGATTTAAAAAGATGGAGTCATTTAGATTTAGTTAAAGATACAGTTCCTGGAATGAGTGTTGATAAAGCTTATGCTGAATTATTAAAAGGAAAAAAATCTACAACTGTAATTGTTGGTATTGTTGACTCTGGTGTTGATATTCGCCATGAAGACTTACAGGGTCAAATTTGGACAAATCCAAAAGAGATTGCAAACAACGGTAAAGATGATGATAACAATGGTTACATTGATGATGTTCACGGTTGGAATTTCCTTGGAGATAGTAACAATGAGCAATTAGAAAAAACGCGTATCGTTGCAAAAGGTCCTGGAACACCAGATTACGACAAAGCAAAAGCAGAATTAGATGCTGACATTGCAGATGTAATGCAAACAAAACAACAAATCGATATGATTGTTGGTGCAGATAAAGCTATTAAAGATTATCTAAAGAAAGATAATTTTACATTAGAAGATGTAAAAGCGATGCAAACTGAAGATCCTACATTATCTCAATATAAAGCTATGTTCACTCAAATTTTATCAAATACTTCTAAAGAAGACTTTGATAAAAGAATTAAAGGTGGTGTAGATTATGTGTATGACCAATTAAACTACAATTTAAATGTTGATTTTAATGGTAGAAAAGTAGTTGGTGACAATCCAGAAGACATCAACGATACTAAATATGGTAACAATAATGTAATTGGACCTAATCCAGAAGATGCAAAACATGGAACTCACGTTGCCGGTATTGTAGCTCAAGTAAGAGGAAATGGAAAAGGGGGCGACGGTGTTGCTAAAGATGTTAAAATAATGGCTGTTAGAGCAGTGCCTAACGGAGATGAATATGACAAAGATATTGCTTTAGGAATTCGTTATGCTGTAGACAATGGCGCAAAAGTAATTAATGGGTCTTTTGGTAAATATTTTTCTCCTCACAAAGAATGGGTTCAAGATGCTTTAAAATATGCAGCATCTAAAGATGTTCTAGTAATTTTTGCAGCTGGTAACGATTCTAAAGATTTAGATGTTGAAAACAAATACCCTTCAGATTCATATAATGGCGCTCCAGAAATTTCTAACAATGTATTAATTGTTGGTGCTTTAAATGTTGAATATGGTGCTAAAATGGTTGCTCCATTTTCAAACTATGGTAAGAAAAACGTAGATGTTTTTGCTCCAGGTATGAAAATTTATGCTACTACACCTAATCAATCTTACGAATATTTACAAGGAACATCAATGGCTTCTCCAAACGTTGCTGGTGTTGCGGCATTAATTCGTTCTTATTATCCTAATTTAACTGCTGCTCAAGTAAAACAAATCATTATGGAAAGTGGTATAACACTTAAAAATGATGTTAAGTTAGGTGAAGATCAACATAAAGCTAATTTCTCAGAAGCTTCTAAAACAGGTAAAATTGTTAATGCCTACAATGCAATTATTATGGCTGAGCAAATGTCTAAATAATTTATATTTAGAAAACCTTCTCAAATTGTCATTCTGAACCAAGTTCAGAATCTAATTGAACTAAATGTTTGATGAGATTCCTCGAATTCGCTCGAAATGACAACTAAATTGAGAAGGTTTTTTTATTTAAGATGAAACAACAATAAAAAATGAAGAAATTAATCGTATTTTCACTTCTTTCAGCTTTTGGATTCAGCCAAAATAATCCAAATGCTGGTTATTGGCAACAACATGTTGACTACAAAATGGATGTTGATATGAATGTTAAAAATTACCAATATAAAGGACATCAAGAATTGGTTTATACAAATCATTCGCCAGATACACTGAAAAAAGTTTTTTATCACTTGTATCCAAATGCTTTTCAACCAGGAAGCGCAATGGATATTCGTTTACAAACTATTTCTGACCCAGATAAAAGAATGGTAAAATCTTTTAAAAAAGGGACTGAAGATGTAACCGAAAGTAGAATTAGTACATTAAAGCCAGATGAAATTGGTTATTTAAAAATTTCAAACTTTTCTCAAAATGGAAAAACTGCTTCAACTAAAGTAGTTGGTACTGTTTTAGAAGTTGAATTAAACGAACCTATTTTACCTCATCAAAAAGCTACTTTTGTTTTAGATTTTGACGGACAAGTACCACTACAAGTGCGTCGTTCAGGAAGAAATTCAGAAGAAGGTGTGGCTTTATCTATGACGCAATGGTATCCTAAAATGGCTGAATATGACTTTGAAGGTTGGCATGCCGATCCTTACATTGGAAGAGAATTTCATGGTGTTTGGGGTAATTTCGATGTAAAAATCACACTTGATAAAGAATATACTATTGGTGGAACAGGATACCTTCAAAATAAAAACGAAATTGGTCATGGTTATCAAGATAATGGTGTAGAAGTTAAATATCCTAAGAAAGCAAAAACATTAACTTGGCATTTTGTAGCTCCAAATGTTCATGATTTCGCATGGGGAGCAGATAATGAATACATCCACGATATGGTTCTTGGACCAAATAATGTAGAATTACATTTCTTCTACAAAAACAAGAAAGAAAACATTGAAAACTGGAAAAAATTACAGCCAAAAACTATAGAGTTATTAGAGTTTTTCAATAAAGCTGTTGGTCAATATCCATACAAACAATATTCTGTTGTTCAAGGTGGCGATGGTGGAATGGAATATGCAATGTGTACTTTAATTACTGGAAACAGAAGTTATGGTAGCTTAGTGGGTGTTACCGCTCATGAATTTGCACATTCTTGGTTCCAACATATTTTAGCTTCAAACGAAAGTAAACACGAATGGATGGATGAAGGTTTTACTTCATTTATTTCAGATTTAGCAATGGAACAAGTTTTACCTTCTAAGAAAAAAGAAGGTGAAGAAGTTAATCCGTTTGAAGGAGCTTACCAAGGTTACCGTTATTTAATAAAAAGCGGAAAAGAACAACCACTTTCTACTCATGCAGATCGTTATGATTATAATATGTCTTATGGAATTGGCGCTTACAGTAAAGGTGAAATCTTTTTATCGCAACTAGGATATGTAATTGGTGTAGAAAATTTAATGAAAACTTTAAAACGTTACTACTACGATTATAAATTTACGCATCCTACACCAAATGATATTAAAAGAACAGCAGAGAAGGTATCGGGAGCAAATTTAGATTGGTATTTAGTAGATTGGACACAAACTACCAATACAATTGATTATGGTGTAAAAAATGTTTCTGAAGAAAATAATGCAACAAAAGTAACTTTGGAAAGAATTGGTAGAATGCCAATGCCAATAGACTTACTTGTGGTATATGAAGATGGCACGCAAGAATCGTTTTACATTCCAAACACGTTAATGCGTTGGGAAAAACCAAATCCATTTCCAATTGAAAGAACGGTTTTAAAAGGATGGGATTGGGCTTATCCTACATTTACCTTCGAAATAGCTAAAAAAGGCGTTAAAGCGATTGTAATTGATCCAAGTGGCTTAATGGCTGATGTTGATTTAAACAACAATACTTGGGAGAAGAAATAATTTCATTTCTACATAAAACAAAAGCCATCTAAACGATGGCTTTTGTTTTTTACTGATTTTCTGCTAAACGGAAACCAATTACACTTTTAATTGCCTCCTCAGTTTTTAATCTTACTTTTGATTTAGTAGTTCCTCTTATCGAAAATTTAAATTTACCATATAAAGTTTTATCTACTCCCTTAATGTATCCTTTTGAATCTAACTCATATTTTTTTTGTCCCAATTTTTAATTTGATTGCAAATCGGATTTATGCTGTTTTTACTTTTTTTGTAAAAATCTCCATCATAAAAATCTAAACACATATCATTTACATTACCATTCATATCATATAAACCTAATTCATTTGGTTTTTTTGATCCGACACTTGTTATACCTTTTCCATTTAAGTACATTATTACATATACTTCTTCTTTATTATTGCTTCCAGCAAATTCAAAACCTTCCGATTCATTTCCACCTGTTGCAGCAAATTCCCATTGTGCTTCTGTAGGCAAAATAAAGCTTCTACCTGTTTTTTCGTTTAATTTATCAATGAATGTTAAAATTTCATATCGGCTACTTACTTTAGGACAATCATAACATTTATTATTCCCATCTGTTTCTACTTCTTCCATAACCGCCATCCATTCTAAACGCGTAACTTCATACTTGTTAATATAAAAGTCGGTAAGTGTAACACTATGAGGTGTTTTATTATCATTATCATATCTTTCCATACCCATAACAAAAGTACCTCCTTCTACCAATACCATATTATTTACTAAGTTTTGTATAATTTCATCTTTATGATTGGTAATTTGATCCCATAAGTATGCTTCTTCTCTTTTCATACATCCAAATTCATTTCCAGCTTTACATGCTTTTTCTAAGAGTATAATAGCATTTGTATATTGTTTTGCTTTAATAGCTTTTAACCCTTGAATAATAGCATCCGATTCTATAACTCTAGGTTGCAATTTTTGTTGAATTTCGTATACTACCTTTGTTTTATCTAATGGTGCGGTGTTTTGAAAATTCTTTAGGTATTTTTTACTCAACTTGTCTAAACTTACTAACTTTTCAATTAAATCAATTTCTGATGAATTATTGGTACTTCGTTTGAGATTATGCTTTTCTATTATTTTTTTTATATGAGTATCCGCAGAAGTTTTTACTTCTGTTGCTGCTTCTGTTAGTGCCTGATACATTAATTCTTCTTTATTAATGTTTGACATTCCTGATTGATTTCCAGCTTTTATAATAAACTCTACATATTGTGTTTCATTTATACCCCCAACTGCTGGATAAATAGACTTGGTTACATCAAAATAAAATGTTATTAATGAAAAATTATTATCATTACAAAGTTGTTTTAAACTTTCATGGGTATAACTGGAAGTATTGTTTGTATTTAATAATTTATCTTTTGCTGAAATTTCTAGATACATAATAGTAGCATTAGTACTCCCTAACAGTTTTTTTGTAGCTTCTAAATGTTCTAGAGCTTTACTGTAATTGTCATTTTGATAAGCGGTTTCGGCATCTTGATACTCTAATTTGGCTAAGGCATCTTGAGCATGGCTTTCTGAAGCAAATAATATAATAATGATTATAATTGTTAAGTATCTTTTCATAAAATCTTTTTTAAAATTATTCTGAAGGTAATTTTTCTGCTAAACGGAAGCCTACCCTTGCAGTTGCACTTTTAGATGATAAGCAAAAAATAAAAGATCTGTCACTTATATTTTTTACCCCAAAACGGCCTACTATACCCGCTGATGTTTTTGCTTCTGGTTTAAGTTCATGAATATTACTATAGGTACTTGATTTTGGCATCCCAAAAACATTTGTAACTTGTTCGACTGAACTTTCAACGACCTCAACAAATTTAGTTTTAGTACATATAGGGTCTTTAGCGTTGTTACTTGAATTATAAAATTTTTCATCATATAAATCTTGACAAATTTCCGTTATGTTACCACTCATATCATACAGGCCAAGTTCATTTGGTTTTTTACTTCCTCCTACAACTAGCTTTGTAGTTTTTTCTTCGTTCTCAAAAAAGGCTACTTCATTAACATTATTACTTCCTGAATATTGATAATTTTGAGTCATATTTCCACCACGTGCAGCATATTCCCATTGTGCTTCAGTAGGTAAAATGAAATTTCTATTGGTTAATTGATTTAGTTCTTTTATAAATTTTTCTATGACAGATCTAGTAGTGATTTCAATAGGAAAGTTGTAATATTTTAAAAAATAATTATGCATTCCTTCTTCTTCTACTCCACCTACTACAGCATAATATTCTAAATTGGTGACTTCATATTTATTGATGTTAAAATTACTTAAGATGACATTGTGCTCTTTTTGATTTTTATATTGATTATTTCCCATTTTAAATGTTCCTCCTTCTACCAAAACCATGTTATTTAAGATGTTTTGAACAATTTCGTCCCTATGATTTAGTATCATATCTTTAGCTTTAAGAATACGAGCTTTTATAACGGCAAATTTATTTCCAGCTTCACAAGCTTTATTTATTAAAGAAATACCGTTGTCCCATTCTTTATTTTCAATGGCATATAATCCTTCTATTATTAATTCTATTGCTATTGCTGAAGGATCTATTTTTTTTGAATATCTCTTATCTCTTTTATTTTTTCTAACGGAGCAGACTTGCTAAATTTTGAAATGTAGGTTTTAGTTAATTTCGTTATTTTTTGAACAGTCAAGGCTTCATTTAATCCACTTTCTGTTAAGAAATTAATTACCGGGGTCTTATTTTCAACTTCAGAAGGTTTAAATGTTTTTCCTTGTGAAGCTAAATAAGCCATTGTTCTTATTTGCGTTAAATAATTGAAATTATCTAAATCATATTTTGAATAATCTAAATAATTTTTAACATCATTATCTTCCAAGAAATAAGGCAAAGCATAGTAGCTTGTTAATATTTCAAGATACATAACTGTTGCATTTGTACCACCAAGATGCTTTTTTATCTTATCTAAATGTTCTAAAGCTTTTTATATTCACCTTTTTGGTAAGCTTCATCAGCATTTCCATATTCAATTTTAGCTAAGGCATCTTGAGCGTGAATTGTTGAAACAAGTGTTAAACTTATAAACAAGCTAAATAATAATTTTTTCATGTTTGTCATTCATTAATTTTTAGTCTTTTATTGATTTTCCCCAGAAATCGTCTTCTTTTGTTTTTTTATTGGATGAACTTGAATTCTTGTTAGATTTAGTATTCGTTTTCTTTGTTTCTGCTGGATTTCCCCAAAAGTCGGTTTGTTCAGCACTACTTTTTGAATCATTACTAATAACATTAGTATTATTAGGAAAATCTTTAGAAAGATCAATTAATGTAAGTGCTACTCCAGTTTCGGAAAATGTTGTGGTAAGTTTAGTTAATGATTGTGCTGCCTCTTCATAACTTTTGAAACCGCCAATAAGATTAACGGGATTTTTGTGATATGGGTTCAATTTATTTTCTGTTGCTTCCTGAAAAGGCCAAGTATTGTCTCTATATTTAGGAATTTCAAATACTTGGGTTATACCAACTTCCGGAGTCCATTCTCCAACATTTACATCAGTCATGTAAAAGCAATAAAAGTAAGCTGTACTTCCATAATCATCAGAATATTTTGGATATTTATATTTTAAAATATCTGTTAACACTAATCGTCTTTTTTTAACAAGACTTTCTAAGTAGGCTTTCTTTTCAGCCTCAACGCGTTTTTTTTCAGCTTCAATTTGGGCTTGTTGCGCTTCTTGTGCTTTTTTTCTTTCTCTATCAGCTTTTATTGAGCTATAAATATCTAATCCTACACCTACAGCAATTGTTCCATAAGCAGCTGATTCATTGCCTTGTCGTGCATATTCGTTAGCTAAATAAGAACTTCCTTGTATGTAGTTCCCGTTTTTCCATGCCATTTCAGTTGCATTTGCGGCATTTTGAATATTCTGAGCATTTTGACGACTTTCAGAGATTTTAGCTTGCATGTATTGCATTTGCTCTTGTTGCTTTTGTTTAAAATCTTCATGTGCTTTTATTTGCTTTGAAGTTAAACCCGATGTGTTTGTTGATGTCCTTGTTTTATTGCTATTTTGTTTCGTTTGGGTAGATGTGATGGTTGAACTCGAGTTAGAAGCAGATCCATTCCAAAAATCATCACTAGTATTTGAAATTTTGGTGGTTTTATTATCTACCGTATTTTCTTGTTTTTGTAGATACTTGATTTGATTCTCATTTTGAATTTTTTTATCAATTAATCTTCCGATAGCTGAGAGTTCTTCGAAATAATCATTTTTTAAGCTTAATTTACTTAACTGAGCTTTAATGTTTGCTAGTTTACTTTTATCTCCATTTAAATATTGCTTTAGGGCTGTTTTGTTATCATTATCTATGTCTATAAATGTAATCATATCCATACTTTGACCAACACCTCCTTCAACAAATGAATTTCCGGCTATTCTAGTGTTAATTCCATCACTTAATCTATAATCTCCAGATATTTTAGATTGAAAATTTCCTTTAAGAGAAATTGGAAAACTTGAATCTACAAAATATGCTGCATCTTTACCTTTATAATTAAATCCTGTAATTTTAAATTCAGGAATTGATAAGTATATCCAAAATTCTCCTAAAATTTTTGCTTCAAACTTACTCTTAATAGTTGCCTCATAGGTATAAGTACCTCCATTAGCTGTTCCTTGACCTTTAACTATAGTAGTTCCTTCTTTTCCAGAATAAACTGTTAGAAATTGAGCAAAAGAATTTGTGGATAATATTGTAAATACAAAAATTATAAATGTAATTTGTTTTTTCATAACTATTCCTCTATTTTTTTAGCTATAAAATTTTTAACAGAACCTTGAGAATAATAGTCAGGGTTGAGTGATGAACCATCTGCATAAGTTTTGAAAGTTACACTTCCACAGATTGTATTTTCATCTTTTACTTCTATAATAATTTCGCCTTCAGAATTACCTTTTTTATGGCCTCCCCAATTTGTCCACTGTGCGGCGCCATAGTCGTATATATGTTTAAATTTTACAATTCCGCTACCTTTGGCATCTAAACCCGAAGAACCAAAGCCGCTTCCGCTCCAACTATCAATTAATGGTATTTTTATAATTCCTTTTTTACTTAATTGTGATTTTGAAAATATTAGAGATAAATAATAATGAGGTTGCTCATCTGTGCCACCTTCGCCCCATATATGTATTACTGCCATTTCGTTGCCTTTATTATCGGTTCCGTAATTAAAGCCTGCTTTCCGTACTGGAATATCCAAAGGAGATTCTATATCTTTAGCTGAAGAAGAAGTCCCAAAAAATTTATCAAAATGGATATATGAATTTTCACATACAGTTCCTTGTGCAAAACCTATTTGTACAGTAATAAATAATAAAAATCCTGCAAAAATTGTTTTCATAATTATTAATTTTATAGTTATACTTATTTAAAACCCTATTTTCTTTGTTACGCTACCATTATCAGTTAGAATAGCTACTAATAACACTTGATTCTTAGCATTGATTTCTGAAATTGTTACCATTGAAGTATTTATTTCTTGTTTATGAACCAATAATCGCCCTTGAATATCATATACTTTTACATTTTGAAGGGTTTCATTATTGGAACTAATTATTAAATGCTCATTGTTTTTATAAACCAAAATAGCAGCTTCGTTAAATGTTGGATTGCTTAACATACTATTGTAAACTACCGAAAAACGATTATTAAAAGTTCCTGCGTTTGTTGTAAACGAATAATTATTTGTTTGTAAATTGTGATAAATATTCAATTGTTTGTCCCAAAGTAAAATGTCTTGTGAATCGAAAATTCCTTCTACGGCATCTAATGAAATTGTAAACATTCCCGATTGTTCTGCAGTGAAACTTAACGGAACCTCATCATTGACTTCGAAAACTGAATTTCGTCCTTGAATTACATAATTTTCATTATTGATTAGTGATGACAAATGACTATTCCCATTGGTTAACAATTTTGCATCGTAACCTAAATCAATTCCGTTTGTAGCGCCATTTATATAGGCAACTAACATTTGGTTGTAACTTGCATTATCAGTTCGTAATCCCAACCAAAAACGATCTACATTAGTTGTAGTAGTTCTAAAAAACTGATTGTTACTATTATCGCTTCTTTGTGCGTTTGTAAACTGAGCTTGCCCTGCAGTAGCAATATTGATTAAAAACCCTTGCCCTACTTGAATAAACTCTTCGGGTTGTGCGCCTCCAGCTATAGCTGCAGTTCCTCCCGAAAGGTTATAACTTGCATAGTTAGTTTGCGGCACATAAGCACCGTTTTGTGGCACAGCATGTGTCCAATAATACAACGAACTTGCTCCTAAAGCAGCGTTTGCAGTTAAAAATGCATCGGCACTAAGTGGTGATGGATATGGATTTCCTAATAAATTATAGCCAACTCCAACTGTATTTTGAAAGCTTCCGTTATTTGGTTTTCCAATAAACTCTCCTTGATAAGGCGTATAAACCGATGACGACCAAGTATTTGGTGCGCGTAACAAATAACCATGAGAAGGTTCAAAATTAGTAGTACTAGGATCGGCTACTGGAATCCAAGCTGTTGGGGTTGTAGTTCCTGTATAATCGTAGGTATAAAAACGATTTGGTAAGGTTTGAGGTGAAAAATCTAATAAATTTTGTCCTTCTACTGGTGCTCCCCAAGCCGTATAGTCTAAACGAACAATAGGAGCACTTTCTCTTTTAACGGTTGCAGTTCCTTCGTTTTGAAAGTCTTTTAATTGTACCAAATTAGCGCCGCTTTCAACTACAAAATCAGCTTCAGTGGCTAGATTTGTAATGTGTGCATTCACCGTTACTACATGACCTGGTTCTATAACTAAACTTCCTCCTGCTCTAATGGTTAACGATTTTGCTGAGAAATCGCCAAAATCGGTACCAACAGCTAAATCGCCTTCAATAATGGTTACATCGTCGATTGTTGGCCCTACAACATTTGACCATTCGTTTGCAGTGGTCCAAATAACCGCTTTTTTAACTTCGATTAATGCTCCATATCGCGGATTTGCACCATTTGCACCATTGAAATCTAGTTTTTTAGTAAAAACATCTGTTGCTGGATTGTATTCAAATAGTGTACCCTTATCGTTTGTACCACCATTAGTGGTCATTCCATATAAATTTCCGTTATTCCCCTCAAGTAAGGAGCCAAGAGGATTACTTCCGTTATTAGTTGTGTTAAAATCTAAATGTTTGGTGTACGTCATTGTTATAGGGTTATAAGAAAATAAAACACCCATATTATTGGCACCTCCTGAAGAAGTCATTCCATATAAGTTTTCATCAGTGGTTTCAATTAAACTACCATTAGGATAGCCCCCATTATTTGTCCCGTCAAAGTCTAAATGCTTGGTGTATGTTTCGGTTACAGCGTCATAGGAAAATAAAACACCCCTATTATTAGCACCTCCTGAAGTAGTCATTCCATAGAATTTACCATCAACAGCTTCAACTAAACTACCATAAGGATATCTTCCAAAATTAATACCATCAAAATCTAAATGCTTAGTGTATGTTTCTGTTATAGCATCATAAGAAAATAAAACGCCCGCACCATTGGAACCTCCATTAATAGTCATTCCGAATAGCTTACCATCAAAAGCTTTAACTAAACCACCTAAAGGATTACTACCATTATTAATTCCATCAAAATCTAAATGCTTGGTAAACGTTGCTGTTACAGGATCAAAAGAAAACAAAACGCCCCCATTATTAGCGCCTCCTGAAATAGTCATTCCATAGAATTTACTGTCACTAGCTTCTACTAAATTTCCTCTGGGATTACTTCCATTATTAGCTCCGTCAAAATCTAAATGCTTGGTAAACGTTGCTGTTACATAATCATAAGAAAACAAAACACCCATATTATTGGCACCTCCTGAATTAGTCATTCCATAGAACCTACCATCAACAGCTTCAACTAAACTACTATAAGGATTACTTCCGTTAGCATAACCATTAAAATCTAAATGTTTAGTATAAGTTGCTGTTAAAACATTATAGGAAAATAATACTCCATTATTAGCTGCGCCTCCTGTAGCTGTCATTCCATAGAATTTACCATCATTAGCTAAAACTAAACTGCCACCAGGATTACTTCCTTTGTTTGTTCCGTCAAAATCTAAATGTTTGATGTAAGTAGCGGTTATGGCATCATAAGAAAATAAAACGCCATAATTATTTGTACCACCAAAACCAGTCATCCCATATAATTTTCCATCACTAGCTTCTGTTAAACTACCAAGAGGAACACTACCATTGTTTGTCCCGTCAAAATCTAAATGTTTGGTGTATGTAGCTGTTACAACATCATAAGAAAACAAAACGCCATAATTATTGGCTCCTCCTTGATAAGTCATTCCGTATAACTTTCCATCACTTGCTTCAACTAAATCGCCTTGAGGGTATCTTCCATTATTAGTATTATCAAAATCTAAATGTTTGGTGTATGTAGCTGTT